>CAZOEC010000195.1:0-6240 GCA_964578635.1 uncultured Pseudomonas sp.
GCGACGACTCCCTCGAAGCCCTCGACAAGATCTGGGAAGAGGAGGCCGTGGACTTCCTCCAGGCCGAGCAGCAGGACCGCTGCCCGAGCCAGACAACCCTACCGGGCAAGGCCCGCGAAGAAGTGCCGGTGCCGCTGCACTGGGTGGATTTCAAGCAAGCAGGGCCGGCCGCCGAGCCGGTTCAGGAGGTGGGTAATGTCTAACATCAATCTGCTGGCGTTCGGGGTCTATCCCTATATCGCCCTGGCCATCTGCATCATCGGCAGCTGGGCGCGTTTCGACCTGTCGCAGTACAGCTGGAAGGCCGGCTCCAGCCAGATCTTCGCCCGCTCGGCATCCGAGCAGCGCTATATGCGCATCGCCAGCAACCTGTTCCACGTCGGTGTGCTGTTTATCCTCGCCGGCCACTTCGTCGGCCTGCTGACCCCCGAGGCGGTGTACCACTCGGTGATCAGCACCGCCAACAAGCAACTGGTAGCCATGGTTTCCGGCGGCTTCTTCGGCGTGCTGTGCCTGATCGGCCTGCTGATGCTGCTCAAGCGTCGCCTCAGCGACCCGAGGGTACGCGCCAGTTCCAGTACCTCGGACATGCTGGTGCTGGTGGTGCTGTTGGCGCAGCTGGTCCTGGGCCTGCTGACCATCGTCGCCTCGGCCGACCATATGGACGGTTCGGTGATGGTGATGCTGGGCAACTGGGCGCAATACACCGTGACCCTGCAACCGGTGGCTGCCGCCGCCTCCATTGCACCGGTGGCGCTGGTCTACAAGCTGCACGTGTTCCTCGGCCTGACCCTGTTCGTGCTGTTCCCCTTTACCCGCCTGGTGCACATCGTCAGCGCACCGGTGTGGTACCTGGGCCGGCGCTACCAGATCGTTCGGCAGAAGGGCACGCGTCCGGTTGCACAGCGGCCTGCGCAGCCACGCCAGTTCGAAGATCCGGTTCGCCAGGCTCCGGGGCAAGCGGCACCCGCTTATGCCTTGAAGGCCAAGGATGCCTGAGTCGTTGCCCCGGCTGGCGCAGACGCGCCGGTCAGGGCACGTCGGGTATTTGATCAACCAATCGATGAGGTAAGGATCATGGGATGTGGATGCGGTGGTGGTAATGCGGGGCAGGGCGGTTGTGGTGGGCAAAAGCAGCCCGTCGAACATCCGGCAGATGCCCCCGTGGTGCAGCAACAGGCACCCGAATCGCGGCCCTCGGCCGACGAGCCGGAAGCCGAGCTGGACGGTGTAACAAGCGAACAAGCGCAATAGTCGCAAACAGATGTACATGAGGGGTGTCGCAATACGGCAGCCCTCCACGAATCGAGGAACAGGTCATGGCATGCGGATGTGGTGGTAGCAATGCGGGACAGGGCGGTTGTGGCGACGTCAAAACGCCGCCCGCAGCAGTGCTCGAAACTGAACTGGCCCATGAACTGGCAGCCCCGGCCGTCAGCGCGGTGGTCGAACAGCAAGCGGCGGACGCCGAACCGCTGCTGATCGCCAGCAGCGAGCAGGAATGGCCGCGCATCCGGGTCAACGGGGTGACCATCGCCCCCGAGGCCATGGCCCAGGAGCTGCAATACCACCCGGCACCAAGCCGCGAGGAGGCGCTGTTTCTCGCCAGCCAGGCGCTGGTGATCCGTGAGCTGTTGCAGCAACGCATCGGCGAACTGGGCTTGCTCGTGGTGCCCCAGCCCGGGCAGAGCGAAGAAGAAGCCGCCACGGCGCTGCTGATCGAGCGCGAAGTGCTGCTGCCCGAGTGCGACGAGGCAAGCTGCCAGCGTTATTACCAGAGCAACAGCGAGCGCTATGCCACCGCGCCCTTGCTGGCCGCGCGGCATATTCTGCTCGAATGCGCTCCCGAGGACGCCGAGGCCCGCAGCCTGGCGAAAGAAAAAGCCGAAGGCCTGCTGGCCTTGTTGCAGGAAGATGGTGGGCGTTTTGCCGAACTGGCGCACGCGCACTCGGCCTGCCCGTCCAAGGCCCAGGCCGGCTCCCTGGGGCAGATCAGCAAGGGTCAGACCGTGCCCGAGTTCGAACGTCAGCTGTTCAAGTTGCCGGCCGGGCTGGCCAGCCAACCCATCGAAAGCCGCTATGGCTGGCATGTGGTCAGCATCGACCAGCGCCTGGAAGGCAAATTGCTGCCCTACGAAATAGTCGCCGACTCCATCCGCGCGCTGTTGCAACAGGGCGTTTGGCAGAAGGCCGTGTCCCAGTACCTGCAAACCCTGATCGGCGCGGCGGATATCGTCGGCATTCGCCTGCAGGGGGCCGACTCGCCGCTGGTGCAATAGCAACAGTCGCGAATGGGTAGGGTGGATACGCCTTTTTCATCCACCATCGCCAGGGGTGGATCGCAGTTCCGTAGCCCGGATGCAATCCGGGGTGATCTGGTCAGCGCACAATTTCCCGGATTACATCCGGGCTACGGCAGCACAGGCATCGGAGGAAGCATGGACACACAACTGCAGGATGGCTTCGGCCGCACTATCGATTACCTGCGCATGTCGGTCACCGACCGCTGTGATTTCCGCTGTGTCTATTGCATGGCCGAAGACATGACCTTCCTGCCGCGCCAGCAGGTGCTCGGCCTGGAAGAGCTCTATCGCCTGGCCGCGCTGTTCGTCGGTCTGGGCACAAAGAAGATCCGCCTGACCGGCGGCGAACCCCTGGTACGCAGCGGCATCGTCGAGCTGTGCCAGCGCATCGCCGCCTTGCCCGGCCTGCGCGAACTGGTGATGACCAGCAACGGCTCGCAACTGGTGAAACTGGCCAAGCCGCTGGCCGACGCCGGGGTCAAGCGCCTGAATATCAGCCTCGACAGCCTCGACCCGGGAAAATTTCGCGGCATCACCCGTACCGGCAGCCTGCGCCAGGTGCTGGACGGCATCGAAGCGGCGCGCGATGCCGGCTTCGAGCGGATCAAACTCAACGCCGTGATCATGAAAGGGCGCAACTTCGACGAAGTGCTGCGCCTGGTCGACTACGCCATCGCCCGCCAGCTGGATATCAGCTTTATCGAAGAAATGCCCCTGGGCGATGTGGGCCGTTCGCGCGGCGAGTCCTACTGTTCCAGCGAAGAGGTGCGCAAGCTGATCGCCAGCCAGCATGAACTGATCGACAGCGCCGAACACAGCGGCGGCCCGGCCCGTTATATCCGCCTGAAAGAACATGCCGGCACGCGCATCGGTTTTATCTCGCCGAATTCGCACAACTTCTGCAGCACCTGCAACCGCGTGCGCCTGACCGTCGAAGGCCGCCTGCTGTTGTGCCTGGGCCATGAGAACTCCATCGACCTGCGGGCCCTGGTGCGCCGCTACCCGCTGGACGATCAGCCGATCATCGACGCCGTGCAGCAGGCCCTGCAACGCAAACCGCTGCGCCACGAATTCAGCGCCGATGGCGAGGTGAAGATACTGCGCTTTATGAACGCCAGCGGCGGCTAACGCTTTACCCTCCCTTTTGGCCGCACTGAGCGGCCTTTTTTTGCTTATGCCGCCGCTGAATGCGCAAACCCTAGGGTGCGCTGTGCGCACCAGGCCCCCATGGTTTGGGCTGATTCGCCCGGTCCTGCAATGGCTTGGCTCTTCCGCTACAGCAGCTCGAAGCGCTGGCTCTGCACGGCTTGCGAATCCAGGCCGATCTGCACCTCGAATTCACCCGGCTCGGCCACATGCTGCAACTGGGCGTTGAAAAACTTCAGGTCCTCTTCATTGATGCTGAACCGCACCTGGGTCTGTTCGCCGGCCTTGAGCGTGACCTTGCGAAAGCGCTTCAACTCCTTGACCGGACGCACCACGGAAGCCGCTATGTCGCGGATATACAGCTGCACCACAGTCGCGCCGTCACGCGCGCCGGTGTTTTTCAGGGTCAGGCTGACGTCGAGGCTGCCATCGCGCGACAGGCTGCGGCTGGACAGCTGCAACTCGGAAAGGCTGAAATCGGTGTAGCTCAAGCCATAGCCGAAGGGGTACAGCGGCCCGTTGGGCTCCTCGAAGTACTGCGAGGTGTAGTTGCCCGGGTGACCTTCGACAAAGGGACGACCGAGGCGCAAGTGGTTGTAGTAGGTCGGAATCTGCCCGACCGTGCGCGGGAAGGTGATGGGCAGCTTGCCGGACGGGTTGTAATCGCCGAACAGAACGTCCGCAATCGCATGGCCGCCCTCGGTGCCGCTGAACCAGGTTTCCAGTATCGCGTCGGCATTGGCCTGCTCCCAGTTGAGCGCCAGCGGCCGGCCATTCATCAACACCAGCACCAGCGGTTTGCCGGTCTTCTTCAGCGCCCGCAGCAACGCCTGCTGGCTGGGGGGAATGTCCAGGCGCGTGCGGCTCGAAGATTCGTGTGACATGCCGCGCGCCTCGCCAACCGCTGCCACTATCACATCGGCCTGTTCGGCGGCTTGCAGCGCTTCGGTAATCAGCTCGGCGGGCGGCCGCGGGTCCTGCACCACCACCGGTTTGTCCTCCTTGAGGAAGTTCAGGTAGTCGATGATGCGCCGGTCATCGGTCACGTTCGCTCCCAGGGCGTAGATCACTTGCGCCTGCTCGCCCAGCGCCGCGTTCAGGCCCTGGCGCAGGGTGACCGACTGCGCGGCGTTACCGGCGGCCGACCAGCTACCCAGCATGTCGATGGGCGAATCCGCCAGGG
Organism: uncultured Pseudomonas sp.; assembly: GCA_964578635.1. Lineage (GTDB taxonomy): Bacteria > Pseudomonadota > Gammaproteobacteria > Pseudomonadales > Pseudomonadaceae > Aquipseudomonas. Next base: position 4,633 of record CAZOEC010000195.1, read on the forward strand.
GCCCCACCAGGGCAATGCGGGCGGTTTTTTTCAGTGGCAGGGTCTGCTGACGGTTTTTCAGCAAGACCATCGACTGGCGCGCCACGGCCCTGGCCTCGGCGCGGTGCAGACGGCTCTCGGCCTGGACGTCGGCCGGGTCTTCGGCGGCAATGCCGATGCGCCGGTACGGATCATGGAACAAGCCCATGTCGTATTTGGCCCCGAGCACTTCACGCACGGCATTGTCGACTTCCGCCTCCTTGACCTCGCCCGAGCGCACCAGTGCGGGCAGCTCCTGGCGATACAGCGAGTCGGCCATGCTCATGTCGATTCCGGCCTTGATCGCCAGTTTGGCGGCCTCGCGACCATCGCGGGCAATCCCGTGGCTGATCAGTTCGCTGATTGCGCCGTGGTCGCTGATCGTAACCCCGCGAAAACCCCAGTCGCGGCGCAGCAGATCCTGCATCAGCCAGGTGTTGGCGCTGGCCGGCACGCCGTTGATGGTATTCAGGGCGACCATCAAGCCGCCTGCACCGGCGTCGACGGCAGCGCGGTAGGGCGGCAGATAATCCTGATGCATGCGCATCGGGCTCATATCCACCACGTTGTAATCGCGCCCGCCCTCGACCGCGCCATACAGGGCGAAGTGCTTGACGCTGGCCATCACACTGTCGGCGGCGCTGGGCGTTGGCCCTTGCAGGACCTTGACCATGGTTTGGGCAATCTGCGAGACCAGATAGGGGTCTTCGCCAAAGCCTTCCGAGGTGCGCCCCCAGCGCGGATCGCGGGTGATATCGACCATGGGCGCGAAGACCATGTCGAGGCCATCGGCGCTGGCTTCGATGGCGGCAATGCGGCCGCTCAGGGCAATCGCCGGCAGATCCCAACTCGACGCCAGCGCCAGGCTGATCGGGAAAATGGTGCGATGGCCATGGATCACGTCGTAGGCGAAGAACAGCGGAATCTTCAGCCGGCTGCGCTGCATCGCGGCGTCCTGCATGGGGCGATTGTCGCGGCGCGTTACGGTATTGAAGGTGCCGCCGATATTGCCGGCGGCGATCTCCTCGAGAATACGCGGGCGCGGCATGTCCCCGCCGATGCTGATCAGACGCAGCTGGCCGACTTTTTCCTCCAGGGTCATCTGCGTCATCAAGTCGGCGATAAAGGCCTGCTTGTTATCCAGCAGGGCGGGAGAGGCTCCGGCCAGCGCCGCGTGACTGGTAAAGCAGGCTATAAAGCCAAGCAAGTACAGCCTGTTCATCTGATGGTATTCCTGAGTGATGCAGTACTGGGCCGCTGGGGGGGAGACGCATGGGCTGTGGGGTTGATGCCTAATCGCGCCAGATGTGGCACCGCTCAGGTGCCGGGCATGATCCGCGTAGGGTGCGCTGTGCGCACCAGCCAATCACGCCGACACGGCATGCTTTGGCTGCAGCCCGGCAGTATGGTTCACAACCAGCGGCGAACTGTGGATTTATAGCGGGCAAATTCAGCACCAAAAAAATCCACCCATGTTTCAATGCCTTTCTTTCGCGCCGCTTCCGCCGTGTTTGCTGTCGGATCGATGCCGAGAACCGGCACATCATATTCCTGGAAATACTGCACCAAAAAACCAAACACACCCAACAC
>CAZOEC010000196.1:0-5994 GCA_964578635.1 uncultured Pseudomonas sp.
AGTTGGCTTTTAACCAATTGGTCGTAGGTTCGAATCCCACACGACCCACCATTTCAAGTTCGCTTGAATGATAAAAAACCCGCCTAGTGCGGGTTTTTTATTGCCTGCGATTTTTGGCGGTAACCTTTCAGACGCGTGAATAAATGTAGGAGCGGCCCATGGCCGCGATCATCACTTCGCGGGCATGGCCCGCTCCTACAGGTATCCGCAGCTGATAATTGCAATTGCACCCCAGGCGCAACTCGGGCGATAGCCTGGTGGGTTACGCGGCGCGCGACGCTTGCTGTGTCTGGTCGCTCTGCGCTTAGCGCCGCTAACCCACCCTACGGTGAGCCGGTAATCTACGGCGTTAGTGCAGCTTGAGTCGCGGCTCGGTGCTGCGGCCGATGCGGTCGCCCAGCATCATCAGCAGGGTGCGTACGGTGCCGTAGAGGGCGATCTGGTGCATGCGGTACAGCGACACGTAGAACATCCGCGCCAGCCAGCCTTCGAGCATCACGCTACCGGTCAGGTTGCCCATCAGGTTGCCCACAGCAGAGAAGGTCGACAGCGAGATCAGTGAGCCGTAGTCGCGGTAGCGATATTCCGGCAGGGCCTTGCCTTCGATGCGCAGCTTCAGCGATTTGGCCAGTAGCGAGGCTTGCTGGTGCGCCGCCTGGGCGCGTGGCGGTACGTTCTTGCCGTCGCTGCCGGGCTGCGGGCAGGCCGCACAGTCGCCGAAGGCAAAGATATTGTCGTCGCGGGTGGTCTGCAGGCTGGGTTTGACCTGGAGCTGGTTGATCCGGTTGCTCTCCAGGCCGTCCAGATCCTTGAGAAAGCTCGGCGCACGGATTCCGGCGGCCCAGACCTTGAGGCTGGCGGGAATCTCCTGGCCCCCGGCGGTGTGCAGGGCGTCGCGGGTCACCTGGCTGACCGCGGCACCGGTCAGCACGGTGACCCCGAGTTTCTCCAGGGTCTTGTGTACCGGCTTGCCGATGCGCTCCGGCAGGGCGGGCAGTACCCGCGGCCCGGCCTCGATCACGGTGATGCGCATGTTTTCCGGGCGGATGCTGTTCAGGCCATAGGCCGCCAGTTCGTGGGCCGCGTGGTGCAGTTCGGCGGCCAGCTCGACGCCGGTGGCCCCTGCGCCGACGATGGCCACGTTGATGATCTCGGTATTGCTATCCTGGCTGGCATGGGCGCGCAGGTAATGACTGAGGAGCTGGTGGTGGAAGCGTTCGGCCTGCTCGCGGGTATCGAGAAACAGGCAGTGCTCAGCCGCGCCAGGGGTGCCGAAGTCGTTGGTGGTGCTGCCGACGGCGATCACCAGGCTGTCGTAGCTCAGTTCGCGCTCGGGCATCAGTAGGGTGCCGTCATCATCCAGGGTGGCAGCCAGGCGCACCCGCCGCTCGCCGCGATCAAGGCCGGCCATGCGCCCGAGCTGGAACTCGAAGTGGTTCCACTTGGCCTGGGCCACGTAGTTCAGCTCGTCCACCGAGGAGTTCAGCGAGCCGGCGGCGACTTCGTGCAGCAGAGGTTTCCAGATATGGGTGAGGTTGGCGTCGACCAGGGTTATCTGGGCCTGGCCGCGTTTACCCAGGGTTCTACCCAGGCGGGTGGCCAGCTCCAAACCGCCAGCACCACCGCCGACAATCACTATTCGATGAGTCATTTGCGACACTCACAAGGCTTTTAGGAAAATGTGGCGAGTCGACATGGGCGAGCGCAATGCAGCTCATAGCACCAGTCGACTCAGAAGACGGCTTAACAGGCCCAGCCCGATCACGACGACAATGATCACCATCAGCAAGCGCCAGACCCTGAAGGGTTGACGCTCGATCTGGTGCTGCGGGGCACTCAGATAGTGTTCGACGCGTTTCTGGTCATCAGGGTTCAGGCGGCTGGACATAAAGATCCTCGCGGGCTCGGGCGGTCGGCAAGCGGTGGGGCTTGCGAGCGATGGTGGGCATTCTAGCGGTGCGCCTTACAGCGGCTCAACGCACAGTAAGTCATTCAGGCGAATAATGCCGCCCTGGAGTACCCGCGCCGTGATGCCGCCATGTCCGCGTACGGCCTGAAAGGTGCCGCTGCCCAGGCGCTCTTCCAGGCGCGCGCAGGGCTGACACCAGCCGGTGGTCTGCAGGATCGCCTGGCCGAGGCGAAAGCGCCGGCCCTTGAGGCTGAACAGATTGATACCGCTGATGGCGATATTGCGCCGCAGCTCCTGCGGGGTGATCGGCTGCTCGGGCGGGCGCTCAAGCAGCGCGCCGATGACCGCCAGATGCTCCCACTGGATCAGAGTCACCTGCCGGGCATTGTGCAGCCCCGGGCGGCTGTGGTCGCCGGTCAGGCCCGCTTCACGACGGGCTTCCACCGCCTGCAGTTCGAGCATTGCGGCCCGCGCTGCCGGGCGTACCCCGATCCAGCGCACCCTACCTTGTTGCGGCACGGCGGCGAGCAGCTCCTGCAAGGGACTCACAGGCTGATCCCTACATCGAAAATCACGCTGCGGCCGAGGTTGCTGCGCAGGAAGTCCGGCGCATCCGGGTGGGCAAACAGCACCCGGGCGAAATTCGGCCCGACCAGTGACAGCGAACGCCAGCCCTGGCGCAGAAACTCGGTGGGCGGCGGGAAGTGGCTGTTGAAGTCGGGGGTGGCGCGCTTCAGGCTGACAAAGGCGAGCAGGTCCAGCTCGCCCAGGTCCATGCCGCGCTCACCGTAGTTGTGGGCCTTCTTGCGCAGGGTGGGGCTCAGGCGCTGCTGCAGTTCCGCCGCGCCGATGCGCCGGGGCCTGGCCTCGCGGCGCACCAGTTGGCTGAGGGAGAAGGCGCTGCGCCGGCGCTCCAGTTCGGCGCGCCATTCGTCATTCAGGCGGCGACCTTCATCCAGCACAAAGAACACCTCGAAACAGGCATCGCGAAACAGCACATCCGGCGGCTCCTGCCGGGCAGCGCTGAATTCGTCGAGGCGATGGCTGACGTTGAGTGCCTGCAACAGGCGCTGGCATACCCAACGCTCACGCTCCCATTTGCGGGCATTGGAGAGAAAGGCATTGGCTTGTTCGGCCTGATGGGTAAGCAGGCGCAGATAATCCGAGTCGTCCATGTCGCCAGCTTAGCCGCGCGGCCGGGTTGTTGGTATCCCCTGATGCGGCTGGATGTTCTGCCGTGAGGGTGGATAAGAAAGGTGTTATCCACCCTGCAGCGCGCTCGGTAGCCCGGATAAGCCCTGGCGCAATCCGGGAGATATCTGACGCCGAACCCGTGGCCATGCTCTATATGGCTGATAGGTCCCGCCGATGCGACCCGGACTGCGCTGCGCTGGTCCGGGCTACATTCGGCGTTGGGCTTCCTTGCTCATCGTCTGCTTTCGCAGGCAAGATCCAGATTGCTGGCGCGCTCTACCGCCGGCTTATCGGGGGAAACCATGATCGCTGCCGAACTGTTGCAGCCCACCACCCAACTGGCCGGTTGGCTGCTCTATCTGCCGCTACTGGGCTGGGCATTGTGGCGTGCGCCCTGGCTGGAGTTGTTCAGCGATCTGCGCCGGCAGCATCTGCTGGGCGGGACGGCTCTGGTGCTCTTTCTGCTATGGCTGGTGCGGCGCGATTTCGATTCTGGCCTGTCCTACCACTTTATCGGCATGACGGCGGTGACCCTGTTGCTGGACTGGCCTCTGGCGGTGCTGGCCGGTTTTGCCGCGCAGTTGGGGATGGTCGCGCTGGGGCGGCAGGATCTGGCTGCCCTGGGCGTCAATGGTCTGTTGCTGGTGGCGATTCCCGTGGCGGTGACCGAAATCTGTGCGCTGCGGGTCGAGCGCGCGCAGCCGCGCAACCTGTTCGTCTATATCTTCTTCAGTGGTTTCTTTGCCGCGGCCCTGGCGGTATTGCTCTGCGTCGGCGCGGGGTTCGCCGTGCTGTGGATGGATGGCCTGTTCCCCATGCCGCCCTGGCTGGGGGACTTTATCGGCTACCTGTGGCTGGTGATGTTCCCCGAGGCCTTTATCAACGGCATGCTGGTGACGGCGCTGGTGGTGTTCTACCCGGACTGGCTGGAAACCTTCAATCGCTCGCGTTACCTGGCGGCCCCCTGGAAGGACGATAACCGTCCCGAGTGATAGTGCACCCTTCGGCGCGCTTATCGAGGCGGGCCGGTTGATCCAGATCAAGGTGCGGCTCGGCAGCTTGGGCACGCTCGGTTAGCAGGGGCGCGTAAGTTTTTTTTCAGCGGCTATGTCCCATTTACCTGTTGTATGCAGCAATTCCTGTAGGAGCGGGCCATGCCCGCGATCCGCGCGCGGGCAGATCCTTTCGCGGCCATGGGCCGCTCCTACAGATAGTACGGTTTCCCCTTCCCCCTCAATAAGGGCGAGGGGGAATCCGGGCAGTCGTGCAACGCATGTCTGGGGCATAGCCTTTTCAGCGACCTGCTGGAGCAACCAGAGGAGGTGTGAGATGGGCGTACACAAATGGGCCAGAGAGGAGCTTGAGCAGAGTCTGCAGCATGCCCACGAGCAGGGCTTCGATAGCGCGCTGAGCCTGCGCGCGTTGCTCAGTGCGGTGGTCGAGCGCAGCCGATTGCAGCGCGACACTGCCGACCTGGCCGCCGAGCTGCAATTTCTGGCCGATAACCTGGACGATGAGCGCGACTATGGCTTTATGCGGCCCTAGACGCGATCAGCGCGAGGTTAGGCCGCTCTTGTAGGGTGCGCCGCGCGCACCAAGGCCACACCCCATGTGGGGCACTCTGCTCGGTCTGATAGCGATCAATGCTCGCGCGGTGGCAGTTCACCGGAAAACAGATCGTCTTCCAGCGGGTTGCCGGGTATGGCGTGGTCTTCCGAGGCCCAGGCCCCGAGGTCAATCAGCTTGCAGCGTTCCGAGCAGAAGGGCCGGCTAGGGCTTTGCGGGCCCCACTCGACGGGTGCGCCGCAGGTTGGGCAGGCGACGGTGGTGGTGCTCATATTTGGCCTCCGCGTAGGGTCAGATAAAAGTTGTGCAGGCGCTCGACCTCGGCCTGCAGCCAGTGCAGGTCGCGATCGTTAACCAGCACATCGTGGGCATGCTGCAGGCGTTCGCTGCGGCTGGCCTGGGCCTTGAGAATGGCCTGCACCTGCTCCGCCGAGCTCTGGTCGCGGGCAATGGTGCGCTGGATCTGCAACTGTTCGGGGGCATCCACCAGCAGCACGCGCTGGGTCAGCCGGTGTTGCCCGGACTCGATCAGCAGGGGCGAAACCAGGATCGCATAGGGCGATTCGGCTCGGGCCAGATAGGCCATGATTTCCTGGCCTATCAGCGGATGCAGCAAGGCTTCCAGCCAGCGCCGTTCATCGCTGTCGGCGAAGATGCGTGCGCGCAGGGCGCTGCGATCAAGCTGGCCGTCGGCTTGCAGTACATCGCCGCCAAAGTGCTCGACTATCCTGTCCAGCGCCGGTCGGCCGGGCTCGACCACCCAGCGTGCGGCGTGGTCGGCGTCGACCAGGTGCACGCCCAGGTCGATAAAGTGTTGCGCCACCGCGCTCTTGCCGCTGCCAATGCCGCCGGTTAGGCCAAGAATCCAGGGTTTCATAGTCCGTACATCTTATGCCGTAGAAGAGCGCGAATTGTAGAGCACCCGGCCAGGGGCTGGCGAACCGCATGGCGTTTGCCTGTTGCGATGTGGCCGTGCGGTGTCGCGCGGCATTTATATGGTCTGCATTCGGGAGCGGTGGTGGTAGGGCTGGTGCGCACGGCGCACCCTACGGGACGGTGCTAGCGAAACCCGGCAATTTGCAGATAGCCACTAGTGATCTGCTCGCCCCAGAGCAGGGCGGTCCAGCCGGCTATGGCCAGATAGGGACCGAAGGGGATAGGTGTGCTGGTTTCTGCGTTGCGCAGGCGCAGCATGATCAACCCGAGTACTGCTCCGACCAGAGAGGACAGCAGAATGGTCAGCGGCAGCACCTGCCAACCGCCCCAGGCACCGAGCATGGCCAGCAGCTTGAAGTCGCCATAGCCCATGCCTTCCTTGCCGGTGA
>CAZOEC010000197.1:0-5966 GCA_964578635.1 uncultured Pseudomonas sp.
CATCGAAGCTATTCCCTGTCTGATTCAGAGATCGAATGGGTCAACAACACCGCTAAGAGTCCAGCGCTCTCGATTGGGCTGGCAATCCAGTTAAAGGTGTTTCAGCAGCTGCACTATTTCGTTCCGTTCGAGGAGCTTCCTCAGGAACTCATCAGTCATGTCCGGCAATGCCTCCGCTACGGCGCACGAATAGCTCCACGCTATAGCAATCCCCGCACCCTTTACCGGCACCAAGCAGCGGTACGGCAGTACCTGCAGGTTACCCCCTTCTACAGCAGCGACGGGCTAGCGGTCACTGAGCAGATCGCACGTGACTGCGCTGTAGTTCTTGAGCAGCGAGTCGATCTCATCAATGCCATGCTTGATGAGCTGATTCAGCGTGGCTATGAGCTTCCGGCTTATTCGACGCTCAACAACCTCGCAGAAACCGCCTTGGCGAGTGCCCAGGAAGTTACCTTCAACCTAGTCGTGACTCGAGCGCCAATCGAGGTGATCTACAAGCTGAAGGAGCTGCTCGACACCGACTTCGGCCGGCGCCAGAGCGATTTCAATGCGCTGAAACAGGCACCCAAGAAGCCATCTCGCAAGCACCTGGAGGTGCTGATCGACCACTTGGCCTGGCTAGAGAGCTTCGGGGACCTGGAGGCCATCTTTGAGGGGATCGTCGATGCCAAGATTCGCCACTTTGCTGCCCAAGCCGCGGCGGCGGACGTCTCCGAGCTGAAGGACTGCTCGCTGCCGAAGCGCCACACGCTGATGCTGGCCTTGATATATCGAATGCGTGTGCGAACTCGGGACCACCTGGCCGAGATGTTCATCCGGCGGATTTCGACGATCCATAAACGCGCCAAGGAGGAGCTGGAACAAATCCAGGCGCGACAACGCCAGAAGCTGGAGCAGTTGGCGGCGACCCTGGACGGCGTGGTGCAGATTCTGGTTCAAGAACCGGATGACCAGGAAGCTGGCAGCCTGATTCGGGAATACCTCTCCCCTGATGGCAATCTGGATCGGTTGCGTGAGACTTGCGCCGAAGTCCAAGCTACCGGCGGTAATAACTACCTGCCGTTGATCTGGAAGCACTTCAGGTCCCATCGCTCGCTGTTGTTCCGTCTCAGTCACCTTCTCCAACTGGAGCCCACGACTCAGGATCGGTCGCTGACTCAGGCACTTCAACTGATCCAGGACAGCGAGAATCTACACCGCGAATGGATCGACGAGCACGTCGATTTGTCGTTTGCGTCGGAGCGCTGGGTCAAGGTCGTTCGTCGCCCTTCGAGTGAGGGGCCACCGACCAACCGGCGCTATCTGGAAGTTTGCGTTTTCTCCTACCTGGCCAGCGAGCTGCGATCCGGCGACATGTGCGTACAAGGGTCGGTATCCTTCGCCGACTATCGCAAGCAGTTGCTACCCTGGGAGGAATGTCTCCAGCGACTACCGGCCTACTGCGAAAAGATGGGGCTGCCTGGCACAGCGAAGGAGTTTGTTGCCTCTCTCAAGACCCAGTTGGAGGAAACCGCGCAACAACTGGACGAGAAATTCCCATCATGCCGAGGGGACGTATCGATTAACGAAGCTGGAGAACCGGTGTTGCGCCGAGTAGCGGCGCGGGACATCCCCCCTTCGGCCATCTCGCTGCAGACGGCGCTTATGCAGCGCATGCCGGCCAGGCATGTGCTCGATATCATGGCTAACATCGAGCATTGGATTCAGTTCACGCGGCATTTCGGGCCCATGTCCGGTAACGAGCCGAAGCTCAAAGAGCCTGCCGAGCGCTACCTGATGACGATCTTCGCCATGGGCTGCAACCTAGGCCCTAGCCAGGCTGCACGGCATCTGACCGGTAATGTCACGCCACACATGCTGTCCTATACGAATCGCCGTCACCTCTCGCTGGAAAAACTGGACAAGGCTAACCGCGAGTTGGTGGAACTCTACCTTCAACTTGATCTGCCCAAGCTCTGGGGCGATGGCAAGGCGGTGGCTGCGGACGGCACGCAGTTCGACTTCTATGATGACAACCTGCTGGCCGGCTACCACTTTCGCTACCGCAAAATGGGAGCCGTGGCCTATCGGCACGTGGCCAACAACTACATCGCCGTGTTCCAGCACTTCATCCCGCCGGGCATCTGGGAGGCGATCTACGTGATCGAGGGGCTGCTCAAGGCTGATCTCAGCGTCGAGGCTGACACGGTGTACTCCGATACCCAAGGGCAGTCGGCCACGGTGTTTGCCTTCACCCATCTGTTGGGCATCAATCTGATGCCACGTATTCGCAACTGGCGCGACCTGGTGATGTGCCGGCCGGATCGCGGTGCTTCGTACAAGCATATCAACCGCCTGTTCACCGACACTGCCGACTGGAACTTGATCGAAACCCACTGGCAGGATCTGATGCAGGTCGCATTGTCGATCCAGGCCGGCAAGATTTCCTCGCCCATGCTGCTGCGCAAACTCGGCTCCTACAGCCGGCGCAACAAGCTCTACCATGCGGCTCAGGCACTGGGCAGCGTGATCCGTACGATCTTCTTGCTCAACTGGATCGGCAGTCGCGAGTTGCGCCAGGAGGTCACCGCGAACACCAACAAGATCGAGTCCTACAACGGTTTCTCCAAGTGGTTATCTTTCGGCGGCGATGTGATTGCTGAAAACGATCCGGACGAGCAGCAGAAACGGCTGCGCTACAACGACATGGTGGCCTCGTCGGTGATCCTGCAGAACACTGTGGACATGATGCGCATCCTGCATAAACTGGCCCGCGAGGGCTGGCAGTTCACCGATGAGGACGTGTCGTTCCTCAGCCCCTACCTGACCAGCAACGTCAAGCGCTTCGGTGAGTTCAACCTCAAGCTCAATAGGCCACCGGAGCCCTGGATCAAGGACTCGGTATTCCAACAGGCCGCCGGCTCGCTTCGAGCCAACACGGCCAGCAAGACCGGTGCCTAGGAGGCAACATGATCGAGATCCCTCCCGCGACTTTTCGAGTCACACCCTACGGAGAAGTGGATGGTGTAGCACTGGACAAGCTGCGAGCCAGCTTCGACACCTCCCAGCTTCTGCGACTGGTTGACCAATTCGATGCCTGTCTGGCTGAGTTAGGTGGAGTTGTGGCTGTCCGAGATGAGCTGCTGAAGCTTCATGCGATGGCCCTAACCCTTGTAGAGGGTGTGCCACTGACAGTACCTACTGAGAATGCCTGCATCTGGACGGAGGCTGAGTCGCTGCAACAGAATCTCGAGACCCTCGCTGGGTGGGTGCGCTCTGCTCAAGCTGGAATAATCCCCTTGGTCAATCTAGCGCCCGACCACGAACAGTAAGCACTTGGGAGAGTGCCTATATTGTAAATGCGCAGGCTTGAGGAAAGACCATCTCTTGCCGGATTAAATCTTCGACAGCGGCAATCCAATACTTATCGAGCGACCAGCCGAAGAACTTGACCTGTCTCACCCGAGCGTCAGGGGCCAGCACCAGATGGCGAGTGGCCTTGGCCAGCGTTACGATCAACAGTAAGCTCCAAAAGGGTTCCCGCAGGACGCCAGCCACTACTGTGAGTGGATCACCAATAATATGTACCCAGCTGATCAGCAGCGACCAGCGCCCGAAGCGGTGATAAGCCTGCTGGGTCTTTTCCAGTTTTTCTTCGCTGACGGGAAACCAGCGTTTGTGTCGGTAGTGTTCGATAAAACGGCCCAACAGCCAGTTCAGTGCTTAGCCCAGTACATTGCCCGTGGTCGCCACGGCCAGCCGTGTCCAGGCGGCATAGGGGTCGGTCAGCAGCAAGCCGACCAGCACCGCTTCCGGCTGCATGGGCAGCAGCGTGGCGGCACCGAAGGCGGCGAGGAACAGGCCGAAATAGCCGGATAACTCGCACATCAGGCTAGGCGTTCAGGCCGATCCAGCCATGGACACCCACGTAAATCCCCACACCGATGATCAATAGGCTGGACAGGTACGGAGCGCGACGCGCCACAGCACCAAGCCAGGGCCAGCGATTGGACGCCTGGCGTGCTCCGATAGCGGCGGCAGCACCAACGGTAACCAGGGTGATGGCCAGGCCAATGCTGAAGCACAACACCAGCACGGCTCCCAGCGCGACTTCCTTCACTTGTAGGCAGAGCAGCAGCACGGTGATCGCTGCCGGGCAAGGAATCAGCCCGCCCGTCAAACCGAACAGGATGATCTGGCCCGTGGTGACGTTGCGATTGCTAAAGCGCTTGCGGATATCGTTGGCATGCGCCCGCTCATGGGCATCCTGGTAGCCCTCCAACGACAGCTCCAGGCCCTCCAGTTCTGCATGATCATGGCCATGACCGTGGCCGTGCTCGTGGAACTCCAGATCATAGTCGTGAGAATGACCGGCATGGCCGAGGCTCAGGCGCGCTGTGAATTCGTGGGGTTCGGGAATCTCGTCCACTGACTCCAGGTAGTCACCTCGGTCGACGAAGCGAAACTGCTGGGCCAGGCCATCGGGGCGGGTCGTCAGCAGGCTCATTTCAGCTGCCGACCAGGCATGGCCAGTCAAGATATTCAGTCGCCAGCGCGGAGGGACGCCCTCTTCGAAGATCGACAGTTCGATGCGCCCATGCCCGGTGTCGATGCGCTGCATTTCATCGTGGTGGTGATAGTCATGCTGAAGATCATCGCCTTCCTCGAAGCGCCACATCTGCTCGCCACGCCAGGTGCGCCAAAGCATCCACAGGGCGATGGTGATAATTATGGCGGCGGACGCAAGCTGGAAATACGGCTCGGTGGTTTCGGCATTCAGGTTCTGCCCCAGGTACATGCCGGCCATGGCCACCAGCCAAACCACTGCGGTGTGGGAAAGCGTTGAGGCCAGTCCCAGCAGAACAGCCTGCTTCACCGTGCCGCGAATGGCCACGATAAACGCCGCCATCATGGTTTTCGAATGCCCTGGCTCTAGGCCATGCAAGGCTCCCAGCAGGATGGCACTGGGGAAGTACAACCAGGCCTGCGAGGCTCCCTGTTGCAGCAGTTCAGCGAAGCTCGACATGGGAAAAGGCCTAGAGGTACTTAGTGATTTGCTTGAAGTCTTCGAGCGATGCGCGTTCACCTGTCGCGAGTGCTTCGACGGTGTGTTCCAGGCAGTGATCGATATGGTCTTGGATAAGCACACGCTTGGCCTGGCAGACGGCTTTTTCCACGGCATGCAGTTGCTGAGCGATGTCGACGCAGGCCCGGCTGTCTTCGATCATGCTGACGATGCTGCGCAGGTGGCCCTCCGCACGCTTCAACCTTTTGATGATATCGCTATGACTTTGGTGCTGATGGCCGTGTTCGTGATCGCTCATGCCTTGAGTCTCATGCATCGATGAATTACGCTCGCATCCTATCCCCCTGGGGGGGATATGGTCAAACCAACTACCCCTTCAGAACAACCATCCGCTTAGGCATCAAAAGAAACACGACATGCTCAGCAACCCCATCAGCACTAAGGTGATTTTTGCCCTTGCTCTGGCCATCTTGATAGCCTGGGCCGGGCACACCTCTGCGCTCTTTATGGGTTCGAGTCAGCCAGTCGGGAGTGGCAACAATGGCGCACATTCGCATACCCATGGTGACGAGGCGCTCGCCTGTGCTGCATACGGGGATCACTGCCACTCACCGCTGACCGCCGACCATGTGCATGAAACACCGCACCTGACCACGCTGCTCAGCATCAGCACGCTGCCTGAACGTACGCAGCCGATACCCGCCCCTCGTTACTCCATTCCTCCAAGCCCGATCTTCCTGATTGAACGGCCACCGCGCGCCACATTCGTGCTCTGACATAGGCTGCTGTGCGGCCCAAGACCCCTTTAACTCAGGACTCAACCATGGATTCGTTATCCATGAGCGCAATGGGCGCATTTGTCGTGCGTCCGAATCGCTCGTTATTACTGCTGCTGTTGTTTATGGGCACCTCGAATAACGCGAGGTTTTCAGTGAATCCGACCGCCAAATGATGGCCA
>CAZOEC010000198.1:0-5943 GCA_964578635.1 uncultured Pseudomonas sp.
TCCGGCGGGCCGATGGAAGCGGGCAAAACCAAGCTGGCCAGCCACGGCCTGGACCTGGTCGACGCCATGGTGATCGCCGCCGACGATTCGGCCAGTGACGAAAAAGTCGCCGAATACGAACGCAGCGCCTGCCCGACCTGCGGCAGCTGCTCCGGCATGTTTACCGCCAACTCGATGAACTGCCTGATGGAAGCCCTGGGCCTGGCCCTGCCGGGTAACGGTTCGACCCTGGCCACCCACAGCGACCGCGAACAGCTGTTCCTGCAAGCCGGGCGTACCGCCGTCGAGCTGTGCAAACGCTACTACGGTGAAGGCGATGAGTCGGTGCTGCCGCGCAATATCGCCAACTTCAAGGCGTTCGAGAACGCAATGACCCTGGACATCGCCATGGGTGGTTCAACCAACACCATCCTGCACCTGCTGGCAGCCGCACAGGAAGGCGAAGTCGATTTCGACCTGCGTGATATCGACCGTCTGTCGCGCAAGGTGCCGCAGCTGTGCAAGGTCGCGCCGAATATCCAGAAGTACCATATGGAAGACGTGCACCGCGCCGGCGGCATCTTCTCCATCCTCGGCTCCCTGGCTAGAGGCGGCCTGCTGCACACCGACCTGCCGACCGTACACAGCAAGACCATGGCCGAAGCCATCGCCAAGTGGGATATCACCCAGACCGACGATGAAGCCGTACATACCTTCTTCCGTGCAGGCCCGGCCGGCATCCCGACCCAGACCGCATTCAGCCAGAGCACCCGCTGGGACACGGTGGATGACGACCGCGAAAACGGCTGCATCCGCAGCGTCGAGCATGCCTACTCGCAAGAAGGCGGCCTGGCCGTGCTGTACGGCAATATCGCTCTCGACGGCTGTGTGGTGAAAACCGCCGGCGTCGATGAGTCGATCCACGTCTTCGAAGGCACCGCGAAAATCTTCGAAAGCCAGGACAGCGCGGTGCGCGGCATCCTCGCCGACGAAGTGCAGGCCGGCGACATCGTCATCATCCGCTACGAAGGCCCGAAAGGCGGCCCGGGCATGCAGGAAATGCTCTATCCAACCTCGTACCTGAAGTCCAAAGGCCTGGGCAAAGCCTGCGCCCTGCTCACCGACGGCCGCTTCTCCGGCGGCACCTCGGGCCTGTCCATTGGCCACGCTTCGCCGGAAGCCGCGGCCGGCGGTGCCATCGGCCTGGTGCGCGAAGGCGACAAGATCCTGATCAATATCCACGAGCGCACCATCAACCTGCTGGTCAGCGATGAGGAAATCTCTCACCGCCGCCACGAGCAGGACAAGAAGGGCTGGAAGCCGGTAGAAAACCGCCCACGCAAGGTCACCACCGCGCTCAAGGCCTACGCTCTGCTCGCCACCAGCGCCGACAAGGGCGCTGTACGTGACAAGGCACTGCTGGAAAAACTGGTGCCGTAAAAATCATCAGGCTGTAACCAGAAGCCCGGCCTTGTGCCGGGCTTCTGCGTTTTCCGTAGGGTGCGCCGTGCGCACCAGGCCATGCCTGCACGCTCTAAAACGGCACCTTTAGCTCACACCCATATAACGCCCGGCACGGTGGTTGATCGCCAGCACCATATTCAGCGCCAGCGCGCCGAGGATCGACAGCGCCACCTTGTCCAGCGGCACGACCATGACCGCACCCAGCACGATCAGCACATCGATGCCCATCTGCACCTTGCCGGCGCGCAGGCCGAAACGCTCCTGCAGATACAGCGCGAGAATATTCACCCCACCCAGGCTGGCGCGGTGACGGAACAGCATCAGCAGCCCCAGGCCCATGGCGAAACCACCGAACAGCGCGGCATAGACCAGGTTCAGGTGGGTGAAGCCAATCCACTGTGGGGTCAGCTCCGCCAGCAGAGAGACCATCCCCACCGCGCAGAAGGTGCGCAGCGTGAACGGCCAGCCCATGCGCCAGATGGCCAGGGCATAGAACGGCAGGTTGATCAGAAAGAACACCAGGCCGAACGGCCAGCCGAGCAGGTACTTCATCAGAAAGGCCAAACCAACGGTACCGCCCGTCAGCAAACCGGCCTGGCTGTAGAGGCTAATGCCCAGAGCCACCATGGCCGTACCCAGCAGCAGCGCCAGGCCGTCTTCCCAGAGTGGATGGCGGATAAAGATCGCGGCAATACGATCCGGCTCGGCGTGATCGGCATCAGCGTCATGCATGGGGGCAACCTGTAAGCGAGGAACGGAAGTAAGCAGCGTAGCGACCAAAAAAATCGGCTGGAAAGATTTTCAACGTCGAGCAGCGACGGCCCGCTGGGTAGCCGTCAGGATGGCAGGCCATACAAAGGCCCGCCTTGGCGTACGTCAATACCGCGCCGAAAAGATCAGTCCGAACGGGCTACTTGCGATCCCACACCTCAAACACATAACCGGGAGTTTCCAGCCCTGGCACATGTTCGATGGCCGAGGACAGATGCCAGTTGGCCTCCTCCACCTCGGGAAACCAGGCATCGCCCTGGGGGCTGATGCCGACGCGGGTCAGGTACAGGCGCTCGGCCCGGGTCAGGCCCAGTTCGTAGAGCTGGGCACCGCCGATCAGCATCAGCTCTTCGGCATCTTCCTCGCGGGCCCAGGCCTCGGCACGTTCAAGCGCCGCGTCGAGGCTGGTAAAGACCTCCGCGCCCTCAAGCTGCAGACCCGGCTGACGGCTGACCACCAGGTTGAGCCGGCCCGGCAAGGGGCGGCCGAGGGAATCCCAGGTCTTGCGACCCATGATGATCGGCTTGCCCAGGGTCAGCGCCTTGAAGTGCTTGAGGTCCGCCGGCAGGTGCCAGGGCAGTTGATTATCGCGACCGATCACGCGGTTTTCCGCGAGGGCAGCGATCAGGCAGAGAGGAAGAGTATTTTTCATGACGGCGAGCATAGCAGAGGGGCGAGGCCAGTCGCAGCCCACCTTTGGCACTGCCAACCGACGCACAAATTGCAGCGCGTTTATCCGGCTCTTGCCAGGCTGTCGTCGAACCGTCACCGTTGCCCAGGCAGGCTTGCACTTCAACCCGCGCAAGGAGACGCCGCCATGTTCCTCACCCTCCGCACACTGTTCTGCGCCAGCTTGCTGGCCCCACTGCTGGCCATAGCCGCCCCGGCCCAGGCCGACGGCGTACAGGCCGCCATCGACTGGGCCAAGCAGCAGCCGCAAACCCACAACGGCAAGCCCGGGGGCGACGCCAAACCGCTGATCATCGCTCACCGCGGTGCCAGCGGTTATGTCCCCGAACACACCCTGGCCGCCTATGCCCTGGCGATCCTGCAAGGTGCCGATTACATCGAGCCGGACCTGGTGATCAGCAAGGACGGCCAACTGGTTGCCCGCCACGACAACGAGCTGGGCCTGACCACCGACGTCGCCCAGCGCCCCGAATTCGCCGAGCGCCGGCGCACCCGGAGCGTCGACGGGGTCAGCCTCAACGGCTGGTTCAGCGAAGACTTCACCCTCGCCGAACTGAAGACCCTGCGCGCCATCGAGCGCATCCCGCAGATCCGTCCGGGCAACGCCCGCCTGGACGGCAGCTTCACCATCCCGACCCTGCAGGAAATCATCGACCTGGTGAAAACCCTGCAACTGAGCCAGCAACGCGTAGTTGGCCTGTACCCGGAAACCAAGCACCCGACCCACTTCCAGCAGCTCGGCCTGGGCCTGGAACAACCGCTGGTCAAGCTGCTGAAGAAGAACGGCTACAACAGCGCCAAGGCCCCGATGTATATCCAGTCATTCGAGGTCGAGAACCTCAAGACCCTGAGCCGCATGACACCGCTACGCCTGGTACAGCTGTTGTGGATCGAAGGCCAGCCCTATGACCAGCAGGTGCTGGGCAGCGACCTGAGTTACGCGCAGATGGCCACGCCCGCTGGCCTCACCGCCATTGCCCGCTACGCCGCCGGCATCGGCCCGGAAAAGGGCCAGGTCATCCCCCGCGACGCCAACGGCAATCTGACCAGCGCCACGAACCTGGTGCGCGACGCCCACGCCGCCGGACTCAAGGTGCACCCCTATACCTTCCGCGCGGAAAACAACTTTCTGCCAACCGAGCTGCGCAGCGGCGACGACCCGCAGGCCCGCGGCGACCTCGAAGCGGAACTGCAGCGCTTTCTCGACACCGGCATCGACGGCCTGTTTATCGACCAGCCGGACATCGCCGTGCGCCTGCGCGCCAAACCCTGAAGCAGAGCGGATTTAGCCCAACACGGCGGCAGCGGTTATGCTCAACCCCTGACCTGACCGATGAGACGCCGTGTGACTGCCGCCGCCGCCACAAACCCGCTGCACCGCCTCTGGCTAAGCGAGACCATTCGCCTGCGCGAGGAACACGCCGGCCCGCTGGAAGACAGCGAGGCCAATCGCCGCGCCCAGGCCCAGGGCGGCACGCTCGGCGAACGCATTCAGACCCGTGCCTGGCTGCTCGCCGAACGCGACGGCCAGGTAAAGGCGCTGCAGCACTGGCTGCAGGGCGCGCGCCTGGCCGGGCTGCTGCTAGTGCTGCTGGCCATTGTCGGCGGCAGTGCCCTGGCCGTGGCCGCACTGGGCGATGGCCAGCGACCGGTCAACGTGTTCTGGGCGCTGGGCAGCCTGCTCGGCCTGCACCTGCTGTTGCTGCTCGGCTGGGGCCTGAGCCTGCTGCTGAGCCGCGACGGCGCAGGTGCCCTCGGGCATCTGTGGTTGTGGCTCAGCGAAAAGCTCGCCCGCGACGCCCAGGCCGCGCAACTGGCCCCCGCCCTGCTGCTGGTGCTGCAACGTCAACGGCTTGGTCGCTGGGGCCTGGGTGTGCTGGTGCATGGTTTCTGGCTGCTGACCCTGCTCACCGCGCTACTGACCCTGCTCGGCCTGCTGACGACCCGCCGCTATGGCTTTGTCTGGGAAAGCACCCTGCTCGGTGCCGATACCTTCGTCACCATCACCAATGCCCTCAGCGTGCTGCCCCGGGCCCTTGGTTTCAGCGCGCCAACGGTGGAGATGATCCACGCCAGCACCAGCGACCTGTACAACAGCGAACTGGCGCGCCAGAGCTGGGCCGTGTGGCTGGTCGCTGCCGTGCTGATCTATGGCGTACTGCCACGCCTGCTGCTGTTACTGCTGTGCCTGTGGCGCTGGCGGCGGGGCTGCGCCGCCCTCACGCTGGACATCCACCTGCCCGGCTACAGCCTGCTGCGCGAGCGCCTGCAACCGGGCAGCGAACGCCTGGGGGTGTGCGATGCCGCGCCCGCGCAGCTGCATCAGCCCCAGGCCGGCAGCCACGCCGAAGGCAGCCAGGGCGCGCTGCTGGTGGCCATCGAACTGGACCCGCAGCGCAGCTGGCCACCCGCCCTACCCAAAGGCATAGGCGATGCCGGGGTGATCGACAGCCGCGAACAGCGCAAGCAACTGCTCGATCAGCTCAGCCGCTTCCCCCCGGCCCGCCTGCTGATCGCCTGTGACCCACGCCGCTCGCCGGACCGCGGCAGCCTGGGGCTGCTCGGCGAACTGGCGCGCACGGCCAGCGCCACGCGAATCTGGCTGCTGCCACCGCCGCCGGGCGAGGCACTGGACAGCGCCCGCCTGGGCGACTGGCACCGCGCGCTGGCGCAATTGCAGCTGAGCTACAGCGACAGCGCGCCACTTAGCTGGCTGGAAACCGGGCATGACTGACCTCTATCGCCTGGTGGCGCGGATGCAACCCAAGACAAATCGCTATTGGTGGATGGGTAAAGCGTCATCCACCCTACGGAGCCTAGGATGAGCCAGGCGCTAAAACTCGCCATGGTCGGCCACACCAATGCCGGCAAGACCTCGCTGCTGCGCACCCTGACCCGCGACGTCGGCTTCGGCGAGGTGTCCCATCGTCCCAGCACCACCCGCCATGTCGAGGGCGCGCGGCTGTCGGTGGACGGCACCGCACTGCTGGAGCTGTACGACACCCCCGGCCTGGAAGATGCCATCGCCCTGCTCGACTA
>CAZOEC010000199.1:0-5855 GCA_964578635.1 uncultured Pseudomonas sp.
TGCCGTGCATCGAGCGCAACGCAATTGCCGCGGTGAAGGCGATCAACGCCGCGCAGATGGCCCTGCGCGGCGACGGCGAACACTTTATCTCGCTGGATCGGGTGATTCGCACCATGCGCGACACCGGGGCCGATATGCATGACAAGTACAAGGAAACCTCACGCGGCGGTCTGGCAGTCAGTGCCATCGAGTGCTGATATTGCGCTGCGTGACAGGGCAGGACGATGACCCGCTTTTGCCCATTCCAGAGCGGCGTGCCGGCTTTTGGTGCGCGCGCTTGTGCTGCTGCTTCTGTGGCTTCTGACCGATAGGTCATTTTTCGACTGATTATCCGTTACCTTGGTTTACTACCCCATGTAGCAGGTGACAATTGCTTACCCTGGTAGTGCTACCGAAATGCCCAAGCGCCCAGCCAGCGGGCGCTTTCGGTCGCAAACGGAATGCTCCTGTCGCTCCTGCCAAAGGCCTATGGCACGGGTCTTGGATAAATTCTTTTATTTATATTGGACGTCCAATTAATTCAGGCACGACCTTTGCGTTGTGTTTTGCGTCGACCTGGGCCTACCAGGATCACAAAAAAAAGAGCCTCGCCATAAGGGCTCAACACCGTGTTTTGCTAAGCGTGAGGGTTTCACTAAATGTCACAGTTCAACCAAGGGGCACAGCCCCAGAACCGTGTTCCCCAGTCCATCGGTTTTCTCCTGCTGGACAATTTCACCCTGATTTCCCTGGCATCGGCGGTGGAGCCCCTGCGCATGGCCAATCAGCTCTCCGGCAAGGAGCTGTATCGCTGGCACACCCTGACCCAGAGCGGCCTGCCGGTAAACGCCAGCGACGGTCTGCAGATCACCCCGGACGCCAGCCTGGTCACTGCGCCGCGCCTGGATGTGGTGATCGTCTGCGGCGGTGTGGATATCCAGCACAGCGTCACCCGCGAGCATGTGCAGTGGCTGCAGAGCCAGGCGCGCCATGGTGCTCAGTTGGGCGCGGTGTGTACCGGCAGCTGGGCGCTGGCCAAGGCCGGTCTGCTCGATGGCTACGACTGCAGCGTGCATTGGGAGTTTCTCGCCGCCATGCAGGAGGCTTTCCCGCGTGCGGCCGTGAGCACCCGGCTGTTCTCCATTGACCGCAATCGCCACACCAGCTCTGGCGGCACCGCACCGATGGACATGATGCTGCACGTGATCGGTCGTGAGCATGGCCGCGAACTGGCGGCGGCGATCTCCGAGATGTTTATCTACGAGCGTATTCGCAATGAGCAGGACCACCAGCGCGTGCCGCTCAAGCATATGCTTGGCACCAACCAGCCGAAGCTGCAGGAAATCGTCGCGCTGATGGAAGCCAACCTGGAAGAGCCCATCGACCTCGATCAGCTTGCCCTGTATGTGGACGTATCGCGCCGTCAGCTCGAGCGCCTGTTCCAGAAATACCTGCACTGCTCGCCGTCGCGCTATTACCTCAAGCTGCGCCTGATCCGCGCGCGCCAGTTGCTCAAGCAGACCAGCATGTCGATCATCGAAGTGGCCTCGGTGTGCGGCTTTGTCTCCACCCCGCACTTCTCCAAGTGCTACCGCGAATACTTCGGCATCCCGCCGCGCGATGAGCGCGCCGGTCAGCAAGGTGCCAACGTCGTAGCCCTGGTGCCTATGCCGGAGGACCTGATGCGCCCCTCCAGCTCAACGGCTATGGCCGCACTGACCCGCGCCCAGGGTGAGTCGACCTTTGCCAGTGTGCGGCTGTAGATCCAGCGCTAGTTGCACGCAATAAAAAAGGGGCGCTTTAAGCGCCCCTTTTTTTATCGCCTGCGATTCGTAGGGCACCGCAAGGTTTGCTGTGTTAGCCGCTGTCCGGGGGCGTTGTCGTGTGATTGGTGCGCACGGCGCACCCTACAGATGGTATGCGCGCGGAGCATCTGACGGGTAGGGCGGACATGGCGCAGCCTTGTCCGCCAGGGCTTAGCGCGGGACCAGTGCCGGCAACAGGGTGCGCGAGATCGCTTCGCGCACATTCGGCAACAGGGTGGCGCTACCGCCCAGCAGCTCCTCCACCAGGCGACGCAAGGCCAGCGCCCGGTCCGGGCTGAGGCCGCTGACGGCCAGCTCACAGGCCTGTTCGGCGCTGACCCCGGGAGGGATCGACAGGCCCAGTGCCACCAGGCGCTCGCGTAGATCTTCCTGATCGATCAGGTCGGCATGCATCATGGTCAAATCCTCCAGTGGCGCTATTTGGGTTGCGTCGTTGCGCAGTTGCGTAGGATGGGTTGAGCGCAGCGATACCATGCTGAACTCAGGCACCGCGATGAGCATCGCCAGCTCAACCTGCGCGGCCCGACCCACCCTACCTATCTGTTTAATCGGCGACCGCGTCTAGCGCAGTACGCCTTCTTCCAGCAGTAGTTTGAAGATAGCCTCGGCCCCGGCCTCTGGCGATACATCTTTGAGCACTTGCCCACCGCCGCCGGAAGCCTTGGCCGTGGCGGCCTTCATCCGTTCGGCACCGGTCTTGGCCTTGATCACCTTGAGGCGTTTGGGCCTGGGCTTGGCCGGCTGCAGTTGTGCGTTGGCAAATAATGGATCGGCGACCAACTCCACCTCTTCGGCGTTCAGCAGGCCACGCCGGGCCGGGCCGAATGCACTCTGTCGGGCAGTCGGTGCCGCATTATCGACACAGGCGACAAACGGCAGGCGCACTTGCAAGCGCCGGCGCTGGCCGCGGGGCAGGGCTTGCAGCACCTGGGCCATACCGTTGTTGACCTGCTCCACTGCCGCCAGGCCCACCACCAGTGGCCAGCCGAGCTGCTCCGCCAGCAGAAAAGGCAACATGCCGGAACCTTCGCCGGTTTCCGCCTGACTGCCGGTCAATACCAGCTGTACGTTGGAGTCGGCCAGGTAGTCCACCAGCACCGGTAGCGCATCGCTTTTGGCCGGCTGCTCCAGCACCTTGATCTGTTCAAGGCCCATGCCCAGGTAGGCACGTAGCGCTTCCTGCTGTGGATCGCCGGCGTGCAGCACCTGCAGGCGCTCGCCGGCCAGGCTCAGGCCCAGCTCGACCGCGCGGGCATCCTGTTCGGCGCGGCGTGGCCGCCCGGAGGTCGGGTGGGCACCCACGGAGACCAGGGCAACGATATTCAAGTCAGTCATACATCCCCCGTAGCCCGGATGTAATCCGGGAATCGGTGTTGAGGGCCCCGGATTGCATCCGGGCTACCTTATGCCGCATCGCGTTCTGCTCCCTGCCGATGGGCGGCGACCCGTTCGATCAGCGCCTGCAGAATGGCTGCGGACTCGCCGATCACCGAGAGGTCGGCGCGCTTGATCATGTCGCAGGTCGGGTCGAGGTTTATCGCCACCACCTTGTCGCAGGCCCCGATACCTTGCAGGTGCTGAATCGCCCCGCTAATACCAACCGCTACATAGACCCGCGCGGTGACCCAGATGCCGGACGCGCCAACCTGACGCTCGCGACCCATAAAGCCATCGTCCACCGCCACCCGCGAGGCACCTTCGGTTGCGCCCAGTGCGGCGGCGGCCTGGTGGAACAGCGCCCAGTCCTTTACGCCGTTGCCGCCGGAGAGGATGAATTCGGCCTCGGCCATGGGGATCTGCGCCGGGTCGACTGCCACCGCGCCCAGGTCCTGAATCCGTGGCAAGTGGCTGACCAGGGCTTCGCTGAGCGCCAGGGGGCGCACTTCATGGCGCGTTTCGCTGACCGGCTCGGCGCATTCCACCGCCGCCAGGATCAATCGTGGCGCTTGCTGCACCAGGTCTTCACGGCCGGCCCCGGCACGCCCACTGGCCATGCCATCGGCCACCTGCCAGACCCGCGTCGCCGGGCGTTCGCCGAGCTTGGCAGCCAAGCGGCGGCCCAATTCACCACCACCGGTGCGGCTGTCGGGCAGCAGCCAGTGGCGCGGTGCCAGTTGCCGTTCCACCGCACCCAGGGCCAGCACCCGGGCTTCCGGGGCGTAACCGTCGAAATCTTCGTCGTCGAATTGCAGCAGGCGATCGACGCCGTTGCAGTCGAAGGCGCTTTCTTTATGTTCACCGAACACCACGGCCAGCACCGCGCCGTCGGCCCCGGCCAGCCTGTGCGCCAGGCCGAGCAGGTCCTTGTCGTGGGCGCTCAGGCGGCCGCCGACCATATCCGGCACCACCGCGATAAAGAACGCCGGTTGTTCGATGATATGCAGCGGCAACTGCACCACGGCGCTGGCCGCGCTGCGCTTCTGGCTGCCGCCCTGCTGACTGCCGGAGCGGTCGATACGTTTGAGCCCGTTGGGGCCGATAAAGCCCACTGCATGGGGGTTCTTGCGGATCACCCCATTGGGTCCCATCCAGCTGGATTCGACCTTCTGCAGCGCGGCATGCAGCGGGTGCAGACGGTTGCGGGCGATCCATTCGGCCCGTGGATCACGGCGGATAATGTCGCTCATGGGCTTACCTCGGCTATTTCACGCGGGGCCGTCGCAGGCTTCTTCGCCTCGACCGCGCCCTCGATCAATACGTCCGCCACCAGCTCGGCAATATCCTTGACCTCGGGGCGCACGCCGACCACGCCTTCGAGCATGGCGGTGCACTGCGGGCAACCCACGGCGACCAGCTCGGCACCGGTCTCCTTGATGTCGACCATGCGCATATCGGGAATCCGCTGTTTGCCGGGAATATCGGTGATCGGCGCGCCGCCGCCACCGCCACAGCAACGGGAGCGGAAGCCCGAGCGCTGCATTTCCTTGACTTCGATGCCGATGGCATTGAGCACCGCGCGCGGCGCTTCGTACTCGCCGTTATAGCGGCCCAGGTAGCAGGGGTCGTGATAGGTCACGCTGCCGCCTTTGTGTTGGCCCAGGTTGAGCTTCTGGCCGCTGATCAGCTGTTCCATATAGGTGCTGTGGTGCAGCACCTGGTAGCGGCCGCCCAGCTCGCCGTATTCGTTCTTCAGCACATGGAAGCTGTGCGGGTCGCAGGAGACGATGGTATTGAACTGGTACTTGGCCAGGGTGGCGATATTGCGTTTGGCCAGCAGCTGGAAGGTCGCTTCATCACCCAGACGCCGCGCCACGTCGCCGCTGTCACGCTCTTCCAGGCCGAGCACGGCAAAGTCGACATTGGCGGCCTTCAATACTTTGACAAAGGCGCGCAGGGTGCGCTGATTGCGCATATCGAAGGCACCGTCGCCAACCCAGAACAGCACATCGACTTTCTGTTTATCGCTGAGCAGCGGCAGATTCAGGTCCGCCGCCCAGTTCAGGCGTCCGCCCGGGGCAAAGCCGCCGGGGTTGTCGGTGGCGATCAGGTTGTCCAGCACCTCGGCACCCTTGTTCGGCGTCGCGCCTTTTTCCAGGGTCAGGTGGCGGCGCATATCGACGATGGCATCGACATGCTCGATCATCATCGGGCACTCCTCGACGCAGGCGCGGCAGGTGGTGCAGGACCACAGCGTCTCGGCATCGACCAGGGCCTTGCCGTTCAGATTGACGATCGGCAGGTGCGGGCCACCGCTATGTTCGCCAATGGCTTTTCCTGGATACGGCGAGCCGGCGAACTTGGCGTCAGTGCCGCCGGCCAGACCGACCACCATGTCCTGGATCAGCTTTTTCGGGTTCAGCGGCTGGCCGGCGGCGAAGGCCGGGCAGGCCGCCTCGCACTTGCCGCACTGCACGCAGGCGTCGAAGCCGAGCAGCTGGTTCCAGGTAAAGTCTGCGGGCTTTTCCACCCCCAGCGGAGCCTGGGGATCATCCAGGTTCAGCGCCTTCAGCCCGGTCGAACGACCGCCACCGAAGCGCTCGCTGCGGCGGTGCCAGGCCAGGTGCAGGGCACCGGCAAAGGCGTGCTTCATCGGCCCGCCCCAGGTCATGC
>CAZOEC010000200.1:0-5794 GCA_964578635.1 uncultured Pseudomonas sp.
AGATCGGTGACATCGTCAGCCTGATTAACGACATTGCCGACCAGACCAACATCCTCGCACTGAACGCCGCGATCCAGGCCTCCATGGCCGGTGACGCGGGTCGAGGCTTCGCCGTGGTAGCGGACGAAGTACAACGCCTCGCGGAACGTTCTTCTGCTGCAACCAAGCAGATCGAGGCGCTGGTTAAGACGATTCAGACCGACACCAACGAAGCCGTTATCTCCATGGAACAGACGACTTCCGAAGTGGTGCGCGGTGCCCGTCTGGCGCAGGACGCCGGGGTGGCACTGGAAGAGATCGAGAAGGTATCCAAGACCCTCGCGGCCCTGATCCAGAACATCTCCAACGCCGCCCGTCAGCAGGCTTCGTCGGCCGGCCATATTTCCAACACCATGAACGTGATCCAGGAGATCACCTCGCAGACCTCGTCCGGTACCACGGCTACCGCCAAGAGCATTGGTAACCTGGCCAAGATGGCCAGCGAGATGCGCAAGTCGGTGTCCGGCTTTACCCTGCCGGGCGGAGAACAGGCCTAAGCCGGCGCTGTGCCGCGGCCTGAAAGGGCCACGGCACGCCGCCCATGGCCGTCAGCGAGGGGCACGACATGCAGTCAGGCGTCTGGGCCTTGCAACAGCTGGTAGACATGTCCGCCACGGAGTTTCGTGACTGGCAGCAGTTGCTCGAGGAGCGTACCGGAGTCGTGCTCAACGAGCGGCGGCGGGCGTTTCTGCAGACCAATCTGACCGCGCGGATGCGTGAGCTGGGCGTAAGCGATTACGCCAGCTACTACCGCCAGGTGACCGATGGTCCCCGCGGTGCGGTGGAATGGTCGACCCTGCTGGATCGCCTGACCGTGCAGGAAACCCGCTTCTTTCGTCATCGACCCTCGTTCGAGGTGCTTGAGCGCTACCTGGCCGAGCGTCTGCAGCAAGGGTTGGGCAAACCCTGGGAAATGTGGAGCGTAGGTTGCTCCAGCGGCGAAGAGCCCTATTCGATGGCGATCAGTGCCGCCGAGGTGCTGCGCGACACCGATAAACCCGAACACTATGCGGTAACCGGTACCGATATCAGTCTTAACGCCCTGAGCAAGGCGCGCGATGGCCAGTACGGCGCGCGACGGCTGGAACAAATGGATGCCGACCTGTGTCAGCGTTATTTCCTGGCCCAGGCGGATGGTCGTTTCAAAGTGGTAGCGAGTCTGGCAGCACGGGTGTGTTGCGCCAGGCTCAATGTGCTGGAGTTGGCGAAAGCGCCGATGTCCGGCATGGACGTTATTTTTTGTCAGAACTTGTTGATCTATTTTCGTCGCTGGCGTCGCCGCGAGATCCTCAACCGCCTGGCCGAGCGCCTGGCACCGGGTGGTCTGCTGGTGGTGGGAGTGGGCGAGATAGCGGGTTGGCAGCATCCGGAGTTGATCCCGGTGGCCGACGAGCGAGTGCTGGCGTTTACCCGCAAGGGATAAGGCAGAAGAGCCAAGTTTATGAGTGGAGTGGCTATGGGTGATCGGCACGATTATGTCGCCCTGGAATGGGTCAAGGGCGAGATCGCGGAAACCCTGAAACAGGCGCGACAGGCCCTGGAGGCGTTCGTCGAGAACCCCCAGGACGCCACGCGCATGCGTTTCTGCCAGACCTATGTGCATCAGGTGCTGGGCACCCTGCAGATGGTCGAGTTTTTCGGCGCGGCTCTGCTCGCCGAGGAAATGGAGCAGCTGACCCAGGCCCTGATCGACGGCCGGGTGACCAACCAGGGTGAAGCCCTGGAAGTGCTGATGCAGGCGATCCTGCAGCTGCCGGTCTACCTCGATCGCATCCAGACCGCACGCCGCGACCTGCCGATGGTGGTGTTGCCGCTGCTCAACGACCTGCGCGCCGCCCGTGGCGAGAAACTGCTCTCGGAAACCAGCCTGTTCGCCCCGGATATGTCCGGGCGCACGCCGGCGCTGTCCAATGAATCGATCGACCAGCTGCGCACCGCCGAGTTGCCGGTGCTGCTGCGCAAACTGCGGCAGATGCTGCAGATGGCCCTGGTCGGGGTGATCCGCAACCAGGATCTGCCGACCAACCTGGGCTATATGGCGCGAGTCTTCGCCCGTCTGGAAAATCTCTGCAAGGACTCCCCGCTTGGCCCGCTGTGGCAGATCGCTTCCGGCCTGGTCGAGGGGCTGGCCAATGGCAGCGTGGCCAACGGCACCTCGGTGCGCACCCTGCTGCGCCAGGTCGATAAAGAACTCAAGCGCCTGCTGGAGCAGGGGGCCGATGGCCTCAACCAGCCGGCTCCCGATGAGCTGAGCAAGAACCTGCTGTTCTATGTAGCCAAGTCGTCGGCCCTGTCGCCGCGTGTGCGCGGCCTGAAGGACCAGTACCGTCTCGACGATGCCCTGCCCGACAACGACGTGGTCGACGAAGAACGCGCCCGCCTGGCCGGTCCCGATCGCGATGCCATGCGTTCGGTGGTTGCCGCCCTGTGCGAGGAGCTGGTGCGGGTCAAGGACAGTCTCGACTTGTTTGTGCGCAGCGATCGCTCCAACGTCGCCGACCTCGACAGCCTGGCCGCGCCGCTCAAGCAGATCGCCGATACCCTGGCGGTGCTGGGTTTCGCTCAGCCGCGCAAGGTAATCGTCGATCAGCTGGAGGTGGTCAACGGCCTGGCTAAGGGCCAGGGCGAGCCGAGCGATGCGGTACTGATGGATGTCGCCGGTGCCCTGTTGTACGTCGAAGCCACCCTGGCCGGCATGGTCGGCCCCGCCCAGGACGGCGGCCGCGAAGAGAGTCATCTGCCGACCACCGACGTGGCGCAGATTCACCAGCTGGTTATTAAAGAGGCGCGCAACGGCCTGGAACAGGCCAAAGACGCGATCATCGAATTTATCGCCTCGCAGTGGAACCACGAACACCTGGCCCGCGTGCCCGAGCTGCTGACTCAGGTTCGCGGCGGCCTGGCGATGATCCCGCTGCAGCGCGCCGCCGATCTGCTCAATGCCTGTAACCGCTATATCCAGGAACAGCTGCTGGCGCGCAAGGCCGTGCCCAACTGGCAGAACCTGGATACCCTGGCCGATGCCATCACCAGCGTCGAGTACTACCTCGAACGCCTGGCCGAGGACCATGCCACCCAGGGTGATCTGATTCTCGACGTGGCCGAGGAAAGCCTGGAAAGCCTCGGCTACCCCCTGAAGGAAAAGCCGTCGATCCTCGACCGGGTCGAGCCGCCAGTGGAGGGCTTTGCCCCCTTGGCCGACCCGCTGGACGAGATGGAAGTTCTGGCGGATGAGCCCGAGCTGGCACCGGAATCCGAGTCCGAGCTGATCTCGTTCGAGGAACTGTCGTTCGAATCGCCGCAGGAGTCGGACGAGGGTTTGAGCCTGGAGCTTGAAGACGACTTCAACCCGGCCTTTGCCGACCTGGAGTCGAGCGCCACCGCCGAGGAGCCGGCGGCCCCTGAAGTCGAGCTGGAACTGCTCGACTTCAGCACCACCGCAGAGCCCGAGGCGCTGCCGCTGCTGGAACTGCAGGATGAGCCAGGCCAGCCGGTCAGCACCGACGAGCTGCAGCTGGAGGCCCTGGAGTTCGACCTTGCGGACAACCCGGCCGAGTGGGACGAAGCCGAACTGGCCAGCCTGGAACTGCCCGAAGTGGACCTGCCAAGCGCGCCGCTCGAGGTCGAGGCGTTGCCGGCCGAGGCCGAGCCAGCCCTGTCGATGGCCGATGTAATGGCCGCGCCGGTGCAGGCGATCAATCCGCCCGCCCACGATGTGCCGCCGAGCCTGCTGCCGCCCCCGGCCGATGAAGAGCCTGTCGACGAAGAGTTGATGGAGGTCTTTATCGAGGAAGTCGGCGAGGTGCTGGAAACCATCGCCGAGTACTTCCCGCAGTGGTGCGCCGATAGCGAGAACAAGGAAGCCCTGGCGGAAATCCGTCGTGCGTTCCACACCCTCAAGGGCAGCGGCCGCATGGTCCGCGCGCTGGTGATCGGCGAGCTGGGCTGGTCGATCGAGAACCTGCTCAACCGCGTACTCGATCGCAGCATCAAGCCGGGTGCCGAGGTGCAGCAGGTGATCGCCGATGTGGTGGCCCTGATGCCGGCCCTGGTCGATGAGTTCGCCAACAAGGCCCAGCGTCAGCGCGACGATGTCGACCTGTTGGCCGCCACCGCCCATGCCCTGGCCAAGGGGCAGAGCCTCCCAAAAACTGACGCCCCGGTTGCGCAGGTAGCCGAGCCCGAGGGCGACGTCGTAGCTGCCGAAATCATAGATGCCGAAGTGGAAGGGCTCGATGGCGAGCCCCTCGACCCGCAATTGCTGGAGATCTTCCGCAATGAAGCGGAGATGCACCTCGACACCCTGGTGAGCTTCCTCGCCGATTGCGCCCAGGAACTGCCGCAGCCGGTGACCGATGACCTGCAGCGCGCCCTGCATACCCTCAAGGGCAGCGCGTCCATGGCCGGAATCGTGCCGGTGGCGGAAATCGCCTCGCCGCTGGAAAAACTGGTCAAGGAATTCAAAAGCAACCTGCTGCCCATGGACCTGGCGGAAGCCGAACTGCTCAGCAGTGCGGAAAAACTCTTCCGCCAGGGCCTGGAACAGCTGGAAAGCCGGCCCCTGGCGGTATTGCCGGGTGCGGCAGCGTTTCTCGAACGGGTGCAGAAGCTGCACGACGATCGCCTGGAAAATGCGGCTGCCAACCGCCAGGGTGAGCAGGGTGAAAAACGCGATCCGCAGATGATCAGCATCTTCCTCGCCGAAGGCATGGATATCCTGCTGGATGCCGAGGATCTGCTGCGCCGCTGGCGCGCCCACCCCTCCGAGCGTCAGGAACTCAGCGCCCTGCTGGACGAGCTGACGACCCTGGGGCGCGGCGCGGAAATGGCCGAGCTGCCGCAGATCGATGAGCTCTGCGAAGCCCTGCTCGACCTCTATAGTGCGGTGGAAGAGGGCCGTCTGGCGGTCAGCGAGCGCTTCTTCAATGTGGCCGAGCAGGCCCATGAAGTCCTGATCGGCATGATGGATCAGGTTGCTGCCGGCCTGCAGGTCAGTGCTCAGCCCGAAGCCGTGGCTGCCGTGCGCGGCCTGATCGACGAGGCGCTGGACCCACGCACCCTGGCGCTACTGTCCAACGATGGTGCGGGCATCGAGATTGTTGAGCTGGATGCGGCCACCGCCGCCCTGGAGCTGGCCCAGCCTGCCGATGTCGGCTTCGACGCCGAACTTGAGCTTGAGCCGCAGCCGATGGAAAGCGAACCGGCCTTGGCGGAGACGGACGCTGCCGATAGCGAATCGGTGCCGCCGCTGGCGAGCGAGGGCAATGTCTATGCAGGCCTGGACGAGGAAATGGTGTCGATCTTCCTCGAAGAGGCGGTCGATATCCTCGAGAGTGCCGGCCAGGCCCTGGAGCGCTGGCTGGTCGAGCCGGACAACAAGGCTGCGCTGTCCTCCCTGCAACGGGATCTGCATACCCTCAAGGGGGGCGCGCGGATGGCCGAGATCCGCCCGATTGGCGATCTCGCCCACGAACTGGAATCCCTTTACGAAGGCCTGGTGGACCGCCGCTACAGCTTTTCCAGCGAGCTGGGCAGCTTGTTGCAACAGAGCCACGATTGCCTGGCACGCCTGCTCGAGCAGTTGCAGAGTCGGGCCCCGATGCAGCAACCGCTGGAGCTGATCGAGAGCATTCGTGCCTTCCGCCAGAGCGGCGGGCAAAGCTTGTCGGTTATCCCGGCGGCAGCTGAAACTGATTTCGAAGCCGAAGCCGAAGCCGAAGCCGAAGCCGAAGCCGAAGCCGAAGCCGAAGCCGAA
>CAZOEC010000201.1:0-5786 GCA_964578635.1 uncultured Pseudomonas sp.
AGCCACCGGTTTCCCGATCGCCAAGATCGCCGCCAAGCTGGCCGTGGGTTACACCTTGGATGAGCTGAGCAACGACATCACCGGCGGTCGCACTCCGGCCTCGTTCGAGCCGGCGATCGACTATGTCGTGACCAAGATCCCGCGTTTCGCCTTCGAGAAATTCCCCAAGGCCGATGCTCGCCTGACCACCCAGATGAAGTCGGTCGGCGAAGTTATGGCCATCGGTCGTACCTTCCAGGAATCCATGCAGAAAGCCCTGCGCGGTCTGGAAGTCGGTGTGTCCGGCTTCGATCCGATTCTCGATCTGAGCGATCCGGAAGCCGAAAGCATTCTCAAGCGCGAGCTGATCGTGCCGGGTGCCGACCGAATCTGGTACCTGGCCGACGCCTTCCGTGCTGGCAAGACCGTCGCGGAAATCTTCGAGCTGACCAACATCGACGAATGGTTCCTGGTGCAGATCGAAGATCTGATCAAGGACGAAGAGCGGATCAAGACCCTGAGCCTGGCCAGCATCGACCGCGATCTGATGTACAAGCTCAAGCGTAAAGGCTTCTCCGATATCCGCCTGGCCAAGCTGCTCGGCATCTCCGAGAAGAGCCTGCGCAGCCACCGCCACAAGCTGAAAGTGCTGCCGGTGTACAAGCGCGTGGACACTTGCGCCGCCGAATTCGCCAGCGACACCGCCTATATGTACTCGACCTACGAGGAAGAGTGTGAGGCCGCGCCGTCGAACCGCGACAAGATCATGATCCTCGGCGGCGGGCCGAACCGTATCGGCCAGGGCATCGAGTTCGACTATTGCTGCGTACACGCCGCATTGGCCCTGCGTGAAGACGGTTACGAGACCATCATGGTCAACTGCAACCCGGAAACCGTCTCCACCGACTACGACACTTCCGACCGCCTGTACTTCGAGCCAGTCACCCTGGAAGACGTGCTGGAAATCGTCCGCGTCGAGCAGCCAAAAGGCGTGATCGTGCAGTACGGCGGTCAGACCCCGCTGAAGATCTGCCGCGCCCTGGAAGAAGCCGGCGTACCGATTATCGGTACCTCGCCGGATGCCATCGACCGCGCCGAAGACCGCGAGCGCTTCCAGCAGATGGTGCAGCGCCTGCATCTGCGTCAGCCGCCGAACTGCACCGCGCGCAGCGAAGAAGAAGCCCTGGCCGCGTCCAAGGTTATCGGTTATCCGCTGGTGGTGCGTCCGTCCTATGTGCTGGGCGGCAGGGCGATGGAAATCGTCTACCAGGAAGAAGAGCTCAAGCGCTATATGCGCGAAGCGGTGAAGGTGTCGAACGACAGTCCGGTGCTGCTCGACCACTTCCTCAACTGCGCTATCGAAGTCGATATCGATGCCATCTGCGACGGCGAGACCGTGGTGATTGGCGCGATCATGCAGCATATCGAACAGGCTGGCGTGCACTCCGGTGACTCGGCCTGCTCGCTGCCGCCGTATTCGCTGCCGGCGCATATCCAGGACGAGATCCGCGACCAGGTCAAGAAAATGGCCCTGGAACTCGGCGTGGTCGGCCTGATGAACGTGCAGATGGCGGTGCAGGGTGAGGACATCTTCGTTATTGAGGTCAACCCGCGCGCTTCGCGTACCGTGCCCTTCGTCTCCAAGTGCATCGGCATCTCCCTGGCGATGCTCGGTGCTCGGGTGATGGCCGGCAAGACCCTGGCCGAAGTCGGTTTCACCCAGGAAATCATTCCCAACTTCTACAGCGTCAAGGAAGCGGTATTCCCCTTCGCCAAGTTCCCCGGCGTTGACCCTATCCTCGGCCCGGAAATGAAGTCCACCGGTGAAGTCATGGGGGTGGGCGACAGCTTCGGTGAAGCCTTCGCCAAGGCCCAGATGGGTGCTAGCGAAGTGCTGCCGAACGCCGGCGTTGCCTTTATCAGCGTGCGTGACGACGACAAGCCGTTGGTGGCTGACGTCGCTCGCGACCTGATCGAACTGGGCTTTGAGGTGGTGGCAACCGCCGGTACCGCCAAGCTGATCGAGGCCGCCGGTTTGCCGGTGCGTCGGGTCAACAAGGTGACCGAGGGCCGTCCGCACGTGGTCGACATGATCAAGAATGACGAAGTTACCCTGATCATCAACACCACCGAGGGGCGTCAGTCCATCGCCGATTCCTACTCCATTCGTCGTAACGCTCTGCAGCACAAGATCTACTGCACCACCACCATTGCGGCGGGTCAGGCGATCTGTGAGGCGCTGAAATTCGGTCCCGAGAAGACCGTGCGCCGGCTGCAGGATCTGCATGCAGGACTCAAGGCATGACCAAATACCCAATGACCGTCCAGGGCGCGCGCGCCCTGGAAGAAGAGCTGGCTCATCTGACCAAGGTGGTACGGCCCAAACTCAGCCAGGACATCGGCACGGCGCGCGAGCTGGGCGACCTCAAGGAAAACGCCGAGTACCACGCCGCGCGCGAGCAGCAGGGTATGGTCGAGGCGCGCGTGCGCGATATCGAGGGCCGTCTGCAGAATGCCGTGATCATCGATGTCACCAGCATCGAGCACACAGGTAAGGTGATCTTCGGCACCACCGTGGAGATCGCTAACGTCGAAACCGACGAAAGCGTGACCTACCAGATCGTGGGTGAAGACGAGGCCGATATCAAACAGCGCAAGCTGTCGGTCGGCTCGCCGATTGCACGCGCCCTGATCGGCAAGGAAGAGGGTGATGTGGTTGTGGTGAAGACGCCCAGCGGCACCGTCGAGTATGAGATCGTCGAGGTTCGTCATATCTAAGCCCGCTGCACGCGATGCCGGGGCGATCAGCTGGCTGCTGGCCCAGACCCTCTGGGTGGGTGGCCTCTGGTTGCTGCATTTTCTGCTGTTGCCGGCCATCGCCAAGACCGGGCTGGCCTCGCTGCTGGTCGAGGAGTTGAGCAATGCTCTGCGCCCGCTGCTGGTGGGGCTGGCGGCGGCTTGTGCCGGTGTGCAGGTGCTGGTACTGGTGCGCGGTGAAGGGCTGGCGAGTCTGTGGCGGGATATGCGCGGGCAGTTATTGCTGGTGGTGCTGCTGATGGCTGCCAGCTATCTCGGCGCGCAGCGTCTTATGCCCGAGACGGCTGGGCTCTGGCTGATGTTCAGCTATCTGGTAATGGCGTTCTGCGGTTTGCTGCTGGTGTTGCAGTCTGTTCCGGGCAGCGCCGGTGTCAAGCGGCATGCCTCCCGCAAGGGCAGGGGGCATGCCGCCTGAAGCTGTCAGCCGTGCTGGCGGTGGATATTCGACAGGTTCTTGTTCGGCTTGGGGTTCTTGCGGTAAATCAGGGCCATCTTGCCGATAACCTGCACCAGTTCGCCCTTGCCGGCTTTGCACAGCTCGTTGATGGCGGCCAGACGGGCTTCGCGTTCGACGATGCGCAGTTGCACTTTAATCAGTTCATGATCGCCCAGGGCGCGCTCCAGTTCGGCCAGCACGCCTTCGGTCAAACCATTGTCGGCCACGATCAATACGGGTTTCAGGTGGTGACCGATAGATTTGAATTGTTTCTTCTGCTCTTGAGTGAGCGGCATAATCTGATTCCTGCATTTAATCTGGTAAAAAACGGCGATCAGTTTACCCGAGCGCTCTCGGGGCCGCCCAGATATTCATGCTTTGTAAAGTTCGAGGTGTTGCGTGGCCCGTTCCAAGACCAGTCAAGGTTGGCTGAAAGAGCATTTCAACGACCCCTACGTGAAAATGGCGCAGAAGGACGGTTATCGTTCGCGCGCCAGCTATAAACTGCTGGAGATCCAGGAAAAGGACCGCATCCTGCGGCCGGGCATCACCGTGGTCGATCTGGGCGCTGCGCCTGGCGGTTGGTCCCAGGTCACCAGTCGAGTGATCGGCGACAAAGGCCGGTTGATCGCGTCCGATATCCTGGAGATGGACAGCATCCCCGATGTCAATTTCATCCAGGGCGACTTTACCGACGATGCGGTATTCGCGCAGATCCTCGAGGCTATCGGAAATCAGCCGGTGGACCTTGTGATTTCCGATATGGCCCCCAATATGAGTGGGGTAAGGGAGTCGGATCAGCCGCGCGCGATGTACCTGTGCGAGCTGGCCCTGGATCTGTCGACTCGGGTATTGCGTCCGGGTGGTGATTTTCTGATCAAGATATTCCAGGGTGAAGGTTTCGATGTGTACCACAAGCAGGTGCGGCAGCTGTTCGACAAGGTGCAGATGCGCAAGCCGCTGTCCTCGCGTGACCGCTCCCGCGAGCAATATATGCTGGCGCGCGGTTTCCGCGGGCTTTGAGTGGCATGCAACCATGCGTCGTCAGGCCGGTCCAACCGGGTATGGCAAGGTGCTGCGAGTTGCAGGCAAATAAAGGGTTACAGACGGCGTCTGCCAGGTGCGGGCGTTGTGTAGTAAGTTAGATCGGTACATAACTGGTCGTCATGCGAAGCACGCTTCGAGACGAGGCCTGCTGCAGAGGGTAGCTAATTGAACGACATGGCAAAGAATCTGGTCCTGTGGCTGATCATCGCCGCCGTCTTGGTGACGGTGATGAACAATTTTTCCAGCCCGAGTGAGTCGAACAAACTCAACTACTCGGAGTTTATCCAGCAGGTCCAGGACGGCTCCGTCAAGCGAGTGACCGTCGACGGCTTTATTATCAGCGGCATCCGCGGCGATGGTTCTTCCTTCGAGACCGTGCGTCCGGCGATCCAGGACAATGGCCTGATCAAGGACCTGATCGACAACAATGTCGAAATCGTCGGCAAGCAGCCGGAGCAGCAGAGCATCTGGACTCAGTTGCTGGTCGCCAGCTTCCCGATCCTGGTGATCATC
This sequence comes from uncultured Pseudomonas sp., assembly GCA_964578635.1. Lineage (GTDB taxonomy): Bacteria > Pseudomonadota > Gammaproteobacteria > Pseudomonadales > Pseudomonadaceae > Aquipseudomonas. Next base: position 4,793 of record CAZOEC010000201.1, read on the forward strand.
GCGGTATTTATGTTCTTTATGCGCCAGATGCAGGGCGGCGCAGGCGGCAAGGGCGGGCCGATGAGCTTCGGCAAGTCCAAGGCGCGCCTGCTCTCCGAAGACCAGGTCAAGACCACCTTCGCCGATGTCGCCGGCTGCGACGAGGCCAAGGAAGAAGTCAGCGAGCTGGTTGAGTTCCTCCGTGATCCGGGCAAGTTCCAGCGCCTCGGCGGACGTATCCCCCGTGGCGTGCTGATGGTCGGCTCGCCGGGTACCGGTAAGACCCTGCTGGCCAAGGCAGTTGCCGGCGAAGCCAAGGTGCCGTTCTTCACCATTTCCGGTTCGGATTTCGTGGAAATGTTCGTCGGTGTCGGTGCATCCCGGGTGCGCGACATGTTCGAGCAGGCCAAGAAACACGCGCCTTGCATCATCTTTATCGATGAGATCGACGCTGTTGGCCGCCATCGTGGCGCTGGCATGGGCGGCGGTCACGACGAGCGTGAGCAGACCCTCAACCAGTTGCTGGTGGAGATGGACGGCTTCGAAATGAACGACGGCATCATCGTCATCGCCGCGACCAACCGGCCTGACGTGCTCGACCCGGCGCTGCTGCGTCCGGGCCGTTTCGACCGCCAGGTGGTGGTGGGTCTGCCGGATATCCGTGGCCGCGAACAGATTCTTAAAGTGCATATGCGCAAAGTGCCGATGGGCGAAGACGTCGCGCCGGCCGTGATTGCACGTGGTACGCCGGGCTTCTCCGGTGCCGATCTGGCCAACCTGGTCAACGAAGCCTCCCTGTTTGCCGCCCGCGCTGGTAAGCGTGTGGTGGAAATGAAGGAATTCGAACTGGCCAAAGACAAGATCATGATGGGTGCCGAGCGCAAGACCATGGTCATGTCGGACAAGGAAAAGCTCAACACCGCCTTCCACGAAGCCGGTCACGCCATCGTCGGTCGTCTGGTGCCTGAGCATGATCCGGTCTACAAGGTGTCGATCATTCCCCGTGGTCGCGCCC
>CAZOEC010000202.1:0-5770 GCA_964578635.1 uncultured Pseudomonas sp.
GCCGCGCTCACGGCGGCCGTTCTGCTCGACGATCACGCTGACATTGAAACGCACCAGCGGGCGGATATCCGCGCCCAGGCTGCCGTCAGTGGCGGCGACCAGCACCCGGTCCCAGACGCCGGCCAGGCTGACCGAGACCTGCTTGATCCGCGGATCGAGGGCGCGGGTGGCGACGTCGATGCGTTTGAGCAACTCGACCTTTTCCGCGCGGCCCAGTACATCCAGCGGGTTATCCGGCGCATAGAGCGCCGTCATCTGCGGGCTGCTGAAGGCCTGTACGCGACCATGCTGCCCGGCCCGGGCAATCGAGCGGGCGGCCTGCGCCGCCTGGCTCAGGGCCGTGGCGGTAATCGCATTGCTGTAGGCAAAACCGGTTTTCTCGCCGGACTGGGCGCGCACGCCGACGCCCTGGTCGAGGTTGAAGCTGCCTTCCTTGACGATGCCATCCTCCAGCGCCCAGGTTTCCGAGACCTGGCTCTGGAAATACAGGTCGGCGGCATCGATACCCGGGCCGGCCAGTTCGGCCAATACCTCGGGTAGCTGCTCAAGGGTCAAACCGCCCGGACCCAACAGATGTTCACTGACGGACACCAACATCTCGCTCATAACGGCTTTATCTCGTTCATGACTGCTCCACGCCAGGCAGCCGGGGTTCGGCTGCGGCAAAAAATCGTTTGTGCCGGGCCACCGGCATGCGCCGGCGGATGGCGGCCTGTTCCGCGGCATCGCGCGCGGCCACAAGCACCGCCTGGCCCGAGGCCTGCTCGGCGAGCACCCGGCCCCAGGGGTTGATGATCGCAGAATGGCCAAAGGTCTCGCGGCCGCCCGGATGACTGCCGCCCTGCCCGGCCGCCAGCACATAGCACTGGGTTTCGATGGCGCGGGCGCGGGTCAGTACCTGCCAGTGCGCCGCCCCGGTCACCGCGGTAAAGGCCGCCGGCAGGCTGATCAACTCGGCCCCCGCCTCGCGCAGGGCGCTAAAGAGCTCGGGAAAGCGCAGGTCGTAACACACCGCGAGCCCCAGACGCCCCAGCGGCGTGTCCGCCACCACCACCTGTTCACCGTAGGCGAAGTCATCCGACTCACGGTAACAGCCATGGCTGTCGCCGACCTCCACATCGAACAGGTGCAGCTTGTCGTAACGCGCCACCCGCTGGCCGTATTCGTCGATCAGCAGCGAACAGGCGCGGGGCTTGGCCCCAGGCTGGGCGTCCGGCGGCAGCGGCAGAGTACCGGCCACTATCCACAGGCCCAGGTCGCGGGCCGTCTGATACAGCCAGGGCAGTATCGGCCCCTCGCCCACCGCTTCACGGCGGCCAAGTTCGGCCAGGTCACTGCGCCCCATGGCGGCGAAGTTTTCCGGCAGCACCGCCAGCCGCGCCCCTCTGCCCGCGGCCTGCTCCAATAACAGCCGGGCCTGGGCCAGATTGGCCAGCACATCGGCCTGACTGACCATTTGAATGACGGCGAGACTCATAGCGCATGGCTTCCGAAAACGGCTCGAGCCATCAGCTTACAAGCCATGGCCGCAGACTGCACAGCCGCACGTCCAAAGACGCCCACTCACTGCGGTTTCTCAAAGGGTTTGTCGAAGCTGATCTGCGGGTCCTGCCAGGGGCCCTTGACGTCGTATTGCACGCTGGCAAAGCGCGCCACCCGGTCGCCCAGCAGCTTGTCGGCGATAAACAGCGCGCCGCCAATCGCCGGGGCTCCGACGATCAGGGCGGCTAGGGGCAGGTTATTGCTCACCGGCAGGGTCACCAGCAACTTGGCATCGACCCGTTCCTGGCGCATATCCAGGGTACCGTCCAGCTCCAGGTTGCTCGATGGCCCGGTCAGGGTCAGCGGCTCGCGGGTGACAAACACTCCCTCGCTGGCGACCAGCAGCCCCTTGACCCGGTCATAGCTCAGGCCCTTGCCCAGCAGGTCGGAGAAATCCAGGCGCAGGCGGCGGCCAATCGAGTTGAAGTTGAGCAGGCCGAATACCCGCAGCGCCGAGGCAGGGCCCTGCACTTCGGAAAACTGCCCCTTGCGCATCGCCACATCCATGCTGCCGGAGAAACGCTTCAGGCCGAACCAGGCCGGCGAGCCGGGCCAGTTGCCGTCGACCTCCAGGCGAAAACTTTCACTGCTGGCGGTCGGGGCATAGCCCCAGGCGATCAGCACATCGGCCAGATCCGCGCCGCCCAGACGGCCGTTGTACCAGCTCCGGCTGGCCCCCGGCGCGCCTTGCCAGCCGCCCTGGCCGGTGAGCTGCAGGCCCTTGAGATTGAGATCGAGGTCGCTGAACTGCACCCCCTCCCCGCTTGGACGAATCTTCAGCGACCAGGCCCCCAGGGCCTCGATCCCCTGATAGACCGTGGCAATACGCAGGTCGATCGGCGGGATCTGGCGCGGATCGACGCCGGCCAGCGGGTCGGGCTTGTCCACCACCACGCCGGTCTCGGGTTTGGGTTCGGCGGCGGGCAGACGCAGGTAGTCGAGGTTGAGGGCCATCGGCACTGCGGCATCATCCGCCACATCGATCCGCCCCTTGATCCGCTCGCTGTCCAGGTCCACTGCCCAGCTCTGGCCGGCCCGTTGCAAACGCAGCGCCAGGGCATCCAGCTCGGTGCCGAAACCGCTGAAACGGCCAATCTGCAGCTGCGCATCGTTGAACAGCTGCTGCGCCTCATCGGTCGGCAGGCGCTTGTAGGGCTGCAACACCGCCTGCCAGGCGTCCCAGTCCAGCTCCGCGACGCGGCCACGCAAACGCACGCCCTTGCCCCCAGGCAGGCTCGCCGGGCCGTCCGCCAGACGCAATTCGCCGCGCCCGGCAGCGAACTGTCCGAGCGGTGCGGCGAACGACAGACTGGCCAGCTCGGCATAGTCCAGCCAGTAGCGTCGCTCGGCACCGCTGAGGGTCATCCGCCAGTCGGCGTAGCTGGCCGCGCCGGCGGCCTTGCCGAAGGGCGCAGGCAGCTCGATGGCCAGGCCCTGCAGATTGGAGTCGACCCGCAGCTGGCTGTCGGCCCCATCCAGAGACAGGCGCAAGCGATAAGGCAGGCTGCCGCTCAGCGGCACCGGCTGGGTCACGCCCAGCCAGGCGCTCAGCTCAGTGACGCCGACCCGGCCAGCGGCCTCGATGCGCGTCAGGGCACGGCCACCACGACCGTCGGCCAGGGCCTTGCCACGCACCGCATGGCCCAGCACCTGGGCGCGAATATCCGGCGCACTGAGGCCGCGGGCCGTGTCGTAGCGGAAGGCTCCCTGCACCTGGCTCAGCTGCAGCAGCGGGTTGCTCAGGTTGAGCTCGGCATTGCTGCTGGCAAAATCGACCACCACTTCGGGCTTGAGCCCTTTGCGCAACGGCAGATCGAGCTTGAGCTTGCCGCTCAGATCCCCCGAGCCACTCCAGCCGGCGAAGATCTCGGCGGTGCCCAGCGGCGCATCCTGAAGAATTTTCAGGGCGTCTTCGACATTGCTGCTCAACTCGCTGTTAAGCAGCAAACGGATCGGCTGCCCGGGCAAGGCCGTGGCAATCAGGGCCTGGGCATTGCTCACCCGGCTGTTGAGAATGCGCCCCTCGGCCAGCTCGACGCGCACCCCGCTGTCCTCGATATAGACTTCCCCGCGCCCTTCGCGCAGGGCCGGCCAGCCGGGCTGATAGGCCAGCTCGGCGTCACGCACGGCAAAGAACAGGCTGAGGCTGCGCGCGGCACGTTCCGCGCCCTTGTTCAGCGAGCCCTGGTACTGGAAATAGCCCTCATCGACCCGGCCGCTGCGAATCGCGCTTTTCAGCCAGGCATCCAGCTCGGGGCTCAGGCCCGGGGCCCGGCTCGGCAGGTATTTTTCGGTAAAGCGCGCATCGCCATCGCGCAGGCCGACGCGCAGGTCCATATAGTCTTCGGCCAAAGGATCGCGTATCAGGCGAATCAGGAAGTCGCCGGCAATCGCCCCCTCTTCGCCCACCACCTGCAGATAAGGACTGCGCAGGGTGAACGCCTGCTCATCGAGCTGCCAGGTCAGCCGCGCATTGGCCGTGCTGTAGCGCCAGGGCTGGGGGAACAGGGTGTCCAGGTGCAGGGAGAAGTTCTCGCTGGCCATGCGCAGCTCGCCCTGGGCGAGATCGCCGCTGATGCTGCCACTGACGTTTTCCGCCGCTGGCGACGCCAGGTAGGCGGCAAAGCCGATACGCTCGAGATTGGCCGAGAACTGCAGGCGGCCTGGCCCCTCGACCTGCGGCCGGTAATCGAGCTGCAGGTTGCGCACCGCGCCCTTGGGGCTGAGTTGCGCCAGCACGGCCAGGGCCTTGTCCGGCAGAGGGGCCAGCGCCGCCACCAGCGGCTGCAGGGGGGCGAGGTCGAGGTGATCGGCACTGAGCAACCATTGCTCTTGCAGCTCCGCACTGCCCGCCTGCTGACGCAGGGCAACGCGCGCCTCGCCCCAGCGCTGCTCACCCTGACTGAAGGCCAGGTCATCGAACAGCACCTCGGAGCCCTCGGCGGTGCGGGTGAAGTAGGCGTTCAGGCTCAGGTTGCTCAACGCCACCGACTCACGGGAGCCATGGCCCCCCTGCAACTGCGGCGCGTGCAGGCGGCTGACGGCACGCTGCACCGCCCCCTCGGCCCAGGACAACCAGACCTCGCCGCCGGCCTGCAGGCGTTCGAGCCGCCACTGCGCCAGCAGGCTGGCCGGCACCCAGGCCGCCCAGTCGCTCTGCGGCAGGCTCAGGTACAGCTCGGCCCGGGCCTCGCGCCAGCGTTCGGGCTGCAGCCGGGTGCGCAGCTGCAGAGCCAGCGGCTGGCCATCGGGCAGCAGCAGACGGCCGTCCAGGCGCTGACTGGCGCTGCCATTGCGCAGCGTCAGGTTGACGTAAGTGAGGGTGCGTGCCGGCTGCTCGAACGCCTGCAGGGTCACCTGGCTGTTGAGCAGCGACAGCCGTTTGACCGTCTGCAGCTGGCGCAACAGCTGGGCCATGTCCAGGGGTGCGGCCGCCTCGCGCGGGGCCAGGCCCTTTAGTGCCCAGCGACCCTCGGCATCCTGCTCGACCAGCAGTTGCAGGCCTTCCAGCTCCAGACGCGCCACCCGCAGTTGTCGCGCCGCCAGGCTGGCCAACACGTCAGGGACCACCCGCACCTGATCGAGCTGCAGGCTGCCCTGGCCTTCGCCGACCTGCAGATCATGGGCGATCAGCACCGGCGCAAAGCCCTGCCAACGCCCCTCCAGGGTGCCGATCCGCACCGGCATGGCCAGCGCCGCAGCAGCCTTGTCTTCCACCTCCAGGCGGTATTCGGCGGCCAGGGGCAACAGCTCCCGGCCGAGGCTGACATACAGCGCCGCCAGTACCAGGCCAAGCGCACAGAGCCCCAGCGTCCAGCGCAGCAGGGTCATGGTCCAGCGGGCCAGTGCCTCCATTCAGCTTATACCCGGCAAATCAGACGAGGGTTCAGAGCAACACCACATCGTATTGCTCCTGGGAATACATGGTCTCGACCTGAAACTTGATGGTGCGGCCGATAAAGGCCTCCAGATCGGCGACATTGCCCGACTCCTCGTCGAGCAGGCGGTCGACCACCTTCTGGTTGGCCAGCACCCGGTAGCCCTCAGCCTGGTAGGCCCGGGCTTCGCGCAGGATCTCGCGGAAGATCTCGTAGCAGATGGTTTCCGCGGTCTTAAGCTTGCCGCGACCCTGGCAGGCGCTGCAGGGCTCGCAGAGCACCTGCTCGATGCTTTCGCGGGTGCGCTTGCGGGTCATCTGCACCAGGCCCAGCTCGGTGATGCCGATGAT
>CAZOEC010000203.1:0-5762 GCA_964578635.1 uncultured Pseudomonas sp.
ACATGTCCGAGTATATGGAGCGCCACACCGTGTCGCGCCTGATCGGTGCGCCGCCCGGCTATGTCGGTTTTGACCAGGGTGGCCTGCTGACCGAGGCCATCACCAAGACCCCGCATTGCGTGCTGCTGCTCGATGAAATCGAGAAGGCTCACCCGGAAGTCTTCAATCTGCTGCTGCAGGTGATGGACCATGGCACCCTGACCGACAACAACGGGCGCAAGGCGGATTTCCGCAATGTGATCGTGATCATGACCACCAACGCCGGTGCCGAGACTGCCGCGCGGGCTTCTATTGGTTTCACTCACCAGGATCACTCATCCGATGCCATGGAAGTGATCAAGAAGAGCTTCACGCCGGAGTTCCGTAACCGTCTGGACACCATTATCCAGTTCGGCCGTCTGAGTCATGAGGTGATCAAGAGCATCGTCGACAAGTTCCTCACCGAGCTACAGGCGCAGCTGGAGGACAAGCGGGTCATGCTTGAGGTCAGCGATGCGGCGCGTAACTGGCTGGCGGAGCAGGGCTACGATGTGCAGATGGGTGCTCGACCGATGGCGCGTCTGATTCAGGACAAGATCAAGCGTCCGCTGGCGGAAGAGATTCTGTTCGGCGAGTTGTCCGAGCATGGTGGCGTGGTGCATGTCGACATCAGCGATGGCGAGCTGACCTTCGACTTTGAAACCACGGCGGAAATGGCCTGATCCACAACGCCAAGCAACAAAAACGCCCGGCAATGCCGGGCGTTTTCATTTGCAGCCTGGGTTAACTTGCCGTCAACTGCCGTTTTGCCCTGATTGGGCTCCTGGCGGATGACCTGCGTGATTAACGGGCGCGGTAGGTGATACGACCCTTGCTCAGGTCGTAAGGTGTCAGCTCAACGCGAACCTTGTCACCAGTCAGAATGCGGATGTAGTTCTTGCGCATCTTTCCGGAGATGTGCGCGGTAACGACGTGCCCATTTTCCAACTCCACACGGAACATGGTGTTGGGCAGGGTGTCGACGACAGTGCCTTCCATTTCGAAGCTGTCTTCTTTCGACATGCAGTAAAGCCCTCGGTATCCAATGAATGGCCCGGTGCAACTGGCGCCAGGCAAAAGCGGCGTGCATTGTGCCCGAAAATTGGGGTTTGCGCCAAGGGCTTCAGATAAGGCTGACCCAGCGTTGATTGACGAAGAGCTCAATCGGCCGGTATTGGGTCTTGTAGTTCATCTTGCGGCAGTTCTTGATCCAGTAGCCGAGGTAGACGGCGTGCAGGCCCAGGCGGGTGGTTTCGGCGATTTGCCAGAGGATGGCGAAGCGACCCAGGCTACGTCGTTCTTCGCTGGGGTCGTAGAAGGTGTAGACCGCGGAAAGCCCGTTGGGCAGCACGTCGGTGACCGCGATGGCGAGCAGGCGGCCTTGCTGGCGGAATTCGTAGAAGCGGGAAAATGCCAGGTCACGGACGAGAAAGGTCGAGAATTGTTCGCGGCTGGGCGGGTACATGTCGCCATCGGCATGACGCTGCTCGATATAGCGGACGTAGAGGCTGTAATACTCCTCGGTGAAGGTCGGGCGCACCGGGCGTACCTGGAGGTCCTGGTTGCGCTTGAGAATGCGCCGTTGCTGGCGATTGGGGCTGAACTGCGCGGCAGGGATACGTGCCGGCATGCAGGCGGTGCAGCGCTGGCAGTGTGGGCGATAGAGGTGCTCGCCGCTGCGCCGAAAGCCCATTTCCGAAAGCTCGGCGTATACCTCCGCGTCCATGGGCTGGCTGGGGTCGAGGAACAGGGTGGTGGCTTGTTCATCGGGCAGGTAGCTGCATGGGTGCGGCTGAGTGGCATAAAACTTCAGGCGGGCCAGCTCGGTCATGATCGACTCTCGGGATCAGTCTTATTCAAGTGTATGCCAGGCAGGCAAACTCGCCTAGGCAACCCAGTCGGCTTGATTGACCTGATCGAGATGGCGACTCAGATAAGCGGCGAACTGCTGGCGGGAGATGGCCCTGGCACCGAAGCTGTGCAGGTGTTGTGTCGGCATCTGGCAGTCGATCAGCACGAAGCCCCAGGCTTTGAGGTGCTGCACCAGGGTGGCAAAACCCACTTTGGAGGCATTGTCGGCGCGACTGAACATCGATTCGCCGAAAAACAGCTGGCCCATGGCCAGGCCGTAGAGGCCGCCGACCATTTCCTCACCCTGCCAGACTTCGACCGAATGGGCGATGCCGCGCTTATGCAGCTCCAGGTAGGCGGCTTGCATCGGTGTGGTGATCCAGGTGTCCGCGGCGTAACTACGCGGCGCGGCGCAGGCCTGGATAACCTCGGCGAAGGCCTGGTCGAAGGTGACCCGGTAGCGGCCCTGGCGCAATAGCTTGGCGAGGCTGCGGGAGAGGTGCAGTTCCTCGGGGAACAATACGGTGCGCGGGTCGGGCGACCACCAGAGAATCGGCTGGCCGTCCTGAAACCAGGGAAAGCAGCCGTGGCGGTAAGCCTGGATCAGGCGTTCGGGGCTCAGGTCGCCGCCGGCGGCGAGCAATCCGTTGGGATCGCGCAGCGCCTTGTCGAGGGGCGGAAAATCCAGTGAATCGCGTTGTAGCCAGGTCAGCATGAGGCGCGGCCGGAGGAGGGTAGGGTGGTTGCTAAGAGGCCACCCCTAGGGCTATGAGAAAGTGTCTACAAACTACTGCGCTCGGCCATGCTGCGTTGAAACCAGCCTCAAAATGCTCATGTACTACTCGTACACTCCGCTTTTTCGGCTGATTTCGCCTTGCCTGGCCATCGCTCGCTACTTTTGTAAACACTCTCTCAGTTGTCGTCGAGGAACTTCTCGACGTCGAGTGCGGCCATGCAGCCAGCGCCGGCCGAGGTGATGGCCTGGCGATAGACGTGGTCGGCCACATCACCGGCAGCGAAGACGCCTTCGATGCTGGTGGCGGTGGCATTGCCTTCGCTGCCGCCCTTGATCAGCAGGTAGCCGTCACGCATTTCCAGCTGACCCTGGAACAGCTCGGTATTGGGTTTGTGGCCGATGGCGATAAACACGCCGGCCAGTGGCAGATCCGTGGTCACGCCGGTCTGGGTGTCTTTCAGGCGTGCGCCGGTTACCCCGCTGTTGTCGCCCAGCACCTCGTCGAGCGCATGGTTCCAGTGCAGGGTGATATTGCCGTTGGCCGCCTTGTCGAACAGCTTGTCCTGAAGGATCTTCTCCGAACGCAGCTTGTCGCGACGGTGTACCAGGTGCACTTCCTTGGCGATATTGGCCAGATACAGCGCCTCTTCAACGGCGGTGTTGCCGCCACCGATCACGGCGACCACCTGGTTACGATAGAAGAAGCCATCGCAGGTGGCGCAAGCCGATACGCCTTTGCCGGAAAAGGCCTCTTCCGACGGCAGGCCCAGGTACTGGGCGGATGCGCCAGTGGCAATAATCAGGGCGTCGCAGGTATAGGTGCCGCTGTCGCCCTTGAGGGTAAAGGGACGCGACTGCAACTCGGCGGTATGGATGTGGTCGTAGACGATCTCGGTTTCAAAGCGCTCGGCATGCTTCTGCATGCGCTCCATCAGGGCCGGGCCGGTCAGGCCTTCGACGTCGCCCGGCCAGTTGTCCACTTCGGTGGTGGTGGTGAGCTGACCGCCAGGCTGAATGCCGGTGATCACCACGGGCTTGAGATTGGCCCGGGCGGCATAGACGGCGGCGCTATAACCGGCGGGGCCAGAGCCCAGGATGATCAGGCGTGAATGCTTGACTTCGCTCATAAAAACACCTCATAAGCCTTTGTCACAAAAGAGAATGCATGCTCCAATTGAGCCGCACGGAAGATGTTGGCGGATATGCTACACCGAAGCAGGTGGCGAGCGGGAGTCGAGCGCCGTTGGCCGATGACCACGGGCGATTGCGTGGCACGGCGCGGCTAAACCCGTACAATCGGCGCTTGATCCGCCTTTAACCAATTATTCGGCGCCCCGGCGCAGGAACAGATGCGTTTTGAAGAACTCTAGCCCTACCGCACAAGCCCCCGTCTGGCGTCAGCAATTGCCTTACCGACTCAAGGAGGGGGCGCTGATCGGCCTGGGTGCACTCTGCCTTTACCTGTGGATGGCGCTGCTGACCTACGATGCGGCCGACCCGGGCTGGACCCATACCAGCAATGTCGAGCAGGTGCACAATGCCGCCGGGCGTGCCGGTGCCTGGTTCGCCGATATCCTGTTTATGGCCCTGGGTTACTTCGCCTACCTGTTCCCGCTGCTGCTGGGGGTCAAGACCCTGCAGGTGTTCCGCGCCCGCCATCAACCCTGGCAGTGGAGTGGCTGGCTGTTCTCCTGGCGCCTGATCGGCCTGGTGTTTCTGGTGCTGTCGGGGGCTGCGCTGGCCTATATCCATTTCCATGCCAGTGCCAGCATGCCGGCTTCCGCCGGTGGTGCCCTGGGCGAAAGCCTCGGTCAGTTGGCCGTCAATGCGCTGAACGTGCAGGGCAGTACCCTGCTGTTTATTGCGCTGTTTCTCTTCGGTCTGACCGTGTTTACCGACCTGTCCTGGTTCAAGGTGATGGACCTGACCGGCAAGATCACCCTGGACCTGTTCGAGTTGATTCAGGGTCTGAGCAACCGTTGGTGGAATGCCCGGGTCGAGCGCAAGCAGCTGGTTGCCCAGCTGCGCGAGGTTGATGAGCGCGTCACCGAGGTGTCTGCCCCCATCGTGCTTGATCGCCGCGAGCAGGCCCGGGTCAAGGAACGCCTGATCGAACGCGAGGAATCGCTGAGCAAACATATGAGCGAGCGGGTCAATCGCCCGGCTCCGCAGATCACCCCGCCGGCCGCGCCCAAGGCGGCCGAGCCGAGCAAGCGGGTGCTGAAAGAGAAGCAGGTCAATCTGTTCGAGGACAGCGCCCTGGCCGGCAGTCTGCCGCCTATCTCGATCCTCGATGTGGCGGAAAAGATCCAGAAGAAGTATTCCCCCGAGTCCCTGGAGGCCATGTCGCGGCTGGTGGAGATCAAGCTTAAGGAGTTTGGGGTCGAGGTCATAGTCGAGTCCGTGCATCCGGGGCCGGTGATCACCCGTTTCGAGATTCAGCCGGCAGCCGGGGTCAAGGTCAGCCGTATCTCCAACCTGGCCAAGGACCTGGCGCGCTCGCTGGCGGTGATCAGCGTGCGGGTGGTGGAAGTAATCCCGGGCAAGACCACCGTCGGCATCGAAATTCCCAACGAAGACCGGCAGATCGTGCGCTTCTCCGAGGTGCTGTCGTCGCCCGAGTACGACGATGCCAAGTCGCCGGTGACCCTGGCCCTGGGCCATGATATTGGCGGCAAGCCGGTGATTACCGACCTGGCACGCATGCCGCACCTGCTGGTCGCCGGTACCACCGGTTCCGGTAAATCTGTGGGGGTCAACGCAATGATCCTGTCGATCCTGTTCAAATCCACGCCGGAAGAGGCGCGGTTGATCATGATCGACCCGAAGATGCTCGAGCTGTCGATCTACGAAGGTATTCCGCACCTGCTGTGCCCGGTGGTGACCGACATGAAGGAGGCCGCCAACGCCTTGCGCTGGTCGGTGGCCGAGATGGAGCGGCGCTACAAGCTGATGTCGAAGATGGGCGTGCGCAACCTGGCCGGCTTCAACCGCAAGGTCAAGGACGCCGAGGAAGCCGGTGAGCCGCTGTCTGACCCGCTGTACAAGCGCGAAAGCATGCACGACGAAGCGCCGCTGCTGAAAACCCTGCCGACCATCGTAGTGGTGGTCGACGAATTCGCCGACATGATGATGATCGTCGGCAAGAAGGTCGAAG
>CAZOEC010000204.1:0-5735 GCA_964578635.1 uncultured Pseudomonas sp.
GACGGCCGCTACACCGGGCGCACCACCGACGTGCCCTGCTTCAAGGAAGGCAAGGTCACCCGACTTAACCGCTGGCTGACGGAAAACGACATGAGCCTGGAAGGCAGCTGCTTCTACAGCGACTCGATGAATGACCTGCCGCTGCTGGAGCAGGTAGCCCGCCCGGTGGCCGTCGACCCCGACCCGAACCTGCGCGCCGAGGCCGAAAAGCGCGGCTGGCCGGTGATCTCGCTGCGCTGAGATTGATGGGTATCGCTGCGCTCAACCCATCCTACGACTCCAATAAAAACGCCGCCTGATCAGGCGGCGTTTTTATTTGGCGATGCTGCCGCCTTGTATTACACAAGGCGTTCGGGGAATCCTAATACTGGGTAGGGTGCGCTGCGCGCACCGGCTCAAACCACGGGTTCCCGGTGCGCACGGCACACCCTACGGCATGGGGCCCGCACGTATGAATGCAACAGGGCCACGGGGCCGAGCCTTTAACCTGCCGCTTAGGCCGGCTTGGCCCCCATCAACCCCATGATCACCAGCAAAAGCAGCACCAGCAGCCCGGCATAGACCGCGCAGAAGCGCAGCAGCTTGACCGGGGCAGGGCTGTCGCCCAACGCCTGCCAGGCCGCCAGACGGCCATTGAGCAGCAGACTGATCAACACCAGCACGCCGAACAGCACGCTACTGGCCAGCAGCCAGGTCTGCCCCAGCGGGAAGCCGGCCAGATCGACCAGCCACCAGCCACTGACCGGCAGGCTCAGGGCCAGCAGGCCGAGCACCGGCAGGCTGATCAGGCGGGTGCGTTTGAGCTTGCGTTGCAGCACGGCACTGTCGCTGCCGCGCGCCGCCTTCCACAGCATAAACACATGGGCCAGCACGCCCAGCAGCAGCAGAATGCCCGGTGCGCTGTGGACGATTTTCAGCAATTGGTAATGTTCCATCGGTGCAGCTCCTGCCGTTCAAGATCTGTTCAAGGTCTCGCGAGCTAGAGTCCTGCAAGGCAAAAACAGGCGAGGAAGCGGAGTGTACTGTTGTACATGAGCATTCCGAGCCGGTTTTTAACGCCGCAGGGCCGACGCGCAGCAGACATTGAACAGGTTTTCAGCCCAAAAAGAGTTTGTAGGCCGGATTGTCGCTCTCATCCCAGTAGGGATAGCCGATGGCCTCCAGCGCAGCCGGCAGCAGATGGCGTTCGTCGCTGGGCACTTGCAGGCCGGCAACCACACGACCATCGGCAGCGCCGTGGTTGCGGTAGTGGAACATCGAGATGTTCCAGCGGCCACCGAGTTTTTGTAAGAAATTAAACAGTGCGCCCGGCCGCTCGGGGAATTCGAAACGCAGCACCACCTCATCCGGCACCGCCGCGGCATGGCCGCCGACCATATGGCGGATATGCAGCTTGGCCAGTTCGTTATCGGTCAGGTCCTGCACCGGGAAACCCTGGCTGCGCAGGCTTTCCACCAGCGCCGCGCGCGGATCGGTTTCCGGGTGGGTCTGCACACCGACGAAGATGTGCGCCTCACGGTCGGTGTGATAGCGGTAGTTGAATTCGGTGATCTGGCGCTTGCCGATGGCCTCGCAGAAGGCCTTGAAGCTGCCCGGCTGCTCGGGGATGGTCACGGCGATGATCGCCTCGCGCTTCTCCCCCAGCTCGGCGCGCTCGGCGACATGGCGCAGGCGGTCGAAGTTGACGTTGGCACCGGAGTCGATACCCACCAGCACCTGACCGCTGCAGCCTTCGCGCTCCACATACTTCTTGATCCCGGCCACGCTCAGCGCGCCAGCCGGCTCGGTGATCGAGCGGGTGTCGTCGTAGATATCCTTGATCGCCGCGCAGATCTCGTCGGTGCTGACGGTGATCACCTCGTCGACATAGTCCTTGCACACATCGAAGGTGTGCTGGCCGATCTGCGCCACGGCCACGCCGTCGGCGAACAAGCCGACCTGGCTCAGCACCACCCGCTCACCTGCGGCCATCGCCGCCTGCAGGCAGTTGGAGTCGTCCGGCTCGACGCCGATGATCCGGATTTCCGGGCGCAGGTATTTCACATAGGCGGCGATCCCGGCAATCAGGCCGCCGCCGCCCACCGGCACGAAGATCGCGTCCAGCTGGCCAGGGTGCTGACGGAGGATCTCCATGGCCACTGTGCCTTGCCCGGCGATGGTATGCGGATCGTCGTAGGGGTGGATATAGATGTAGCCCTTCTCGTCCACCAGTTTCAGTGAATAGGCCAGCGCCTCGGGAAAGCTGTCGCCGTGCAGCACCACCTTGCCGCCACGGGAGCGCACACCCTGGACCTTGATCTCCGGAGTGGTCTTGGGCATGACTATGGTGGCCTTGACCCCCAGCACCTTGGCCGCCAGCGCCAGGCCCTGGGCATGGTTGCCGGCCGAGGCGGTAACCACGCCGCGCGCCTGCTCTTCGGCCGAGAGCTGCGCCAGCTTGTTGTAGGCGCCGCGAATCTTGAACGAGTACACCGGCTGCAGGTCTTCGCGCTTGAGCAGAATCTGGTTACCCAGACGCTCGGACAGCTGGGCGGCGGCTTGCAGCGGAGTTTCCACCGCCACGTCATAGACGCGCGAGGTGAGGATCTTCTTGACGTACTGTTCGAGCATGGCGAGATCGCAGGCGGCTTTTCGGGGAGTCCGCGAGTCTACCCCAGGGCCGCGCCGCGCGACCATACAAGCCACGGGGTTTTGCCCGCCATAGGACCGCTAAAGCCCTAGCCGCGCTATAATTCGCGCCTTTCCCCACTCCCACGCCAGGCCCCATGATGAACCAGGATCAACTCAAGCAAGCCGTCGCCCAGGCTGCCGTCGACTTTATTCTTCCCAAACTCGACGCCAAGAGTGTGATCGGGGTCGGCACCGGCTCCACCGCCAACTGCTTTATCGATGCCCTGGCCAAGCACAAGATGGAGTTCGACGGGGCCGTGGCCAGCTCCGAAGCTACCGCTGCGCGGCTCAAGGGCCACGGCATTGCGGTGTACGAGCTGAACAACGTCAGTGACCTGGAATTCTATGTCGACGGAGCCGACGAGAGCGATGAGCACCTCAACCTGATCAAGGGCGGCGGCGCGGCCCTGACCCGCGAGAAGATCGTCGCGGCGGTGGCCCGGACCTTTATCTGCATCGCCGACGCCAGCAAGCTGGTGCCGGTACTAGGGGCTTTTCCGCTGCCGGTTGAGGTGATCCCCATGGCCCGCAGCCATGTCGCCCGCCAGCTGGTACGCCTGGGCGGCGACCCGGTGTACCGCGAAGGCGTGTTGACCGATAACGGCAACGTGATTCTCGATGTACACAACCTGTCCATCACCAACCCGGCCGAGCTGGAAGCGCAGATCAATAATATCGTCGGCGTGGTCACCAACGGCCTGTTCGCCGCACGCCCGGCCGATCTGCTGCTGCTCGGCACGGCTGAAGGGGTAAAGACCCTCAAGCGCAGCTGACAGCACGCTTATAGCGGCGCTAGCCCGGCCTGCAAACCCACTGCCGAACCGGGCAAAGCGTGCAAAACTGCATGGAGTCGGCAGACAAGCCGCAAGCCAGCGATCAAGCTGCCGGCTTTGCCGTTCGAATTACCAGGGAGCCCTATGTCCGCATTCGCCTCGTCCACCCAGGATCGTCCGCTGGACCTCAGTGACCTGTTGCGCGAACTGGTGGCCCAGGGCCGGGTGGCCCAGGACAGTGCCGAGCAGTGCCTGGCCATCCGGCGCAGCTCAACGAACGCCCAGCAACATCCCCTGGAGTTTCTCGCCGCGCAGCAGCTCGACGACCTGCGCCGCCCAGGCAAGAAGCTCGACCTGGAGACGCTCACCGCCTGGCTGGCGGAGTTCGCCGGCCAGCCCTACCTGCGTATAGACCCGCTGAAAATCGACGTAGCCGCCATCACCCCGCTGATGTCCTACGCCTTCGCCCAACGCCACAAGATCCTAGCCGTGGCAGTGGACAGCGACAGCGTCACCATCGCCAGCGCACAACCTCTGGTGCACAGCTGGGAAGCCAACCTGACCCACGTGCTCAAGCGCCCGATCAAGCGGGTGGTGGCCAACCCGGCGGATATCCAGCGCCTGACCCTGGAGTTCTACCGCCTGGCCAAATCGGTCAGCGGGGCCACCAACACCGATCAGAAGATCAGCGGGGTGGGCAACTTCGAGCAACTGCTCAACCTCGGGGCCCAGGATCAGGAGCCGGACGCCAACGACGCGCATATCGTCAATATCGTCGACTGGCTGTTCCAGTACGCCTTCCAGCAGCGCGCCAGTGATATCCATATCGAACCGCGGCGCGAGCAGGGCAGCGTGCGCTTTCGCATCGACGGCGTGCTGCACACCGTCTATCAATTCCCGCCGCAGGTAACCATGGCGGTGGTCAGCCGCCTGAAAAGCCTGGGGCGGATGAACGTCGCGGAAAAGCGCAAACCCCAGGACGGCCGGGTCAAGACCAAGACCCCGGAAGGCGGCGAAGTGGAGCTGCGCCTGTCGACCCTGCCCACCGCCTTCGGCGAAAAGATGGTGATGCGGATTTTCGACCCCGAAGTGCTGCTGAAAAGCTTCGACCAGCTGGGCTTCTCCCCCGACGACCTGAAGCGCTGGCTGAGCATGACCGGCCAGCCCAACGGCATCATCCTGGTCACCGGCCCCACCGGCTCGGGCAAGACCACCACGCTCTACACCACCCTCAAGCAGCTGGCCACCGAGGAGGTCAACGTCTGCACCATCGAAGACCCGATCGAGATGATCGAGGGGGCCTTCAACCAGATGCAGGTGCAGAGCAATATCGACCTGACCTTCGCCAGCGGCGTGCGCGCCCTGATGCGCCAGGACCCGGACATCATCATGGTCGGCGAAATTCGCGACCTGGAAACCGCCGAGATGGCGATCCAGGCGGCGCTGACCGGGCACCTGGTGCTGTCCACCCTGCACACCAACGACGCCCCCAGCGCCATCACCCGCCTGCTGGAGCTGGGCGTGCCGCACTACCTGCTCAAGGCCACCCTGCTCGGGGTCATGGCCCAGCGCCTGGTGCGCACCCTGTGCCCGCACTGCAAGGCACCGCAGGCGCTCAATGAAGAGGACTGGCAGAGCCTGACCAAGCCCTGGAACGCGCCACTACCGACCCAGGCGTGCAGCGCCGTGGGTTGCCTGGAGTGCCGCGACACCGGCTACCGCGGCCGCGCCGGGGTCTACGAGATCATGCTGATCAACGATGCGATGAAGCCGCTGATCAGCGCCGACACCGACCTGATCGCCCTGCGCCGGCATGCCTTCAAGGAAGGCATGCGCAGCCTGCGCCTGTCCGGCGCACAGAAGGTCGCCGCCGGCCTGACCACCATCGAGGAAGTGCTGCGGGTCACCCCGCAGAGCGAGCAGAAATAGCGCCGCGATCGGGCTTATCTACAGGGCCCGTAATCTCGTAGGGTGGATGACGCTCTATCCATCCACCAAATCGCGTGATGGATAAGAAAGGCGACATCCACCCCAAGGCGCGCAGAAGGTTGCGGCAGGCTTGACCACCATCAAAGACGTGCTGCGGGTTACCCGCAGTCTTGGTTGCGCGAACGGCTTAGCTGCGTGGCAAACGCTGCTGGCGAGCCAGAATGCCCGCCACCCGCTGCGGCTGGCATTCCAGGTAGGCCGAGCCCTGCAGCCAGCGCTGGTCGGAGTGCCAGGCGAAGAGGAACTGCCCGCCCTTGAGCTGATCGACCACCATCCGCGCCACTTCCGGACGCACCGCCGGGC
>CAZOEC010000205.1:0-5730 GCA_964578635.1 uncultured Pseudomonas sp.
TGTCGATCTCGCGCAGCATCTTCTTGCCATAGGTGTACTCGGCGTTCTCCGAGCGGTCGCCCTGGGCGGCCGCTTCGCTGACCGACTGGGTGACCTGCGGCCGGCGCACGTGCCAGAGTTCATGCAGCTCGGCGCGCAGGCGCGCCTCACCCTCGGGTGTGATCAGTGGCGTGCCGGCGGTACGGGGTGGGCGGTAGCGACTCATAAGAACCTATTCAACCTCTGCTGCGCGTCGGCCCTGCTGCGTTAAAGGCAGGCTCTCAGACGGCTGAGAAAAGTGATGCGCGAGTCTATCAGCCCTCGCGCAGCACCGTCAGCGGGCTGATATTCAGGGCTCGGCGGGTGCCGAGTACCCCGGCGGTGCCCACCAGCAGGGCCCCGATCAGCGGCAGCAGTAACAGCCATGGGTGCGGTTGCCAGACCAGGTCGAAGGCATAGCGGTAGAGCAGAAAGCTGATCAGCTCGCAGCCGAACGCCGCCAGCAGACCGCTGGACGCGCCGAGCAGGCCGAACTCGGCGCGCCTGGCCTTGACCAGCAGCCGGCGTTCGGCCCCCAGGGCACGCAGCAGGGCTCCCTGGCGGATACGTTCATCCAGGGTGGCCTGCAAGCCGGCGAACAGCACGGCCAGGCCGGCGGCGAGGACGAACAGCAGGACGAACTCGATGGCCAGGGTGACCTGGGCGAGGATGCTGCGCAGCTGCGCCAGAAGGGCTTCCACCTGCAGCAGGGTGACTGCCGGAAAGGCGCGGGACAGCTCGACCAGTTGGCGCTCGAACTGCGGCGGCAGATAGAAGCTGGTCAGGTAGGTGACCGGCAGGTCCTGCAGGGTGCCGGGCTGGAAAATCATATAGAAGTTGGGCTGGAAGTTGTTCCAGTCGACCTCGCGCAGGCTGCTGACCCGGGCCTCGCGCTCGAGGCCGCCGATGCTGAAGCGTAAACGGTCGCCGAGTTTGAGCTTGAGGCTTTCGGCCAGTTCGGACTCCACCGAAACCCCGGGCAGTTCATGGGCGTCGTCGCTGTTCCACCAACTGCCGGCGATCAGCTGGTTGTCCGCCGGCAGGTCGGCCGCCCAGGTCAGGCTGAGGTCGCGGCGAATGGCGCGCTCGCCCTGGGATTCCTTGCTGACGATCTGCCGTACCGGCTCGTCGTTGATCATGATCAGCCGCCCCGGTACCACCGGGAACAGTGGTGCCGGATGGGGCGAAAGCTCGCTCAGGCGGGCGGCGAAGGCTTCCTGGTCGGCCGGCAGGATATTCAGGGCGAAGTGGTTGGGGGCTTGCGCCGGTAGCTGGTCCTGCCAGGTGTCGAGGAGTTCGCCGCGCAGCAGGGCGATCAGGGCCATGGCCAGGATGATCAGGCCGAAGGCCAAAGATTGCCCGGCCGCGGCGAGGGGGTGGCGCAGCAGCTGGCCCAGGCCCAGCCGCCAGGGCAGGGCGGCACTGGCCAATAGCCGACGCAGGCTTTGCAGGCCAAGCAACAACAGACCGCCGAGCAGCAGCGCGGTGATCAGACCGCCGCCGAGCAGGGCCAGGGTCAGCTGCAGGTCCAGGCTCAAGCGCCACATGATCAGGCCCAGGGCCAGGAGGGCGGCACCGTAGACCAGCCAGGAACTGGCCGGCACCGGCAGCAGATCGCGGCGCAGCACCCGCAGCGGCGGGACGCGACCCAGGGCGGCCAGCGGCGGCAGGGCGAAACCGGCCAGCGCCACCAGACCGGTGGCCATGCCGGCGATGGCCGGCCACAGGCCGCCGGGAGGGATCTGCGCCGGCAACAGGTCGTGCAGCAGGCTGAACAGGGTCTGTTGCGCCAGCCAGCCGAGCAGGGCACCGGCCAGGCTGGCGCTGATGCCGAGCAGGGCCAGTTGCAGGCTGAACAGGCCCAGTGCCTGATTGCGCGACAGACCCAGGCAGCGCAACAGGGCGCTGGCATCGAAACGGCGGGCGGCGAAACGCGCCGCCGACAGCGCCACGGCCACCCCGGCTAGTAGCACGGCGGCCAGGCTGGCCAGGTTCAGGTAGCGTTCGGCGCGGCCCAGGGCGTTGCCCACCTGACGATTGCCGTCTTTGGCATCCTCCAGGCGCTGGTTGGCTTCAAGGGTCGGGTTGATGGCCTGGCGGTAGTCGGCCAGTGCCTCGGCCGTACCGCGCCAGAGTTCCTGGTAGCGCACCCGGCTGCCGGGCTGCACCACGGCGGTGGCGGCCAGGTCGTCGAGGTGCATCAATAGATGCGGGGTAAGGCTGTAGAAGTCGCCGGCCTCGTCAGGGAGAAAGGTCAGCACCCTAGTCAGGCGCAGGGTTTTGCTGCCGACGTCGATCTCGTCGCCGGGTTTCAGGTCGAGGGCGACAAACAGCCGCGCCTCGGCCCATGCTTCGCCCGGTTGCGGGCCAGGGCCGGACTGTTCCGCCTCGTACAGGGCGGCGGCGCTCTTCAGCTCGCCGCGCAGGGGGTAGGCGCTATCGGCGGCCTTGACGCTGGCCAGCTGGATGCCGGCGTCGCTGGCCACCACGCTGGAAAACTCGACCAGCCGCGCATGCTCGAGCCCCAGTTGCTTGCCTGTGTCGATCTGCTGCTGGGGTGCTGGCGAGCTGCCGGTCAGGCGCAGGTCGGCGGCGAGGAATTCGGTGGCGCGCAGCAGCATGCCGTCGTTCAGGCGGGCGCTGAAGTAGCCGATGGCGGTGCTGGCCGCCACGGCGACCAGCAGGGCGAAGAACAGCACGCGCAACTCGCCGGCGCGGGCATCGCGCAGCAACTGACGGCTGGCCAGGGCCAGCAGGCGGGTAAAGGGCAGCTGCTTCATCAGGGTTCCACGTGGTCGACCAGATGGCCGCCTTCCAGGCGAATCAAGCGTCGGCAGCGGTGTGCCAGGCGTTCGTCATGGGTGACCAGCACCAGGGTCGCGCCGCGTTCCTTGTTCAATTCGAAGAGCAGGTCGCTGATCCGTTCGCCGGTATGGCTGTCGAGGTTGCCGGTGGGCTCGTCGGCAAACAGCACCGCAGGTTCGGCGGCAAAGGCCCGGGCGATGGCCACGCGCTGCTGTTCGCCGCCGGAGAGCTGGCGAGGGTAGTGGGTCAGACGCTGACCCAGACCGACCCGGTCGAGCAGGGCGCGGGCACGTTGGCGGGCATCGGCCTGGCCTTCCAGTTCCAGCGGCAGCATGACGTTTTCCAGGGCATTGAGGCTGTCGAGCAACTGGAAGGACTGAAAGACGAAGCCCACATGCTCGGCCCTTACGCGGGCGCGCTGATCCTCGTCGAGCTGGCCCAGGTCGTGGCCGGCCAGCTGCACGCTGCCCTGGCTCGGCAGGTCGAGCCCGGCGAGCAGGCCCAGCAGGGTCGACTTGCCGGAACCGGAGCTGCCGACAATCGCCAGGCTGTCGCCCGAGTCCAGGCTCAGCGAGAGATCGTGGAGTATGGTTAACTCGCCTTCCGTGCTGGCAACCACTTTGCTAAGGTTCCGCGCGGTGAGAATACTTGAGCTCATGGAGAATCCAATGCGTGCATGGTTGATCAGTGCTGCCTTCGGCCTGATGGTGTGGGGGCAGGCCGCCCTGGCAGATACCGTGCTGGTGGTGGGCGATAGTATCAGCGCAGCTTTTGGCCTGGATACCCGCCAGGGTTGGGTCAGCCTGCTGGAAAAACGCCTCGTCGAGCAGGGTTTCGAGCACCGGGTGGTGAATGCCTCGATCAGTGGCGATACCAGCGCAGGCGGTGCCGCACGGCTGCCTCGGCTACTTGCCGAGCACCAGCCGGACCTGGTGATTATCGAGCTGGGCGGCAACGATGGGCTGCGCGGTCTACCCCCTGCGCAATTGCAACAGAATCTTGCCGCGATGGTTGACGCGTCCCGCGACAGCGGTGCCCAGGTGTTGCTGCTGGGCATGCTGTTGCCACCCAATTACGGCGTGCGTTACACCACGGCCTTTGCCGAGGTGTTCAGCCGCCTGGCAGAAGAGCAGCAGATCCCGCTGGTGCCGTTCTTTCTCGAGGGAGTCGGCGGTGTGCCGGGAATGATGCAGGCCGATGGTCTTCATCCCACCGCCCAGGCTCAGCCGGTGCTTCTGGAGAATCTCTGGCCGACCCTGAAACCTTTGCTCTGACAGGCTTTTCTGCGCTCGGCCTTTCGGCTAATGTGGCGGCCCCGCACTGGAGCCCTCAATGCCGCGCCCTGCCTGGTCCTTGCATGCCTATCAACTGATCGAACCTGGCGATCAGCTCGACCTGTTCGCCTGCCGTGAAGTGCGTGTGCATCTGCTGGCACGTCAGCTCGAGCTGGGCAGCTCGGCCGATCGCACCCTGTGCGGTGGTCTGCTGCCGGCCCAGCCGGTGTGGCGTGACCTGGACAAGGCCATGCTGCGCGACAAGCGTCTGTGTCCGGCCTGTCGGGCAACCCTGGACGCGCAGCGACGTGGGGAGCGCCTGCCGCTGCCTTGAGGGCCGGGCCTCCCGTGCTGTGCAGCCTGGGTGTACAATCTCCAAGCAAAATTGTCAGTCATTCTTGTCAAGGATTTCCGCATGTTGTCGCGTGCTTTTACCGTCGGCCGTTGCCTGTCCCTCTCCGCACTGTGCGTCGCAGGGTCTGCCAGCGCCCTTGAGTTGCCTCTGCCGCCTCCCGGCGACGACATCGTCGGCCAAGTGCAGGTGATCCAGGCCAAATACGAAGACACCTTTGCCGACCTGGGCTCGGCCAACGATCTGGGCTATCTGGAGATGGTCGTGGCCAACCCCGGGGTCGACCCCTGGCTGCCTGGCGAGGGCACCGAAGTGATTTTGCCCACACGCTTTATTCTGCCGCCCGGGCCGCGCGAAGGCATTGTGATCAACCTGGCCGAGTACCGCCTCTATTACTACCCGAAAGATCGCGATGTGGTGTTCACCTACCCGTTGGGAATTGGTCGCGAGGGCTGGAGTTCGCCGGTCGCCAACGCCCGTATCACGGCGAAAACCCCCAATCCGGGCTGGTACCCGCCCAAGTCGATCCGTGAAGAGCATGCCGCCGATGGTGACCCGCTGCCCAGTTATGTGCCGCCAGGCCCGGATAACCCACTGGGTCCCTACAAGATGGGGCTTTCGGTGCCGGGATACCTGATCCATGGCTCGAACAAGAAGTTCGGTATTGGCATGCGCGTCAGCCATGGTTGTTTCCGCATGCTCAACCATAACGTCCTGAAGCTGGCCAGCATGGTGTCCGTTGGTACTTCGGTACGCATCATCAATGAGCCATACAAGTTCGGCCGCAGTGGCGGCAAGGTCTACCTCGAGGCCCATGCACCGCTCAGTGATACCGATGATGCTTCGATCGTGGATAAACATACGGCCGTTATCAATGCATTGCTGCAGAACGAGGCGTTTGCCGACTTGCGTCTGGACTGGGAGATGCTGCGTGAAGTGGTGGCGGCCGAAGATGGCTTGCCGGTTGAAATAGCCCAGCCCGATCAGGCTCTGGTCAGTGCTTCCAGCCTCTGATTGAGCGCTTGCTGAAAGAGCCCGTCATGCCTGGTGCTGACGGGTTTTTTATTGCCGTTACCTTTGCGCCGAAGCCTCAGTTGCGGCGTTGCGGGAGGGGCCGACTTTATCGAGGCTGGCTAACTCCGAGCAATAAAAAAGCCGACCCGGAATCCGGGTCGGCTTGTCATAGCCTTTGTGGGGCTATTACTTGCGGCTGGCTTTTTCCAGCATACGCAGAGCGCGCTCATTGGCTTCGTCAGCAGTTTGCTGAGCCTTCTGAGCAGC
>CAZOEC010000206.1:0-5631 GCA_964578635.1 uncultured Pseudomonas sp.
CCGCTGTTCAGCTACCTGCCGATGGCCGCCCTCGCCGCCCTGCTGCTGATGGTGGCGTGGAATATGAGCGAGGTGCGGCATGTGCAGCACACCCTGCGCATCGCCCCGCGCAGCGACGTGCTGGTGCTGCTGACCTGCCTGATCCTGACCGTGCTGTTCGATATGGTGCTGGCGGTGGGGGTCGGCCTGCTGCTGGCGGCGGGGCTGTTTATCAAGCGCATGAGTGACCTGACCGACACCGAGAGTCTGCCCCGTGACTTTCACCAGGCGCTGAGCGATCTGCCCGAGCATGTGCTGGTATACGCCATTCGCGGCCCGCTGTTTTTCGGCGCGGCGGAAAAGGCCCTGAGCGTGCTGCGCCGCTTTACCCCGGGGGTCAGGGTGGTGATCGTCGATATCAGCGCGGTACCGCTGCTGGATATGACCGCCCTGGCGGCGCTGGACAATGTGCTGCGCGACTACCGCGCCCAGGGTGTCGGACTGATCCTGAGCGGCCCAGTGCCCCATGTGCGCCTGCAACTACGGCGCGCCGGCATCCAGCGCGTCGAAGGCCATCTGGCCTATGTGCGCGACCTGGCCCAGGCCCGGGAAAAGGCCCTGCGCTGGCTGGCACCAGGCGACAGCGCTTGAGCTTCGGGCTGGCACCGGACCGGTAGGGTGCGCCATGCGCACCAACATCCACCGGATTGCATCCGGGCTACCTTAGGGCAGTGCCGATTCGAGGCCTACCGCAGACGCGGTGCGCACAGCGCACCCTACCGAGCAGCTTTTACAGACCCTTGACCGCGTAGATCCCCGGCGCGTTGCGCCAGTAGCCCTTGTAATCCATGCCGTAGCCAAACACATAGCGATCGACGCAGGACATGCCGACGTAATCAGCCTTGAGGTCGGGGCGCGCCTTGCGGTCGTGGGTCTTGTCTACCAGCACGGCGATGCGCACGTTCCTGGCACCGGCATGCCGGCAGAAATCGATGATTGCACCGAGGGTGTGCCCTTCATCAAGGATGTCGTCGATGATCAGCACGTCGCGGTCGATAAAGGAGATTTCCGGCTTGGCCTTCCAGAACAGCTCGCCGCCGCTGGTTTCATTGCGGTAGCGAGTGGCGTGCAGGTAGGACAGTTCCAGCGGAAAGTTGAGCTTGGGCAACAGCTTGCCGGAGAAGATCAGGCCGCCGTTCATCACGCAGAACACCACGGGATTGCTCTCCGCCATCTCGCTGTTGATGGCCGCCGCCATGGTGTCGATGGCCACTTCGACCTCGGCATTGCTGTACAGGCAATCGGCTTCGGCCATGACTTGGCGGATATGCGCGAGATCGACGGACATGCTGTTTCCTCTTGGAAGCGGGACGACACGCAGCAGAAAAGCTGATCGATGCGTCAAAATAAAAGCCGGCAAAGGTACCCATCTGCGGCAGGCAGAGCAAGGGCTGACAGACAAACAGGGCAAATTGTCGGCAACAGGCGAAATTTAGACGCTAATTGCCGATTTCACCCGGCCCCGAGGCAGCAATTGGAATCGCCAATGCTTTAATCTAGGCCAGTTTTCTACCCGTCCTGCCGGAGACCCCGCCATGCCCATCCTCGAGATCCGCCACCCGCTGATCCGCCACAAGCTCGGCCTGATGCGCCGCGCCGATATCAGCACAAAGAATTTTCGCGAACTGGCCCAGGAAGTCGGCGCGCTGCTGACCTACGAGGCGACCAAGGATCTGCCCCTGGAAAACTGCGAGATCGAAGGCTGGTGCGGCACCGTGCAAGTGGAAAAGATCTCCGGCAAGAAGATCACCGTGGTGCCGATCCTGCGCGCCGGCATCGGCATGCTCGAAGGCGTGCTCAGCCTGATTCCCGGGGCCAAGGTCAGCGCCGTGGGCGTGGCGCGCAACGAGGAAACCCTGCAGGCGCACACTTACCTGGAAAAACTGGTGCCGGAAATCGACGAGCGCCTGGCGATGATCATCGACCCCATGCTGGCCACCGGCGGCTCCATGGTCGCCACCATCGACCTGCTGAAAAAAGCCGGCTGCAAGGAAATCCGCGCCATGGTCCTGGTGGCCGCGCCTGAAGGCATCAAGGCGGTGGCCGATGCCCACCCGGACGTGACCATCTTCACCGCCTCCATCGACCAGTGCCTGAATGAACACGGCTATATCATTCCCGGCCTGGGCGATGCCGGCGACAAGATCTTCGGCACCAAGCAGAAGGACGCCTGAGCATGCAGGATCATATGCAGGACGCCACCTGGCGTCAGGCCCTGGCCGGCTCGCAGATGCTCTTCGTGGCCTTTGGCGCGCTGGTGCTGATGCCGCTGATCACCGGCATGGATCCCAACGTGGCGCTGTTTACCGCCGGGCTCGGTACCCTGATCTTCCAGCTGGTGACCAAGAACCAGGTGCCGGTGTTTCTCGCCTCCAGCTTTGCCTTTATCGCCCCTATCCTCGCCGCCAAGGCCGACTTCGGCCTGCCCGCCACCCTCGGCGGCCTGGTCGCCGCCGGTGTGGCCTATATGCTCCTGGCCGGTGCGGTAAAGATCAAAGGCACCGGCTTTATCGACCGCCTGCTGCCGCCGGTGGTGATCGGCCCGGTGATCATGGCCATCGGCCTGGGCCTGGCCCCGGTGGCGGCCAATATGGCCATGGGCAAGGCCGGCGACGCCAGCGCGCAGCTGGTGCCCTATGACATCGCCCTGATGATTTCCCTGCCGGCGCTGCTCACCACCCTGATCGTTGCCGTGATCGGCCGCGGCATCTTCCGCCTGATCCCGATTCTCTGCGGCATCTTCGTGGGCTATGGGCTGGCCTGGCTGTTCGGCGTGGTCGACTTCAGCCCGGTAGCCGCCGCGCCCTGGCTGGCCGTGCCGAACTTCGTCGCCCCGGAACTGCACTGGGGGGCCATCCTGTTTATCCTGCCGGTGGCCATTGCCCCGGCCATCGAGCATATCGGCGACGTGCTGGCGATCGGCACCGTCACCGGCAAGAACTACCTGAAACAACCTGGTCTGCACCGCACCCTGCTCGGCGACGGCCTGGCCACCTCGGCCGCCGGCCTGCTCGGCGGGCCGCCCAATACCACCTACTCGGAAGTCACCGGGGCGGTGATGCTGACCAAGAATTTCAACCCCAAGGTGATGCTCTGGGCGGCGGTGATCGCCATGACCCTGGCCTTTATCGGCAAGTTCGGCGCGGTGCTGCAGAGCATCCCGGTGCCGGTGATGGGCGGCATTCTCTGCCTGCTGTTCGGCTCCATCGCGGTGGTCGGCCTGAATACCCTGATCCGCCACCAGGTCGACCTGTCCGAGGCGCGCAACCTGGTGATCGTTGCGGTCACCCTGGTGTTCGGCATCGGCGGCATGGTCATAGGTGCCGGCGATGTCAGCCTGAAAGGCATCTCCCTGTGCGGCATCATCGCCATCGCGCTCAACCTGCTGCTGCCGGGCGGCCAGGGCTGGCGCAGCAAGGCCCTGAGCGAAGAGCAGGTCTGATACCTGCATGGCCTCTGGTGCACACCGCGCACCAGAGGCCATGGCCGCTCCTCAAGCCGGCTCGGCCGCCCACTGCTGCAGGCGCACCACACTCTCCCGATAGGGTTTGAGGCTCATGCTCAGCAGCACGATGGAGCTGAACACGGCGATGCTGGTAACAATCAGCAGCGAGTAGCGCAGCGCCATGTCGTCGCCGAACACATAATCGGTCACCAGCGCCACTGCGGTCGGACCTATGCCCAGGCCGATCAGGGTAATCACGAACAGGTAGATCGCCGAGGCCTGGCCGCGCATCGAGTTGGGCATGATTTCCTGGATTGCCGCCGGAGCCACGCCGAACGGCATGCTCAGGAAAAATGCCGCCGGTGCGGTCAGAATCGCCGCCCACAGCGCAGTTTCCATCAGCGGGAAAGCCAGCACACAAGGCACTGCACCGATGGCCGCGTACAGGCCGACACGCATATTGGCGTCGCTGCTACCCCGCTTGGCCATCCAGTCGGCCAGGCGGCCGCCGAAGACGATACCCAGGCAGCCGAACACCGCAACGATGCTGCCGTAGACGATGCCCACCTGACCGGCGTCCCAGCCGTAGGTGCGGATAAAGAAGGTCGGAATCCAGGCCGCACTGCCGTAGCCGGCAAAGGCCAGGCCGGCGAAGCCGAAGTTATGGCAGAGCACGGTGCGCTTGTTGGCGCGGATATAGCGGCCGACATCGGCCAGCGGCACCGCGACGCCGGCTCCGACACCACGCCGGGTCGGCTCCTTGACCGCCAGCATCAGCAGGGTAAACAGCACCCCGGCCGCGCCGAGAATGAGGAAGATCAACTGCCAGGGCCGCACTTCACCGACGATTGGCAGCAGCACATCGCCCTGGGCCGAGGCGAACTGGATCACCAGACCACCGAGCAGAAAGGCCAGGCCCGAGCCTAGATAAACCCCCATGGAATACACGCTGATCGCCGTGGCGCGGCGCTCGGCGGGAAAGCTGTCGGCAATCAGCGAGTAGGCCGCCGGCGACAGCGCCGCCTCGCCCACACCAACGCCGATGCGGCAGATCAGAAACTGCCAGTACAGCTTGGCCATGCCGCAGGCAGCCGTGGCCGCACTCCAGAACAACACACCGATGGCGATCAGGCCGCGGCGGCTCTTGGTATCGGCCAGGCGGCCCAGGGGAATCCCGCAGACGGTGTAGAACAGGGCGAAGGACAGCCCCATCAGCAGGCTCATCTGGGTGTCGCTGATCATCAGGTCGCGGCGGATCGGCCCCACCAGCAGGTTGAGAATCTGCCGGTCGATAAAGGACAGCACATAGGCCACCATCAGAATGGCGACAGTCACCCAGGCGCGGGTACTGGAGGGATAGCCGTTATTGTTGTTGTGAGGCACTGGCAGTCTCCTCGGCAGCACAAATGCGCTGCACGACGGTTGAAAGAACTGCCAGCTTAGGTCGATATACAGGCCAATGAGTATCGCCCGTAGGTGTTATCAGTCAGGCGAATGCAATGCATCCTTTCGAGCTAATGCCTAGGGGGAAATCGTATAGGTGTTGCCTGCGCGACTTTTCTCGACGGCCACACTAATCTGATATTTATTCTATTTATCAAAAACTTAATTAAAAAACGAACAGTCCCTAACTTTTTCTTCTATCCCCTTTAACAAGCGATTTCACCCCCCTTCCGGCTATTCCCTTGACGCTCTCCACCGCTGTCGTAGACTCCGCCCATCCGTCAGGGAGTAGCGGTTATGCGGCGTTTGAGTAGTTGGGTTGTGGGATTGGCCTTTGTGACGTGCTGGGCTCAGGCGCAAACGTCTGCTTCTGATGATCCGCTGCTCGAGAGCGGCGTCATCGCCAACGCGCCAAGCGGCAACGAAGCACGCGGGGTGCTTCGAGCACGGGATCAGGCAGTATTGGCCAGCGAGTTGGCCGGGCGGATTGTCGAATTACCGTTCAGTGAGGGCGAGTCGTTCAGGAAGGGCGATACCCTCGCGCGTTTCGATTGCTCGGCGTACCAGGCTCAGCTCAATGCAGCCCAGGCAGCGAGTCGTGGTGCCAGTGAAGAGCTGACGCACAACCGGCAACTGGCAGCGTTGAAGTCGGTTGGGCGTTTTGAAGTGGCACGAGCCGAGGCCAGGCTCAGTGAAGCTAAGGC
>CAZOEC010000207.1:0-5618 GCA_964578635.1 uncultured Pseudomonas sp.
ACCACGCCGACCGAGCAGCGGCCGTTGCTGAACGGGATGGTCCAGAACCACACATCGCGCAGGGTCGGGTGGGTGGTGATAAGGATCTTCTCGCGGTCGAAACCGGTGCCTTCGCTGCGGTCTTCGACGTGGGTAAACACCGCTTGGCGCACCGGGAAGCTCGACGGCGTGTCGAGGTCGAGCAGGCGTGGCAGCACGCGGCCGTAGCCACTGCCATCGAGGACGAAGGCGCATTCGACCTGGTATTCGTGGCCGTCTGCCAAACGACGCACGCTCAGGCGTGGGCAGTCGTCGCTGAAATCGACGGCGAAGATTTCCTCTTCATAGCGAATTTCCACGCCCTGCAATTCGGCCTGGTCGGCCAGCAGTTTGTCGAAGTCGGCGCGCAGTACCTGATAGGTCGAGCCCTGACCCTTGGTGAAGGTGTCGCGGAAATCGAATTCGGTGTAGCGCTCGCCCCAGCCAAAGGCCGCGCCATGCTTGGTCTGGAAGCCCGCCGCGCGCACTGCCTCGAGCATCCCGGCCTCTTCGACAAAGTCCAGGCAATGCGACAGCAGGCTCTCGCCAATCGAGAAGCGCGGGAAGCGCTGGCGTTCCAGTACCAGTACGTCGTGGCCATTGCGCTTGAGCAGCGCCGCGGCAATCGCACCGGACGGGCCGGCACCTATCACTACGATTTGGCGTTGTTCGACTTCAAGAGACTTCATAGCGACTTCTTGCCTCGGGATTGGCAGCAGGGGAGCCGGCCAGGGCCGGTAACAGGGTCGAGATCAGGCCCATCAGCATCAGGGCGAAATACAGTGCCGGGCTGATTATCTGCTGTTGCAGCAGCAGATTGAGAAAGATGATTTCAGTCAGGCCGCGGGTATTCAACAGCAGGCTTTCGCGCCACTGCCCAGCATAGGCGCGCAGCTGCCCGGCGGCCCAACTCAGGCCCAGCCAGTTGCCGGCCAGTTTGCTGATGATTGGCAGCAGCAACAGCGCGCCGAACTGCCAGGCAGAATACGCCAGCCAGGCGTCGTGCCAGTCGATCTGCAGCAGGCCAAAGGCCAGAATCAGCGGCACTGCCAGCCAGGTTTGCAGCCAGCGCAGCACACCCGCCGGTAGTGGCAGGCGCAAAGGCAGGCGCAGGGCGGTAAGCAGCAGCAGGTAGGCGATGCCGAACACCAGGGCATTCAGGTGCAGTTGCTGCATCAACAGCAGCAGGGCGAGAAAACAGCTGCCATTGAGTAGCGCCGAGCGCAGCGGCAGCAGCTTCAACAGCAGCGGCAGGCCGGCGGCCAGCAAGGGCCAGAGCAGGGTGGCCGGGTCGCTGCTGCCCTGAGCCAGGCCGAAGATCAGCCAGCACAGCAAATCCATGATGATTGCCGCCTGCAGCAGCTGGCGGATCTTGGCCACCGGGTAGCCGAGGTGCTGCAGGTAGAGAAACAGCACCGGAATGGCGGTCAGGGTAAACAGCAGACCCACGGCAATAGTGGCCAGGCCGCTTTGCTCCGGCAGCAGCCAGACCGCGCAGGCCAGGCCGCAGAAGAACGGCACAAAGAAACTCGGCAGGGCGATCTGCAGGCTGCCTGGCTCCAGTTGCAGGTCAACCACATCACTGAGGATATGCCCGAGCAACAGGCAGAAGGCCACGCCATACAAGGGCTCCAGCCATACCGGTGCGAGCAGCTCGCTGGTGCCGAAGCCTAGCGGCGTGGTCCACAGCATCAGCAGCGGCAGGCCCAGGGTCGCCAGCAGCAACTGGCTGACAATCGGGATCAGGCGCAGGCGTTTGCCCAGTAAGGTCACCAAAGCAAAGAGTGCGAGCAGTGCCAGCCAGGTCAGGGCGATGTTCATAGCGTCTGCGCCTGGTTAGCTGTGGCTTGCCGGGTGCCCGCCCAGGGCGCGAGCAGAAAGCAGAACAGCAGGCCCAGGCTGATCGCCAGGCCGAAGTTGGCAATCGCCGGGGTGTCGCTGATCAGCAGCAAGCCGAACGACAGCCAGCTGGTCAGCGCCGAGAGCAGGGTGCCGAGCAGACTGACTGCCAGCCCGCCGATGTTCTCGCGCATCAGGATGGCGTAATCGACGCCGATGGCGGTGATCAGCAGCAGGCCGAACAGGCTGAACAGCGTCAGCGGCTGGCCCAGCCAACCTAGGCAGGCCAGCGCCGCCAGCGCCGCCAGCAGCGGCAGGCAGACCACCCGCAACGCGCCGCCGAGGCCGAAGGGCAGGCATAGCAATAACAGGATGGCGACTGAGGACAGCAGTTTCAGTTCGGCGGCGCTGAGTTGGGTGGCGCTGAATAGCGCATTGAGTTCGCTGATCCGATCAACCAGCTGCACCCCCGGCAGGCCCTCGACCAGTGGCTTGAGTTGAGTGCTGTTGCTGAGTCCTTGCAGGCTGACCAGTCCAGCCACGCCCTCGGCATTGCGGCCCAGCCACAGCGGTCGCCATGCCTCACCCAGCTGGCTGGCCAAGGCTAGTTCAAGGCTGGCCTGGTTGTTCTGTTGGAGTTCCAGTAATTCGTTATGCAGCGCTGCCGGCGGGATGCCCAGGTCGAGCAGGGGCTGCCAGTGCTGCGGCAGCTCGCGCAGTGCTGCGCGCAATTCCTGCAGCTGGCTATCGGGCGCGACCAGTTGGCTCAGGGCGCGGTAGTCACGCAACTGACCGTTCTGCACCGCCTGATCCAGGCGCTGGCTTAGCGCCGCTTGGCGTTCCAGCAGCTGCTGCGGGTTAGCGGCGCGCACCAGAAAGAACTGACTGGTGGGCTGCTGGCCGGTCAGCTCGGCGATGCGCTGGGCTTCGGCCAGCAGTTGCGGCTCCTGGCCCAACCACTGGCGCAGATCATTCTGCGTATGCAGCTGCCACAGGCCGCCGGCGCAGAACATCAGCAACAGCACGAGTAGCGGCGCGCTACCGATCTTGGCCAACAGGCGTGTCCGCCCGGCCAACAGGCGTTGGCTAAAGCTCAGCAGCTGCGGCGATGGGCTTAGACGCAGGCCACGCAGCCAGGCCGGCAGCAGGCATACCGAGCACAGATAAGCGGCAATCAGCCCGGCGGCGGAGAACAATGCGACCTGGGTCAGCGCCGGAAAGGGGGTAAAGGCCAGCGCCAGGTAGCCGATCAGGTTGGTGCCCAGGCTCAGGCTCAGTCCCGGCAAGGTGGCGCGCAGGGCACCCCAGCTGCTCCAGCCCTCGCTGCCTTCAGCGGTGCTCCAGCTTTTGCTCCAGCTCTTACTTAAATAGTGTTGCGGATAGTCGGCGGCGACCCCGACCAGGCTGGCACCCAGCACCAGGGTCAGGGCGTTGATCTGGCCGAACACCAGCACGCAGGCGGTGCAGCCGGCCAGCAGCGCCACACCGATAGGCAACAGGCTGACCAGCACCCGCACTCGGCGGAAGGCCAGCAACAACAACAGCAGGGTGCCAAGGGTAGCGCCGCCGCCAATCAGGCTGATCTCGCGGGTGGCCTTGGCTTGCCCGGCGGCGGCATACAACACGCCACCAGCCGCCAGTAGTTGGCCGCCGGCTGTTTCGATTTGTGCACGGGTAGCGGCGACCTGTGCGGCAATCAGCGGCGGCTCCTGCATGTCGAAAGCGCTGCCCTGGGCGCTGGCGCGCAGCAGAGCCCAGGTCATACCCGGTTCTTCCAGCAGCAGTGCGCCGCTGCTCAGGTCGGCTTGGATGCGGCTGCCGGGATTCAGCGCCTGTTGCGCGCGTACGCCAAAGCCCAGCCAGTCCTGCTCGATGGGCAGCAGGCTGAAACCGGCGAAGGTGTCGAACAGCTGGGCGGCGCGTTGTTCGATCAGTTGTTGCGGTTGTTCCAGCAGCAGCTGGCGATCCGCCGTCGGCAGCAAGGCCAGGCGGTTGCTGCGCAGGTAGTCGCGCAGCGCCGCGAGGTCGCTGTCGACGCTCCACTGCACCTGGGCGAAGCGTCCGCTGCCGCGCCATTGCTCGGCAACTTGCTGCGCCAGGGCAATCGCCTGGTCGCGCTGCGGGTGGCCGATCAATAGCAGCAGGTCGCGATTGAGCGGCTCCTGCATACGTTGTTCGGCCTGCTGCACCAGTACATCGCCGCTACCGGCCGGCAACAGCGCGAGCATATCCGCGGCTACGGGCGGACCGTTGCGCCACTGCCAGGCGGCCAGCACCAGCAAGGCCGCGAGCAGCAGCAGAAAGCCGCGCGGCAGCCAGCGTTCACTGGGCAAAGTCGCGTTGCTCCTGCTCAGTCAAGGCATCGCCGGCCTGGCTTTCCGGCAAGCGCAGCACGCTGCGGTCGCCCTGGGTTTCATGCAACTCGATGCGTTGCACCAGGGCACCGCCGTCAATCTGGATGCGGCTGAAAATCTGTTTAAGCAACACCGAGTTTGGCACTAGACGCAGTTGCCAGGCTTCAGACGTGCCGCTCAGTTGCAGCTCGAAGTCCCGCGCCAGGCCGCTGTGATCGCCCTTGAGCACGGCGAGAAACAGCCGGCTCTGCTGGGCGGCGACATCCTGGCCGGGCTGCTGTTGCCAGCCTTTGGGCGTGCGTTTGGCGATGCCCTGCCCGTCGATGCGGTAATCCTGCTTGAGCGGGCTTTGCAGCTGCCAGAGCAGGCCGAGGTCGCGACTCAAAACAAACTGACCGCGACTGGTCAGCGGCTGCGGCAGGGCGCGCAGGTGCTTTTCCTGAATCAGCGGACCGCGTACCACGGCGGGCTTGGCCAGCTGGGCGCTGAGCTGGTCGAGGTCGAAGGCATAAGCATCCGATGCCAGAAGCAGCAGAAACGCCAGCTGTAGCCCGGATGCAATCCGGGAGCGGTGTAAGGGCGGAGAACGCTTCCCGGATTTTATCCGGGCTACGAGGCCTGCGCCGCGTTGGGTATCGCAAAGCTCAACCCAACCTACGGGGTTGAGTGCGCGGCTTAATCCGGCCCAAAGACTGTTCACGCCAGCACCTTTTCAACGGCGTCGATCAGCACCTTGGGCGAAGCAAACTGCATTTCCCGCGTAGCGATTTCCACCGCGACCTGCACGCTACTGCCACGGGTCATGCGCTCGCCGCTGGCGGCGTCAGTGATCAGGTAGTTGATCTTCAGGCGGTTCTCCCACTCCACCAGATCGGCACGCACGATGATCTTCTGGCCGAACTGGGCGCCACGGATATAGCGCAGCTGCAGGTCGATCACCGGCCAGGCGTAGCCGGCGTCGCGCATCTGCACGTAGTTGTGGCCGAGCTTGTCGAGCAGGGCGCAGCGCGCTTCTTCGAAGTATTTGACGTAGTGGCCGTGCCAGACCACTTCCATCATATCGACGTCGAAGAACGGCACCTGCAGTTCGATTTCCGCCTGCAATACCCCCTTGCTACGCATAGAGCCTCCAGTGCTGCGTGCGGATACGCACCAGGCACAGGCGCAGCTCGGCTTCCAGGGCGCGGTCTTCGATCACCGGGTGGAAGTCCACGGCCAGCTGTTCACGCATGGCGGTGATCGGCGCGGGGATGTCGTTCTTGCCGTCGCGCTGACGCAGCCACACGCCCTGATTCGCGGCGAGCAGGGTGGCGGCGGCGACCTGCTCGGTCAGCTCCAGACTGCGCAGGGCGTCGCGGGCGGCGATGGTGCCCATGCTCACCTTGTCCTGGTTGTGGCATTCGGTGG
>CAZOEC010000208.1:0-5617 GCA_964578635.1 uncultured Pseudomonas sp.
TGGACGCGAAGAACTTCGCCGACCTGGACCTGGACCCAGGCGTCTGGTCGGGCAGTTCGCCAGCGGCCAAGGCCAGCAACCATGCGGAAATCGGCAACACCGCACATCAGCGTTAAGCCCCAACGCCCGGCCTAGAGTCGGGCGTTTTTATTTGGGCCCACGGCCATCGGCTCGCGCGGCCCTCTCCCATCGGAGTGCCAGACCATGCGCCGCCCTTTATTCGCTGCCCTGCTGTTCTGCCTGCTGCTCAGCCCCCTGAGTCAGGCCGCCTTGCCGCCCGGTTACAAGATGGTGTGGCTGACCGAGAATTTCCCACCCTTCAATATGGCCAGCAACGGCAAGAACTTCGCCCGCGACGCCAATATCCAGGGCCTCAGTGCCGATATCGTGCGCGAGATGTTCAAGCGTGCCGGCATCGACTACAGCCTGACCCTGCGCTTCCCCTGGGACCGCATCTACCAGCAGGCCATGAACAAACCCAACCACGGCCTGTTCTCCACCTCTCTGAGCGAGGCGCGCAAGCCGCTGTTCAAATGGGTCGGGCCTATCGCCCAGTACCAGAGCGTGCTGGTCGGCCGTAAGGGCAGCAGCCCGCAACTGGCCAACCTGGAACAGGCCAAGGCCTACCGCATCGGTGCCTACCAGAGCGCGGCGGTCAGCCAGCACCTGGAGCGCCTGGGCTTTACCCCGCAGAACGCCCTGCGCGACCAGGAAAATATCCGCAAGCTGCAACGCGGGCAGATCGACCTGTGGGCCACTTCTGACCCGGTCTGGCGCTTCTACGCCCGCGAGCAGGGCGTCGACGACCTGGAAACCCTGCTCAGCTTCGAAACCTCACAGCTGTACCTGGCGCTGAACAAGGACACCCCCGACGAAGTGGTCGAACGCCTGCAGGCCGCCCTGGACCAGATGCGCGGCGAAGGCTACGGCAGCTGCGCGAAAAATCCCGAGCTGTGTTGAATGCCGTTCACTTAAGACCAATGCCGCGCTGCCCTTACCAGGCAAGCGGTATTTGTCCGGGGTCTGAGCCCGTAGGATGGGTGGGGCCGCCCAGGTGGTAACCCATCAGCCAATTGATGGGTTACCACCCATCCTACGCCGCGGCTAAAGCCGCCAGGCCCTGCGCAATGCCTCTAGGGCCTCGGTGATCTGCGCCTCGGGCACCGCAGCAAAACCCAGCACCAGCCCGGCACGCTGATCTTCCGGCGTGCGGCTATCGGGCAGCCAGTAACTGCTTAGCGCACTTATCTCCACGCCAACCCCCGCGGCGGCGCTGATCAGCTCACGCTCGCGGGCCAGGCTGTCGACGCGCACGCACAGATGCAGCCCAGCCTCCACCACCGGCAGCGGCGCACAGCCCGGCACATCCGCAGGCCAACCAGCCAGCAGCGCATCACGACGGCTGCGGGCCGCGCTGCGCATACGGCGGATATGCCGCTGAAAATGCCCGGCGGCGATAAATTCGGCCATTACCGCCTGGGTGCCGATTTCCGAATGGCGCATATCCAGGGCGCGGCGTTGAGCGAAGGCTTCGGCCAACGCCGGCGGCAATACCAGATAGCCCAGGCGCAGCGCCGGAAAAGTAATCTTGCAGAAGGTGCCGACATACAGCACCCGGCCCTGGCGGTCGAGGGCGGCCAGGGGTGCCAGGGGCGTGCCGCTGTAACGGTACTCGCCGTCGTAGTCGTCCTCGATGATCAGGCCGTCATTGCGCTGGGCCCATTCCAGTAGCTGCAACCGCCGCGCCAGGGACAGGGTGACGCCGCTCGGGTACTGGTGCGACGGCGTCAGGTAAACCAATCGGCACCCTTCGATCTGCTCCAGCGCAGTGGTATCCAGGCCTTCATCATCCACCGCCACGCCGCACAGCTGCGCCCCGGCTATCGCCAGGGCATGGCCGGCAGCGCGGTAACCGGGGTTCTCCACGGCCACCCGCGCGCCGGGGGTAACCAGCAACTGCGCGCAGAGGCTGATGGCCTGCTGCGCGCCATTGGTAACGACGATCTGCGCCGGATCACAGTGCAGGCCACGGCTGTTGCGCAGATAAGCGGCGATCAACTCGCGCAGCTGCCAATCACCGGCCGGGTCGCCGTAGCCCAGGCGTGCCGGTGACGGTTTGCGCCAGAAGCGCGCGGACAGGCGCGCCCAGGTCTCGAAGGGGAACAGATCGAAGGCCGGCACGCCAACACGAAACGCCCGTGGCGCGCCGCTTAATGGCGGGTTCAGATGATGGCTCTGCAACAGCTGCAAAGCCGCACTCTGCGGGCTGCCGGACGGTTGCACTGGAGGCGCTGGAACCGGCCGCGTCGCCCCACTTAACTCGGCCACATAGGTGCCGGCCCCGATGCGGCCCTCGATATAACCCTCGGCATAGAGCTGATCGAAGGCGCGGGTCACGGTGTTGCGCGAGATACCCAGCAGGCTGGCCAGATCACGGCTGGCCGGCAGGCGTGTGCGGCGTTGCAGGCGACCATCGAGGATGCGTTCGCGCAGTGCCTGATACAGCTGACGCGCCAAGCCCTGCTGCGGATCGAGCTGGATACCGGATAGGTCAACCGGGAGCGGCGGAGCAGATGAGGCAGGCATGGCGATTGGCTCCATAGAAGTCGCATAAAGTGGATCTTACAACAGACCAATATTCTGCCTAGCATGGCTCCATCGCGTTCGCAGGCTGTTGAAAAACTACCTGCGTTGCCATTGCGGCGTTAAAAACAGGCTCAAAATGCTCATTTACAGCTCGTAAACTCCGCTTTTTCGCCTGTTTTTGCCTTGCACTGGCTGCCTCGCCAACGTTTTTCAACGGCCTGCTAGGAGCCTGCCCATGTACACGCCCGCCGCCTTCCGCCAGGACGACCTCGCCACCCTGCACCAGCAGATGCGCGCCAGCCGCCTGCCTACGCTGGTCAGCCACGGTGCCCAGGGCCTGCTCGCCAGCCATCTGCCGCTGCTGCTGGAGGCAGGCGAAGGCCCCTACGGCACGCTGTACGGCCACTTCGCCCGGGCCAACCCGCAATGGCGCGATCTGGCCGAAGGCAGCCCGGCGCTGGTGATCTTCCAGGGCGCGGAGGCCTATATCAGCCCGTCCTGGTACGCCGCCAAGGCCGAACACGGCAAGGTGGTGCCGACCTGGAACTACATCAGCGTGCAGGCCCATGGCCGCGCCGAGGTGTTCGATGACGCCGAGCGTCTGCTGCAACTGGTCAGCCGCCTCAGCGCGCTGCATGAAGCCGAACGTCCGCAGCCCTGGGCGGTCAGCGATGCACCGCGCGACTACATCGACAGCATGCTGCGCGCCATCGTCGGCTTCGCCCTGCCCATCGAACGCCTGGAAGGCAAATGGAAACTGGGGCAGAACCGCAGCCAGGCCGATCAGGCCGGCGTACGCGAGGGCCTGCAAGCCAGCCATGATCCACGCGACCGTGAACTGGCCGCGCAGATCAGTAATGAACTCTTAGCCAAGGAAGCCCCATGAGCATCGAAATCCGCCCCGTCAGTACTGCCGATCACGCCGCCTGGTTGCCGCTGTGGCAGGGCTATCTGGACTTCTACCAGGCCGAGATCGCCGCCGAGGTCAGCGCCATCACCTGGCAGCGCTTTCTCGAGCCGGCCGAACCCATGCATGCCGCACTGGCCTGGCAGGATGGGCGCGCCGTGGGCCTGGTGCATTTTATCTACCACCGCTCCTGCTGGACGGTCGGCGATTATTGCTACCTGCAGGATCTGTTCGTCGCCGATGGCCTGCGCGGCGATGGCATCGGCCGCCTGTTGATCGAGCACGTCTACGCCCAGGCCCGCGCCGCCGGTGCCAGCCGCGTGCACTGGCTGACCCAGGAAAGCAACAGCAACGCCAGGCAGCTGTACGATCGCATCGCCGACCGCTCCGGCTTTATCCAGTACAGGAAGCTCTTCTGATGACCACCGACCTCAGCCACTGGCAGCCGCGCCCGACACCCGACCGGCGTGAGCTGCATGGCCGCTTCGTGCACCTGGCACCACTCGACCCAGCGCGCCACGGCGACGATCTATGGGCGGCGCTGCAGGGGCCGGACCCGGCACTGTGGGACTACCTGCCCTACGGCCCGTTCAGCGAGCGGGCGGCGTTCGATAGTTGGCTGGCCGGCAACGCCAGCAGCCGCGACCCGCTGTTCTACGCGGTGCTCGACAACGCTAGCGGCAAAGCCCTGGGCCTATTCAGTTACCTGCGCATCACCCCGCAGGATGGCTGCATCGAGATCGGCCATGTCGCCTTCGGCGCGCCCATGCAGCGCACACCGGGGGCCACCGAGGCGATCTATCTGCTCGCCCGACACGCCTTCGATGACCTCGGCTACCGCCGCCTGGAATGGAAGTGCGATGCCGCCAACGCACGCTCGCTGCGCGCCGCCGAGCGCTTCGGTTTCAGTGCCGAAGGCCTGTTCCGTCAACATATGGTGCGCAAAGGCCGCAACCGCGATACCGCCTGGTTCGCCATTATCGACGGCGACTGGCCGGCAGTGCGCGACGCTTTCCAACGCTGGCTGGCAGCGGACAACTTCGATGCCGATGGCCAGCAGCTTCAGCGCCTAGAAGATTTAAGAAAATAGACCTGCGGCCTATTCGATCTCGAACAGGCCATTCTGCATCGGTGCCACCGCCAGGCGCTGGCGCACGTCGTCGTCGATGCGCAGGTCGTCCGGACGGTACAGGCGCACCTGGCGGTAGGCGCTGATGCGGTTGATCTCTGTACCCAGGTATTCCCACACCACGCGGGTGCAGGCCGGGTTGCGCCGGTCGCCGCTGGAGACGCCGGTCTTCAGGCCGTTGAGGCGGGTGATACGGCTCTTGTAGCTGGGGATAAGGATGGTCTGGCTCATCTCGTTGAGGGTCAGCGACTCGTAGTCCAGCAGAAACAGGCGGTCCTGCAACTGGAACGCGGCACCCAGGTAGCGGCAGCGCACCCAGTCCTCGGCCTGCACGTCGGCGCTGGCGGAACGCTCCTGGCGCTCCTGGCGCTCGAACAGAAAGTCGCCGTCCTCCTCCCACAAATGCACCAGGGACAACAGCACCGTGCCTGGCACCGACATGCAGTTGGAGTACTCGAAGTAGTAACCGCAGTAACGCGACAGATTGCCGGCATGGGCGCGCAGCGGCTTGAGCAGCTCCATCAGCGCATCACTGCGGCTGCCCGCCGCCTGGCCCGGTGCACGCGCGCCGATCAGGTCGGCGAACTGCTCGCTGGGCAGGCTCAGCTCGTACTCCTCGACCCCGAAAAAATCGCAGATGCGCTTGAGGTTGTAGGCAGTGGGCCGGCTCTGCCCGCCGAGGTAGCGGTTGAACTGGGCACGGTTGATCGACAGCTTGCGGCAGACCTCGGCAATCGAACGGTAGTGGCTGCACAGCAGCTTGAGGTTGTTGCCGAGGTGATCGGACATATGGCACGGCCTGATGATGCAAGTGACGCGATTCTAGCATCAACTCGCACCAAGTCGCCGCGACCTGCGAAATTGCACGACGAACGCGTCTGCTCAACCATTCGACCCCCGCATTTTTTCCAACCAGAACAACAAGAGAGAGACTCGCCTGCCATGCTCGATATTCTCAATGACCTGATCTGGAGCAAGCTGCTGATCGTGATGCT
>CAZOEC010000209.1:0-5495 GCA_964578635.1 uncultured Pseudomonas sp.
GACAACCTGCCGCCGGGCATCACCTGGGCCGGTTTCGGCATCGGACGCTCGCAGATGCCGATGGTCGCCCAGGCCATGCTGCTCGGCGGCAACGTGCGGGTCGGCCTGGAGGACAACATCTGGCTGGACCGTGGCGTACACGCCAGCAATGGCCAGTTGGTCGAGCGCGCCATCGAGATTATCGAACGCCTCGGCGGCCGCGCCCTAAGCCCGGCCGAGGGTCGGGAAAAGATGAAGCTCAAAGCTCGCGGCTAAAGCGGAACGCCGCCCGGCCGCTCCCACAA
Source organism: uncultured Pseudomonas sp. (assembly GCA_964578635.1). Taxonomy (GTDB): domain Bacteria; phylum Pseudomonadota; class Gammaproteobacteria; order Pseudomonadales; family Pseudomonadaceae; genus Aquipseudomonas. The sequence continues at coordinate 285 of CAZOEC010000209.1, forward strand.
GAGCAGCGCCATTCCGTGGGAGGGGCTTTAGCCGCGACAGAGTCGCCGCAGCACCTTCCACACCACGCAGACAATTCAAGCAGGAACTGCCATGCCCTATATCACTCACCTTAAAACCTTCGCTGCCCTCGGTACCGGCGTGATCGGTGCCGGCTGGATCGCCCGCGCCCTGGCTCACGGCCTCGATGTGATCGCCTGGGACCCGGCTCCCGGTGCCGAAGCAGCGCTGCGCACGCGTATCGCCAATGCCTGGCCAGCCCTGGAGAAACAGGGCCTGACCCCTGGTGCCTCGCCGCAGCGCCTGCGTTTTGTCGACAGCATCGACGAGTGCGTGCGCGACGCCGACTTTATTCAGGAAAGCGCGCCGGAGCGCCTCGAACTCAAGTGCGAGCTGCACGCCAGAATCAGCGTGGCGGCGCGGCCGGATGTGCTGATCGCCTCCAGCACCTCGGGACTGCTGCCCAGCGAGTTTTATGCCGATGCCACGCGGCCCGAGCGCTGCGTGGTCGGCCACCCGTTTAACCCGGTCTACCTGTTGCCCCTGGTGGAGGTCGTAGGCGGCCAGCACACCGCGCTGGAGGCGGTGCAGGCGGCGATCCAGGTCTACGAGTTCCTGGGTATGCGCCCGCTGCATGTGCGTAAGGAAGTGCCGGGCTTTATCGCCGACCGCCTGCTCGAAGCGCTGTGGCGCGAGGCGCTGCATCTGGTTAATGACGGCGTGGCGACTACCGGCGAGATCGACGACGCGATACGTTTCGGTGCCGGCCTGCGCTGGTCGTTTATGGGCAGCTTTCTCACCTACACCCTGGCCGGTGGCCCGGCCGGCATGCGCCACTTTATGGCCCAGTTCGGCCCGGCACTGAAGCTGCCCTGGACCTACCTGCAGGCACCCGAGCTGACCGAGGGGCTGATCGACGCGGTGGTCGAAGGCACTGCCGAGCAGCAGGGCAGCCGCAGTCTGGAGGAACTGGAGCGCTACCGCGATGACTGCCTGCTGGCGGTACTCGAAGCGATCAGGCAGACCAAGGCGCAGCACGGTTTCGACTTCGCCGAGTAGCCATTTTCGGTGCGCACGGCGCACCCTACATGCTCTGTACCACTGCTCGCTCCCGCTTGCGGGGGAGGGCCCTTGCTGGAGCCGCCCAATGCACTGCCGTCCGTTCACCCCTTACCGCACCACCGTCCTGCCCGAGTGGGTCGACTACAACGGTCACCTGCGCGACGCTTTCTACCTGCTGATCTTCAGCCATGCCACCGATGCGCTGATGGACCAGCTGGGTCTGGATGAGGCCGGTCGCGCCCGCAGCGGCCACACCCTGTACACCCTGGAATGCCACCTCAACTACCTGGCCGAGGTCAAGGAGGGCGCGGCGGTCGAGGTGCATACCCAGTTGCTTGCCCATGACGGCAAACGCCTGCATATCCACCACGATCTGCGCCGCCCGGGTGAGGCCACCAGCCTGGCGCAGAGCGAGCAGATGCTGATGAATATCGACAGCGCCAGCACGCGTTCGACCCCCTTCGACCCGCAGGTGCTGGCGCGGGTGCAGGCCCTAAGCGAGGCCCAGCGCGATCTGCCGCAACCTGCCTGCGTTGGCCGACTGATCGCTCTGCCGCCCGCCAGGGCCTAGCGCGGCCGAACATTTGCTCGCAACCAAACAACCCTATCCAACACGTCGCACCAGGAGCTCGTTATGACCGCTGTGGATTTGCCCGCCGCCCCCTCCTTTATCGCCGATTGGCGCAGCTATCCGAGCAGTGTCGATCTGGTCGGCCTGCACCCCGCGGACGACCGCCTTGATCTGCTCTGGCGCGATGGGCGCATCAGTCCCTTTCACCATCAGTGGCTGCGCGATAACTGTGCCTGCAGCCGCTGCGTGTACGACGTGACCCGCGAACAGCTGCTGGAAATCGTTGATGTGCCCGAAACGCTGCTGCCACCGAACGCCTGTATCGACGAACAGGGCCAGTTGCTGATCGACTGGCATGACGGTCACCACAGCCGTTATCAGCCCGGCTGGTTGCGCGCCCATGCCTACGACGATGCCTCCCGCGCCGAACGCCGCGCGCAGCACCCGCAAAGCCGGCTATGGGGCGCGGAGATGGCCGAGCAGCTGGCGCAATTCGACTATCAGGCAGTCATCGAGGATGACCCCAGCCTGCTGCGCTGGCTGCTGGCCGTGCGCGATTTCGGCCTGACCCAGCTGACCGGCGTGCCCACCACTGCGGGTGCGCTGCAGCGGGTCGCCCAGCGCATCTCGTTTATTCGCGAGAGCAATTTCGGCGTGCTGTTCGATGTGCGCTCCAAGGCCGATGCCGACAGCAATGCCTACACCGCCTTCAACCTGCCGCTGCATACCGACCTGCCGACCCGCGAGTTGCAGCCCGGCTTGCAGTTTCTGCATTGCCTGGTCAACGACGCCCAGGGCGGCGAAAGCATCTTCGTCGACGGTTTCGCCATTGCCGAGGCGCTGCAGCAAGAGGCCCCGGAGGACTTTCATAGCCTGTGTACCAGCGCTGTCGAATTCCGCAACAAGAGCCGCAGCAGCGACTACCGCTGTCTGGCACCGATTATCGCGCTGGACGCAGAGGGCCGGGTCAGCGAGGTGCGCATGGCCAATTTTCTGCGCGGCCCCTTCGATGTGCCGGCCGAGCAGATGCCGGCGCTGTATCGCGCCTACCGCCGCTTTATCGGCATGACCCGCGAGCCGCGCTTTCGCCTGCAGCGTCGGCTTGAGGCTGGCCAACTCTGGTGCTTCGACAACCGCAGGGTTTTGCATGCGCGCCGCGAATTCGATCCGGCCAGCGGCGCGCGGCATTTCCAGGGCTGCTATGTCGACCGCGACGAGCTACTGTCGCGGATCCGCGTGCTGCAGCGCTAACAGGCTGTTGAAAAACTACCTGCGTTGGCAATCCTGCGTTAAAAACGGCCTCAAAATGCTCATTTACAGTACGTAAACTCCGCTTTTTCGGCCGCGTTTGCCTTGTCTTGCCTGCCTCGCCTACGTTTTTCAACGGCCTGCTAAACCACGGGCACCTGAGCGTGCCCGCCATGGAGAGCCAATGCCTGAGACTTATCCCTTGTCTGCGCAGATGGCCGCCTTCGTGGCCGAGAGCCAGAGGTTCGGCGCAGCGGACAACTCGCTGGCGGCGCAGCGCGCCGCCTATGGAGCATTGTGCCGGGCGTTCAGCCCGCCGCGTCCGGACGGGTTGAGGGTCAATGATCTGCAGCTCGCCGGGGTTGCGGTGCGCCGCTATCTGCCAGACCAGCCAGCCCCCGCTGCTGGTTGGCCCTGCCTGCTGTATATGCATGGCGGCGGCTGGATGCTCGGTGACCTCGATTCCCACGACTTTATCTGTGCCTATCTGGCGCAGCAGCTTGGGATAGTGGTCGTGGGCGTGGCCTATCGGCTTGCCCCCGAGCAGCCTTTTCCTGCGGCCCTGGAGGACTGTCTGGCCGTCTGGCAGGCGCTGCGGGGCGGCCTGCTCGACGTACCGCTGGAGCAGACGCGGCTGGCCGTGGCCGGCGACAGTGCTGGTGGCAATCTGGCGGTGGCCCTGTGCCTGGCCTTGCGGGCGACGGGGCAGCAGCAACCTTGCGCCCAGGCGTTGATCTATCCGGTACTGAGTGCGCAGCCCTTGCCTTCGCACCAGCGCTGCGCCGATGCGCCCTTGCTGACCCATGCTGAGCTGCAGGCCTGTCTGGATACTTACCTGGCGGACCCCGAGCAACGGCAAAACCCGCTGGCGTTGCCCCTGGCTGCCCCGGATTTCGTCGGTCTGGCCCCGGCCTTTGTCGCCGCCGCCGAGTTCGACCCTTTACGGGATGACGCCGCCCACTACGCCGAACGCCTGGCACTCGATGGCGTACCGGTGGTATTCGAGCCGGGGCTGGGCCTGGTTCACGGCTGTCTGCGTGGGCTGGGTCGGGTAGACGAAGTGGATCGCCTGTACCAGCGTCTTTGCGCCTGGTTGGCCACGGCCGTCTGATGGGGTCAGTTTCGTAGGGTGCGCTGTGCGCACCGGGCAGGCTGCAGATTCTAGGTGCACACGGCCTGGGCGGCCCGCGCGCCCATTGCGGCTTCTAGCAGTACGTCATACGTAATTGCTACAGCGCAAAAAAAAAGCCCCTGCCCGGGGTATCCGGCAGGGGCCAAAACAGACCCTCGAGGTGGGTCTCAGTGTGTTGCGGTGTCCTTGGGCGGGCGCGCTCGCCGGCCAGCGGCGAGGCCGTAGAGAGTTAGTCCGATCAACAGCATCAGGCCCCAGGACATAAGTGTTACTCCTTGCCGACCTGGCGCAGATAAGGCGCAGGCTCTGCACCCAGGTTGCTCAGCATGCGCTCGCTGTACCAGTCGATAAAGTTGACCACGCCGAACTCGTAGGTCTTCGAGTAGGGGCCGGGCTGGTAGGCGGTGGAGTTGATGCCGCGCTGGTTCTCTTCCGCCAGACGGCGGTCCTGATCGTTGGTGGCATCCCATACCTGGCGCAGGCGGGCCACGTCGTAATCGACGCCTTCCACGGCATCCTTGTGCACCAGCCACTTGGTGGTGACCATGGTTTCCTGGGCGCTGATTGGCCACACAGTGAAGACGATCATGTGATCGCCCATGCAGTGGTTCCACGAATGCGGCAGATGCAGGATGCGCATCGAGCCCAGATCCGGGTCGGTGATGCGGCCCATGAGTTTGTTGCAGCCTGGCTTGCCGTCCATGGTCATGGATACGGTGCCCTTGAGCAGCGGCATGCGCACGATGCGGTTACGCAGGCCGAAGCTGGCGTGGGCGTAAGGAATCTTGTCCTTGTCCCAGCGGGTGGTGCATTCGCTGACCTGATCCTTGAACGCCTGGGTGGCGCGCGGGTCGGTGACGTCATCCCACTCCAGCAGGGTGTTGAGCAGTTCCGGGTGCGAACCATTGCAGTGGTAGCACTCGCGGTTGTTCTCCAGCACCAGCTTCCAGTTGGCCTTTTCCATCAAGGTGGACTGCACCGCCACCTTGGTGTTTTCCATGTCGTAGGGCTCCATGTAATGGGCCAGGGTGCTGAGGAAGTCATCGATGGCCGGCGGGTTTTCCGCCAGGGAGATAAAGATATAGCCGCCCGCGACCTTGCAGTTGACCGGCTTGAGGCTGTAGTCCTTGAGGTCGAAATCCGCACCCATTTCGGTGCCGGCGAACAGCAGGCGACCGTCCAGCTCGTAGGTCCACTGGT
>CAZOEC010000210.1:0-5393 GCA_964578635.1 uncultured Pseudomonas sp.
CCGAACACCTGGCCAGCGAAGCCAACGACATCACCGTGGTCGACACCGACGGCGACCGCCTGCGTGACCTCGGTGACCGTCTGGATATCCGCACCGTGCAGGGCCGTGGCTCCTTCCCCACGGTGCTGCGCCAGGCCGGCGCAGACGATGCCGACATGCTGGTGGCAGTGACCAACAGCGATGAAATCAACATGATCGCCTGCCAGGTGGCCTACAGCCTGTTCCACACCCCGACCAAGATTGCCCGGGTGCGCGAGGCGGCCTACCTGACCCGCAGCGGCCTGTTCAGCAACGAATCGATCCCGGTCGACGTGCTGATCAGCCCCGAGCAGGTGGTGACCAACTACATCAAGCGCCTGATCGAATACCCCGGTGCCTTGCAGGTGATCGACTTCGCCGAGGGCAAGGCCCAGCTGGTGGCGGTCAAGGCCTATTACGGCGGCCCCCTGGTCGGCCAGCAGCTGCGCCAGTTGCGCGCCCATATGCCCAACGTCGACACCCGCGTGGCCGCCATCTTCCGCCGCAACCGGGCGATCATGCCCCAGGGCGATACGGTGATCGAGGCCGACGACGAGGTGTTCTTTATCGCCGCCAAGGCCCATATCCGCGCGGTGATGAGCGAAATGCGCCGCATGGAAGACAGCTACAAGAAGGTGGTGATCGCCGGTGGCGGGCATATCGGCGAACGCCTGGCCGAGGCCATCGAGAGCCGCTACCAGGTAAAGATCATCGAGATGAACCCGGCGCGCTGCCGCTACCTCTCGGAGACCCTGGACAGCACCATCGTGTTGCAGGGCAGCGCCTCGGACCGCGACCTGCTGGTGGAAGAGAACATCAGCGACGCCGATATCTTCCTGGCCCTGACCAACGACGACGAGGCCAATATCATGTCGTCGCTGTTGGCCAAGCGCCTGGGTGCGCGCAAGGTGATGACCCTGATCAACAACCCGGCCTATGTCGACCTGGTCCAGGGCGGCGAGATCGATATCGCCATCAGCCCGCAACAGGCCACCATCGGCACCCTGCTGACCCACGTGCGCCGCGGCGATATCGAAAGCGTGCACAGCCTGCGTCGCGGGGCCGCCGAGGCCATCGAGGCCATCGCCCATGGCGATGCCAAGTCGAGCAAGGTGGTTGGCCGCGCCATCGAGGAGATCGCCCTGCCGCCGGGCACCACCATCGGCGCGATCATCCGCAACGACGAGGTGCTGATCGCCCACGACAAGACAGTGATCGAAACCGGCGACCATGTGATCCTGTTCCTGGTCGACAAGAAATATATTCGCGATGCCGAGCGCTTGTTCCAGGTCGGCCTGACATTTTTCTAGGAATCACCCATGAGCACTGAAGCCCTGGAAAAAATGCTGGCCAAGGGCATGGACAACGCCCTGCTGCGCTTCGGCCTGGGCAAGGGTTATCTGGATGCCGGCGACTTCCCTCGCGCCGCCGAGCACCTGCAACGCTGCGTGACCTTCGACCCGCACTATTCGGCGGCCTGGAAGCTGCTCGGCCAGGCCTTGAACAAGCAAGGCTTGCCCGACGACGCCCGCAGCGCCTGGACAGAAGGGCTACAAGCCGCCCAGGCGAAAGGCGATAAACAGGCGGAAAAGGAAATCGGGGTATTTCTAAAGCGTCTGGATAAGGTTGCTGCAAACCGCCCCAGCTAACTGGCGGGAGTTACTCGCGGACAAAACGCAGGCCAACCCCCATGGCCTCGACCCGCACCACTTCCAGCTGCAGAATCGGTGCCTCCATCGGCAGCCCCTGTACCTGGCCGCTGACAAGCTCACCAATGCTGAGCTTATCCTGCGCCTGATCCATCAGCACATAGACGCCGCAATCGGAGATATCCCGGGTGGTGAGGATAAGTTCGCCATGCAGCGGATGCTCGATGCGCAGGCGAACCTTGAGCGGCGTACGGACATTCTTTCGATGATTGCTCATGCTGCATCCGTCAGTATGGGTCCGTGCAGACTAGCCGAGAGCGGCCGAAAGCCGCAACCGGGACGGCGCTGTCAGTACCACTTGGCCTCGCCCGGCGGGCGCTTCTTGAAGCGCTTCATGCTCCACATGTACTGGCTCGGGTAGCTGCGTACATAACGCTCGATAACCTTGCTCATCGCCGCCACGGCGGTTGCCGTGTCAGTGCTGTACATCTCTTCCGGCGCGGCCTCAAAGATGACCTTGAAGCCCGAGCCATCCGGCAGACGCAGGGCATGCAGAAATACCCCGCAGGCCTTGCCACCGCTCAACATGCCGGCAACGAACTTGCTGGTCAGCGCCTCGGTCGCCAGGAAGGGCACGAACACTCCCGCCGACAGGCTCGGCTCAGGGTCGGCGGGAATGCCCACAGTACCGCCTTTGCGCACCTCCTTGATCACGCTAAGGATGCCTTCCTTGGTCGACGGCGCGACGCGATTGCCCATCTGCGCACGCTGCTTGCGCAGCAGCTCGTCGACGGCTTTGAGCTTGGGCGGGCGGTAGAAGATGATCGGTTTGCACTGCGCGCAATAGAAGTGGTTGAGCACTTCCCAGTTGCCCAGATGGCTGGTGATACCGACCACGCCTTTGCCGCTGGCCAGGGCGTCCTTGAGCACGTCCAGGCCCTCGACCTCACGCACCAGGCCGATGGATTTCTGCGCCGGCCAGATCCAGGCACAGGCGCTTTCGGTCAGGGTTTTGCCGATATCCTGGAGGCTGCGCCCGACCAAACGCTCGCGCTCGGCCGCGTCCAGCTCGGGAAAGCACTTGCCCAGGTTGATGCGCACCACCTCGCGGGAGCTGTTCGGCAGCTTCCATATCAACCAGCCAATCGCAGCGCCCACAGCTTGCACGGCGCGCCACGGCAGCAAGGCAAACAAACGCAGAAAGCCCACCACCAGGGCACCTTTGAGCTTTTCCACAGGCAACTCCAGCCGATCAAAAGGCGCTTATTGTAACCACCCGAGCTAGCGAGTGGTCAGTTGCGCGTAGCGGTCGCAGTCAATGGTGTGATCCATGACCATGCCGGTGGCCTGCATATAGGCGTAACAGATGGTCGGGCCGACAAAGGTAAAGCCGGCCTTTTTCAGCGCCTTGCTCATCGCCTCGGCTTCGGCGGTTACCGCCGGCACCTGGCCGCGCTCGCTGAAGTGATTGATCTTCGGCGCGCCGCCAACAAAGGACCAGAGCAGCGTCACCGGGTCTTCCAGCTTGAGCCAGGCCTGGGCGTTCTTGCGCACGGCCTTGAGCTTGAGGCGATTGCGGATGATGCCAGGGTCCTGCATCAGGGTTTCTTCGATGTACTCGTCGGTAAGTGCGGCCAGGCGCTGCACATCGAAGCCGAACAGCACCTCACGGTAGCGTTCGCGCTTCTTCAGCACGGTGATCCACGACAGGCCGGCCTGGAAGGCTTCGAGCAGCAGCAACTCGAACAGCACCTGGGGGTCGCGTTGCGGCACGCCCCATTCCTGATCGTGGTAGGTGATGTACAGCGGGTCGTCGGAGCACCAAGAGCAGCGTGGCATAGGGCCTTCCAGGGCAGTGGAGGCGGCGCGGATTGGGGTATACTCCCGCCCTTTCTGTCGCAGCCAACAGGTGAATTTTTCGTGAGCCAGACTACGCCTGCCGTGCGCACCTTCCAAGACTTGATCCTCGCCCTGCAGCAATACTGGGCCGAGCAGGGTTGTGTGGTGTTGCAGCCCTACGATATGGAAGTGGGCGCGGGCACCTTCCACACCGCCACCTTTCTCCGTGCCATTGGTCCAGAGACCTGGAACGCCGCCTACGTGCAGCCTTCCCGTCGTCCGGCTGACGGCCGCTACGGCGAAAACCCCAACCGCCTGCAGCACTACTACCAGTTCCAGGTGGTACTCAAGCCGAACCCGGAAAACTTCCAGGAGCTGTACCTGGGCTCGCTGAAAGCCATCGGCATCGACCCACTGGTGCACGATATCCGCTTCGTCGAAGACAACTGGGAATCGCCGACCCTCGGTGCCTGGGGTCTGGGCTGGGAAATCTGGCTGAACGGCATGGAAGTCACCCAGTTCACCTACTTCCAGCAGGTCGGCGGCATCGAGTGCTACCCGGTGACCGGCGAGATCACCTACGGCCTCGAGCGCCTGGCCATGTACCTGCAGGGCGTCGACTCGGTGTACGACCTGGTGTGGACCGACGGCCAGTTCGGCAAGGTCACCTATGGCGACGTGTTCCACCAGAACGAGGTGGAGCAGTCGACCTACAACTTCGAACACGCCAACGTCGAAAAACTCTTCGAGCTGTTCGACTTCTATGAAAGCGAAGCCAACCGCCTGATCGAGCTGGAGTTGCCGCTGCCCACCTACGAGATGGTGCTCAAGGCCTCGCACACCTTCAACCTGCTGGATGCGCGCCGGGCCATCTCGGTGACCGCGCGTCAGCAATACATCCTGCGCGTGCGTGCCCTGGCCCGTTCGGTGGCGCAGAGCTACCTGCAAGCGCGGCGCAAACTCGGCTTCCCGCTCGCCGCACCCGACCTGCGTGATGAAGTATTGGCCAAGCTGGAGGCAGCAGAATGAGTGCGCGTGATTTCCTGGTAGAACTGGGCACCGAAGAGCTGCCACCGAAAGCCCTGAAAACCCTCGGCGAAGCCTTTCTCGCCGGTATAGAGAAAGGCCTGAAAGCCGCCGGCCTGAACTATGGCCCAGTGCGCTATTACGCCGCGCCACGTCGTCTGGCCGTGCTGATCGAGCAGCTCGAAGAGCAGCAAGCCGATCGCACCCAGAACCTCGACGGCCCGCCCGTACAGGCGGCGTTCGACAAGGACGGCAACCCGACTCAAGCAGCGCTGGGCTTCGCCAAGAAGTGCGGCGTCGAGCTGAGCCAGATCGACCAGAGCGGGCCCAAGCTCAAGTTCAGCCAGAGCATTCCGGGTCAGGCCGCGGCCGGCCTGTTGCCCGCCATAGTCGAAACCTCGCTGAACGAGCTACCGATTCCCAAGCGCATGCGCTGGGGCGCACGTAAAACCGAATTTGTCCGCCCGAGCCAGTGGCTGGTGATGCTGTTTGGTGACGAGGTGATCGACTGCGAAATCCTCGCCCAGCAAGCCGGTCGCGTATCCCGTGGCCATCGCTTCCACGCCAACCATGAAGTGCGCATCAGCGCGCCGGCCAACTACGCCGAAGACCTGCGCAGCGCCTATGTGATTGCCGACTTCGCCGAGCGCCGCGCGCAAATCGCTGCCCGCGTTGACCAGCTTGCCGCCGAGCAGCAGGGCACGGCCATCGTGCCGCCGGCGTTGCTAGATGAAGTCAGCGCCCTGGTCGAATGGCCAGTGCCGCTGGTCTGCTCGTTCGAGGAACGCTTCCTCGAAGTGCCGCAGGAAGCGCTGATCACCACCATGCAGGACAACCAGAAGTACTTCTGCCTGCTGGATG
>CAZOEC010000211.1:0-5389 GCA_964578635.1 uncultured Pseudomonas sp.
GAATGTCGCCAGAAGCGAACATGGCGTGAACTGCTAACCGGCCGGAACCGGGAGTCAACCAATACGGCGGACACAAAACCGCCCGTATCTTGACCGCAGGACCTAGGCTGGTCAATACAACGGACCGGCCAATCGTCAGCGATGTAGTAAGATTCTAACAGCCCTACAGAAAATTCAAACAAACGTTTGTATTGGCCCACCCGAAGGGTCTGGATATAATGCGCCAGCATCGCTCACGGAACGAGCCTGCCAGCCAAATAAAATTAGAGAGCCTTGAGTAGGAGATAGCCTGTGGAACGCGAATTTATGGAATTCGACGTCGTCATCGTCGGCGCCGGCCCTGCTGGTTTGTCCGCCGCCTGCCGACTGAAGCAGAAAGCCGCCGAAGCCGGTAAAGAAATCAGCGTCTGCGTGGTCGAAAAAGGCTCCGAAGTCGGTGCACATATTCTTTCCGGTGCCGTGTTCGAACCCCGTGCATTGAACGAGCTGTTCCCGGACTGGAAAGAGCTGGGTGCCCCGCTGAACACTCCGGTCAAGCGCGATGACATCTACGTGCTCAGCAATGCCGAGAAGGCCACCAAGGTTCCGGACTTCTTCGTGCCCAAGACCATGCACAACCATGGCAACTACATTATTTCCCTGGGCAACCTGTGCCGCTGGCTGGCGCAGCAGGCAGAGAACCTCGGCGTAGAAATCTACCCAGGCTTCGCCGCTCAGGAAGCGCTGATCAACGAAGAAGGCGCGGTCTACGGCATTCTCACTGGCGATCTGGGTGTCGATCGCGAAGGCAACCCGAAAGAGGGTTACTACACCCCAGGCATGGAACTGCGTGCCAAGTACACCCTGTTCGCCGAAGGCTGCCGCGGCCATATCGGCAAGCAGCTGATCAAGAAATTCAACCTCGACTCCGAAGCCGACGCCCAGCACTACGGCATCGGTATCAAGGAAATCTGGGACATCGACCCGGCCAAGCACGAGCAAGGCCTGGTGGTACACACCGCTGGCTGGCCGCTGGATATCGTCGCCAGCGAAAACACTGGCGGTTCCTTCCTCTATCACCTGGAAAACAACCAGGTGGTAGTCGGCCTGATCGTCGACCTGTCGTACAGCAACCCGCACCTGTCGCCGTTCGATGAGTTCCAGCGCTACAAGCATCACCCGGTGATCGCTCAGTACCTGGAAGGCGGCAAGCGCGTCGCCTACGGTGCCCGCGCCATCTGCAAAGGCGGCCTCAACTCGCTGCCGAAGATGGTCTTCAACGGCGGCGCTCTGATCGGTTGCGACCTCGGCACCCTGAACTTCGCCAAGATCAAGGGCAGCCACACCGCCATGAAGTCCGGCATGCTCGCGGCTGACGCCGTGGCTGACGCGCTGTTTGCAGGCAAGGAAGGCGGCGACCAGCTGACCGGCTACGTCGACGCATTCAAGACCAGCTGGCTGTACGACGAGCTGTTCCGCAGCCGCAACTTCGGCCCGGCACTGCACAAGTTCGGCCCACTGGTCGGCGGCGGCTTCAACTGGCTCGATCAGAACATCTTCGGCGGCAAGATCCCCTTCACCCTGCACGACACCAAGCCGGATTACGCTTGCCTGAAGCCGGCAGCAGACGCGCAGAAGATCAGCTACCCGAAACCCGATGGCAAACTCAGCTTCGACAAGCTCAGCTCGGTATTCCTCTCCAACACCAACCATGAAGAGGAACAACCCTGCCACCTGAAGCTCGCCGACCCGAGCATTCCGCTCGGCAAGAACCTGCCCATGTACGACGAACCAGCGCAGCGCTACTGCCCGGCCGGCGTATACGAAATCGTCACCAAGGCAGATGGCGAGCAGAAGTTCCAGATCAACGCGCAGAACTGCGTGCACTGCAAAACCTGTGACATCAAGGACCCGGCCCAGAACATCAACTGGGTGGCCCCTGAAGGTACAGGCGGGCCTAACTACCCCAATATGTAAGATGTAAGACGCATAAAAGGCTCCCTCGGGAGCCTTTTTTATTGCGCTGAATACAACCGCTAGTGGGAGAGAAGATCAGTCCGGCTGCGGACCGATGGGGAAAAACTCTCCACTACTCCACACGCCGAGCCAGGCTTTGCCATCGATCTCCCGCGGCACCGCCAGCTCGACCAGCTGGTAGAACACATTGCGGTGAATCAGCGCCTCAAGATTGCTCCGCACATGCACATAGGGCGCAGGCTCCTCGGTCTGGGCGTCCAGCTCGACCCGCAGCGGGTGCTCGGGACCGGCCACTACCTCGTCCTCGACATTGGTGACAAAGCGCAGCACCTGAGCCGCGCCCTCACCTTCTACCTGCAGAGTGACCGCCACAAAGGGCGCGTCATCGACCTGGATGCCAACCATCTCCACCGGGGTCACCAACACATATTTATCGCCATCACGGCGAATGATGGTGGAGAACAGTTTGACCATGGGCTTGCGCCCGATCGGCGTGCCCATATAGAACCAGGTGCCGTCGCGGGCGATACGCATGTCGATATCGCCGCAGAATTCGGGATGCCACAGGTGCACCGGCGGCAAACCCTTGCCCTCTGCTTTGGGAATCTGTGCCAGCAGATCGCCGGCCTTGCCCGTATCACTCATCAGCCTTCCTCAATCGCTCAAACCCAGTAACCGCCGTGCATAGTCCCGCAGCGCGGGACCGATCAGCTCTTCCGGCTTGGCATCATAAAGCGTCAGCAAGCCACCGCGGCTACGAATACGCGCCGTATCGACCATATAACGGGTATTGGTCTCGATCAGCATCAACTGAATCACCCCGCGATCGGTGCCCAGACGGTCCAGTGCCTCCTGATCCTCCCACTCCTCCACCGTACCGATGCGGTCGTCGGCATAGGCAAAACGGTTATAGAGCAGGTAATGCGCGCCCGCCGCGCGGGCCTGCTCCAGGGCTTCTTCCAGACCTAATGGCCCGCGGGCACGACGGACCATGGGAAAATACTCGACAAAGCCCTTGAAGGCTTCCTCGGCGACCACATTGGGCCGCGTATTGGCACCGCCAGGCGGGGCAAAATGCCCTTGGGCGATATAGATGAAAGAGTCGGCCTGCAAACGCCAAGGGCTAGCTCGGCGCATCTGACTGTGATCGAGCACACCGACATCGCGCAATTGATAGATAGCGCCATCGGCCAGATCACTGGCCTTCATACAGCCGCCAAGCAGCAGCACACCCATTATCAGCAACAGACTACGCATCAGGTTTCTCCAGCGGCCGGTGACGGAAAACCGGCGGATAGAGCCCAGATGCAGATTTCACGCCAGCGCGACGACATCACAAGCCGCGCTGCCACTCCTGGCGCAAACGCGCCTGCTGCGGCTGCTCGATGGCCTGGCGCACCTGGGCTAGCAGGCGCTGCTTATCTGCGCCAAGAGTGCCTTTGAGCACCAGATAATTGGAGGCATGGTCGCTGCGAAACACCGTATCGCGCAGCACCAACCCTTGCAGCAGGCGTTCGACTTCGACAAACAGCTCGTGCTGGCCGAGCGCCTGAAAGTCGGTGAAGCCTTCGCGAAAACGCGCCTCGCCCTGGGGAAAGCTCACCACCAGGGTCGAGAGGAATTCCGGCTGCGCCTCGTTCATCAGCCGCGCCGAATTATCGGCGTGCTGTTCGCTTAGCAGCGTGCCACCCAGACCATTGAGGATCATCACCGAACGAGTGATGCCGGCCTGCCCAAGTTTGTCCAGCGCGCTCAGGCTGGACTCATAGGTCTCGCCCTTGTTGACCCGCGCCAGCACCTCGTCATCACCGGACTCGCAACCGACATAGGCCATGCGCAGGCCGGCGTCGGCCAGCTCCTTGAGCTCATCCACGGACTTCTTGCGCAGGTTGCGCGGCAGGCAATAGCTGGAGACCCGCTGCACCTCGGGCATATGGGTGCGAATCGCCTGCAAGATGGTCAACAGACGCCGCGTTGGCAGCACCAAGGCATCGCCGTCAGCGAGAAACACCCGCTGCACGATCATCCGCTCGCCGGTCAGGCGAATCTCTTCGAGCACCTGCGCCTCATCGCGGGCGCGGAATTTCTTCTGCTCCTGGGAGTACATCTCACAGAAGGTACAGTGATTCCAGGAGCAGCCATTGGTCACCGGCAGAATCAGCGAATGGGCTTCACTGGGCGGACGGAACACCGGTTCGATATAACTGATGGGGAAATCGTGCATGGTCTTTACTCAAAACAGTTGGAGACCTCAGCCACCAATAATCTTCATCACGGTCGCGCCGCCGGAGAACGCTACATCCTGCTTGTCGCCCAGGGCCTTGACCAGTAACCCTTGCAGGGCCGGCAGGGCCTGGTGGCGCGGTTTGTCGAGCAGGTCGCCGACGTAGTGGCGGTTGCTCGAAGACAGGCAACCATGCAGCCAGCCGGTCGACGATAGGCGCAAACGCGAACAGGTGCGGCAGAAAGGTACGCTTTCGTTGGCGATCACGCCGAAAAAGCCCTGCCCGGGGATTTCATAGCGCAGCGCCGTGGCATCCAGCGGTGCGGAGGCCTGGGTATAGGCATGGTGCTGGCCAATCATGCTCAGCAGCTCCGGCATGCCGACAAACTGGCGCAGGAAGCCGTTGCCATCGCGAGCCAGATGGCCCATGCGCATCAGTTCGATAAAGCGCAGTTCGAAGCCGTTGGCCAGGCAGTACTCCAGCAGCGGCAACACCTGATCGAGATTCTGCCCGCGCAGCGGCACCATATTGATCTTGATCTGCATGCCCGCCGCCCGCGCCTGCTGCAGGCCATCGAGGACTGTGGCCAGATCACCGCCACGGGCAATCGTACGGAAGGCCTCGGCGTCCAGGGTATCCAGGGAAATATTCAACCGCCGCATGCCGCACTCCAGCAGCAGCGGCAGCTTGCGCGCCAACAGCTGACCGTTGCTGGTCAGGCTGATATCGGCCAGACCGAGCTGGCTGACGCCGCGCAAAAAGCTGTCCAGTTTGGGGCTGACCAGCGGCTCGCCGCCGGTGATGCGCAGCCGCTCGATACCCGCCGCCTCGATCAGATAGGCCACGCCACGCAGCATGGCCTCGGCCGAAAGCTCATCCTGCGCTGCCACCAGGCGCTTGCCGTCGGGTACGCAGTAGGTGCAGGCATAGTTGCAGGCAGCCGTTAGGCTGATGCGCAGGTTGCGAAAGCGTCTGCCCTGGCGATCAACGATCATGCAAGACTCCAGCGAAGGTGAGCGCCGAGTATAGGGTCGCCGCCAGCGCAGCAGATTCGTTATCGAACAGCTGAATACCTCAGCTAAGCGGAGTGTCGCCGTCGCGCTTGCGCTTGTTGCCCATGCGCACGCCGATATCCATCAGAAACTGGAAGAAGCCTTCCTGATCTTCCAGCACATTGCTCCAGAACGGCGAGTGATACAGCGCCACCG
>CAZOEC010000212.1:0-5243 GCA_964578635.1 uncultured Pseudomonas sp.
TGATCCCGGAAATCAACCTCGGCCCGCAGACCCTGGCGCGCTTCGAACAGCGCTTTAACGCGCGCATCGCCCTGCTGCACTCGGCGGTGAATGACCGCGAACGCCTGGACGCCTGGCTAGCCGCGCGGGATGGCGAGGCCGATATCATCATCGGCACCCGTTCGGCGCTGTTCACCCCCATGCAGCGGCCGGGGCTGATCATCATCGATGAAGAACACGACGCCTCCTATAAACAGCAGGAAGGCCTGCGCTACCACGCCCGTGATCTGGCCGTGGTGCGCGCCCATCAGGAAAACATTCCGATTGTCCTGGGCTCGGCCACACCCTCGCTGGAGAGCCTGCACAACGCCCATAGCGGTCGCTACGCCCTGCTGCACCTGCGTGAACGTGCCGGCGGTGCCAAGCAGCCGCGCTTTCTGCGCCTGGATGTAAAAAGCCGGCCGCTGGATTCCGGCATCTCCGGCCCGATGCAGCAGGCCATCGCTCAGACCCTGCAAGCGGGCCAGCAGGTGCTGGTGTTCCTCAACCGCCGCGGTTTCGCCCCGACCCTGCTGTGTCACGACTGCGGCTGGCTGTCCGAGTGCCCGCGTTGTGACGCGCGGATGACCGTGCACCAGCGCTCGCGCGAGCTGCGCTGCCACCACTGCGGCCACGTCGAGCGCCAGCCGAGCAACTGCCCGAAGTGCAACAACGTCGACCTGCGCCCGGTCGGTGCCGGCACCGAGCGCGCCGAAGAACGACTGGAGATTCTCTTCCCCGGCGTGCCGGTATTGCGCGTCGACCGCGACAGCACCTCGCGCAAGGAGGCCATGACCACCCTGTTCAACACCGTGCAGCGCGGCGAGCCATGCATCCTGGTCGGCACGCAGATGCTCGCCAAGGGTCACCACTTCCCCCGCGTGACCCTGGTGGCGATTCTCGATGCCGATGGCGGGCTGTTTTCTGCGGATTTCCGCGCCAGCGAGCGCATGGCCCAGCTGATAGTTCAGGTCGCCGGTCGCGCTGGCCGGGCCGAAGAGCCAGGCAAGGTGATTATCCAGAGCCACCTGGCCGACCACCCGTTATTGGTGCAACTGACCGAGCAGGGCTACTTCGCCTTCGCCGAGCAGGCCCTGAGTGAACGTCGCGGTGCCGGCCTGCCGCCGTTCTGCCACCTCGCCCTGCTGCGCGCCGAGGCGCACAAACCGGGCCAGGCCGAAGGCTTTCTCGACGACGCCTGCACGGAAGCCGAGCTGTTGCTGAATGAGCTGAAACTCAGCGGCATCGAGCTGCTCGGCCCGGTGCCCGCCCCCATGGAACGCCGCGCCGGCCGTTATCGTGCGCAGCTGTTGGTACAAGCCAACGCCCGCGCGCCGCTGCACCGCTTGCTCAATACCTGGATGCTGGCCCTGGAGCAGATGCCCAGTGGCCGCGCGGTGCGCTGGTCGCTGGATGTGGACCCCATCGATCTATTTTGAGCACTTAGCCAATCGGCATATGCACGGGCGCAACCCAGGCCTTTACTGAGCGCTTTTGACTTGCAGCTTGAAGCTACGGGCGAAGGGCGTCGATAATGCGCAGTTTTCAACCAGCGCCTTTGCGCGCCGCCGTCACCACCGGCCGACCGAGCAGACCATGAAAGACAGCATTCGCCACCTGATCCAGCAAGCCCTGACCCGCCTCACCGCCGACGGCGTGCTGCCGGAAGGCCTGAGCCCGGCCATTCAGGTGGAGAACACCAAGGACAAGAGCCACGGCGACTTCGCCAGCAATATCGCCATGATGCTGGCCAAACCGGCCGGCATGAAGCCGCGTGACCTGGCCGAGAAGCTGATCGCCGCGCTGCCCACCGACGCCGATATCAGCAAGGTCGAGATCGCCGGCCCGGGCTTCCTCAATTTCTACCAGAACACCCAGGCCCTGGCCGCGCGCCTGGATGCGCTGCTGGCCGACGCCAAGCTCGGCGTACGCAAGGCTGGCCCAGCGCAGCGCGTGGTGGTCGACCTGTCGGCGCCCAACCTGGCCAAAGAGATGCACGTCGGCCATCTGCGCTCGACCATCATCGGTGACGGCGTGGCGCGGGTGCTGGAATTCCTCGGCGACGAAGTGATCCGGCAGAACCACGTGGGCGACTGGGGCACCCAGTTCGGCATGCTGCTGGCCTTTATGCAGGAAAATCCGGCTGCTGCCGAAAGCGAGCTGGCGGACCTGGAGGGCTTCTACCGCGCGGCGAAAAAGCGCTTCGACGAATCCCCGGAGTTCGCCGAGCGGGCCCGCGAGCTGGTGGTGCAGCTGCAGGCCGGCGACGCCGAGTGCCTGCGCCTGTGGCACCGCTTCAACGATATTTCCCTGAGCCACTGCCAGGCACTGTATGACCGCCTCGGGGTGAAGCTCTCCATGGCCGACGTCAAGGGTGAGAGCGCCTATAACGACGACCTGGCCAACGTGGTCGCCGACCTCAAGGCCAAGGGCCTGCTCAGCGAGAGCGACGGTGCCCAGTGCGTATTTATGGACGAGTTCAAGAACGCCGAAGGCAACCCGCTGCCGCTGATCGTGCAGAAGGCTGGCGGCGGCTACCTGTACGCCACCACCGACCTGGCCGCCACCCGCTACCGCGCAGGCGTACTGAAAGCCGACCGCGTGCTGTACTTCGTCGACCAGCGCCAGGCCCTGCACTTCCAGATGGTCTTCACCGCCGCGCGCCTGGCCGGCTTCGTCCCTGCCGAGATGCAGATGGAACATATGGGCTTCGGCACCATGAACGGCGCAGATGGCCGCCCGTTCAAGACCCGCGACGGCGGCACGGTGAAGCTGGTCGACCTGCTCGATGAGGCCGAAGAGCGCGCCTACACGCTGGTCAAGGGCAAGAACCCCGAGCTGGAAGAGACTGAGCTGCGCCTGATCGCCCGCGCCGTGGGCATCGGCGCGGTGAAATACGCCGACCTGTCCAAGCACCGCACCAGCGACTACCGCTTCAACTTCGAGCTGATGCTGAGCTTCGAGGGCAACACCGCGCCTTACCTGCTGTACGCCTACACCCGCGTGGCCAGCGTGTTCCGCAAACTGGGCAAGGGCTTCGAAGAGATCGAAGGCAGTCTCGACCTGCAGGCCGCCCACGAAATCGAACTGGCCGGCAAGCTCGCGCAGTTCGCGGAAGTGCTCGCCAGCGTTGCCGACAAGGGCGAGCCGCACCTGCTCTGCGCCTACCTGTACGACCTGGCCGGGCTGTTCTCCAGCTTCTACGAGAACTGCCCGATCCTCTCCACCGAGGACGTCGCAGTGCGCAACAGCCGCCTGCGCCTGGCCGCACTAACCGCGCGCACCCTCAAGCAGGGCCTGGAACTGCTCGGCCTGGACACCCTGGAGCGCATGTAAGTGGCCGCCAAGAAGAAAGCCGCACCCAAGCGCGGTGCCAGCCGCTACCAGGCTCCGGCGAAGAAACCGGTGCCAGGCTGGTTCTGGCTGGTCTGCGGCCTGGTGATCGGCGGCTTTATGGTGTTTCTGTTCAGCCTCGAACCGGGTCGCGATGAGATCAAGCGCAGCAAGATCGAACAGGCCCGCGCCACTCAGGCCAGCAAGGCCGCGGCCGCCAAACCGGCCAGCAGCGAGCCAGCCAAGCCCAAGTACGACTTCTACACCCTGCTGCCGGAATCGGAAGTGATACTGCCACCGCAAAGCATCGATCCTGCCGCGCCACCGGAGCAGAAGCCGGTCACCCCGGAAGAAGCAGCGAAGATCGATGCCGCCCGCGCCGAAGCCGCACTCAACGGCCAGGTGCCGCCACCGCCGCCGGTGGTTGCCAAGGGCCCGGTCAGCTCGCAGTTCTTCCTCCAGGCCGGCTCGTTCCGCCGCAAGGATGACGCCGACAGCCTGCGCGCGCAGATCATCCTGCTCGGGCAGAACGTCCAGGTGGAGTCCGGCACGGTGCGCGAAGAAACCTGGCACCGAGTACTGGTCGGCCCCTTCGCCACCCGCGAGCAGCTCGGCCAGGCGCAGAAATCCCTGGCCGCCAGCGGCTTTAGCAATCTGTTGTTACAGCAGCGCCAGGCGCAATAAAGCGCGCGACTTCAGGCTCTGGGACGCCATCTGACGACTATTTGTCGGACGGGATACACCCCAGGGCTTGAAGCGGGCCCCCGCTGCCCCCACTTCATTCGGCATTGGGCACTTTCGCCCCGCTGCGTGGAGACTCTCCCCTTGACCACCATCGTTTCAGTACGCCGCAACGGCAAAGTCGTCATGGGCGGCGACGGCCAGGTGTCCCTCGGCAATACCGTGATGAAAGGCAACGCGAAGAAAGTGCGCCGCCTGTACCACGGCCAGGTGCTGGCCGGTTTCGCCGGTGCCACCGCCGACGCCTTTACCCTGTTTGAACGCTTTGAAGGCCAGCTGGAAAAACACCAGGGCCACCTGGTGCGCGCCGCCGTCGAGCTGGCCAAGGACTGGCGCACCGACCGCTCGCTGAGCCGTCTGGAGGCCATGCTGGCAGTGGCCAACAAGGACGCCTCCTTGATCATCACCGGTAACGGTGACGTGGTGGAGCCCGAGCAGGGTTTGATCGCCATGGGCTCAGGCGGCGGCTTCGCCCAGGCCGCGGCCATGGCCCTGCTGCAGAAAACCGACCTGAGCGCCCGTGAAATCACCGAAACCGCATTGAACATTGCCGGCTCCATCTGTGTTTTCACTAACCAGAATCTGACTATCGAAGAAGAAGACTGCGCCGAATAGGCGCGCCTTCTTCTGGAGTAAACCCCACATGTCCATGACGCCCCGCGAGATCGTTCACGAACTCAACCGCCATATCATCGGTCAGGACGACGCCAAGCGTGCCGTGGCCATCGCCCTGCGCAACCGCTGGCGGCGCATGCAGCTGCCGGCCGAATTGCGCGCCGAAGTGACGCCGAAGAACATCCTGATGATCGGCCCCACCGGCGTCGGCAAGACCGAGATCGCCCGCCGCTTGGCCAAGCTGGCCAACGCCCCCTTTATCAAGGTGGAAGCGACCAAGTTCACCGAGGTCGGCTATGTCGGCCGTGATGTCGAGTCGATCATCCGTGACCTCGCCGATGCGGCGATCAAGCTGCTGCGCGAGCAGGAGATGATCAAGGTCCGTCACCGCGCCGAAGATGCCGCCGAAGAGCGCATCCTCGACGCCCTGCTGCCGCCGCCGCGCGCCGGCTTTAACGAAGACCCGACCCCGAGCAACGATTCCAACACCCGCCAGCTGTTCCGCAAGCGCCTGCGCGAAGGCCAGCTGGACGACA
>CAZOEC010000213.1:0-5178 GCA_964578635.1 uncultured Pseudomonas sp.
GCGTTGCCGCGAGAAATGGCCCCCGGTTAGGCGCAGGACGCAGGTAATGGTTATTTCCTTGCCAAGTCCTGCAACAACAGCGGGGGCCATTTCCCGCGCAACCCGCAGGGCCGGGCCTGTTTTAGCGCGATACTGCGTTTCTCGACACTCATTTGGAACAACCAAACTTCGTGTCTCGTGCCTTGCCTCGCGCTAAAACAGGCTCCGGCGCGGCCGTGAATGAAATGGCAACAGACCCTAGGAGCAATCCCGTGAGCGAGCCCATCCGTTTGACCCAGTACAGCCACGGTGCTGGCTGTGGCTGCAAGATTTCCCCCAAGGTGCTGGAGGTGATCCTGGCCGGCAGTGGCGCGCAGAACCTCGACCCCAAGCTGTGGGTCGGCAATGCCTCGCGTGATGATGCCGCGGTGTATGCCATAGACGATGAGCGCGGAGTGGTATCGACCACCGATTTCTTTATGCCGATCGTCGATGACCCCTACGATTTCGGCCGTATCGCCGCCACCAACGCCATCAGCGATATCTACGCCATGGGCGGCGACCCGCTGATGGCCATCGCCATTCTCGGCTGGCCGGTCAACCTGCTGGCCCCGGAAGTGGCCCGCGAAGTGATCCGCGGCGGCCGTTCGATTTGCGACGAGGCTGGTATCCCCCTGGCTGGCGGCCACTCCATCGATGCCCCCGAACCGATCTTCGGCCTGGCCGTCACCGGCCTGGTGGACAAGCGCCATATGAAGCGCAACGACACCGCCACCGCCGGCTGCCGGCTGTACCTGAGCAAACCCCTGGGCATCGGTATTCTCACCACCGCCGAGAAGCAGGCCAAGCTGCGCCCGGCGGATGTCGGCCTGGCGCGGGACTGGATGTGCACCCTGAACAAGCCAGGCAGCCGCTTCGGCAAGCTCGCTGGGGTGACCGCAATGACCGATGTCACCGGCTTCGGCCTGCTCGGCCACCTGGTGGAAATGGCCGATGGCAGCGGCCTGACCGCGCGCATCGAGTTCGCCCGGGTGCCGCGCCTGCCCGGGGTCGACTATTACCTGGAGCAGGGCTGCGTGCCCGGCGGCACCCAGCGCAACTTCGACAGCTACGGCGAGAAGATCGCGCCGCTCGGCGAACGGCACAAACAGCTGCTGTGTGATCCACAGACCAGCGGCGGCTTGCTGGTGGCGGTCACCCCGGAAGGCGAGGCCGAGTTCCTTGCCGTGGCTGCGGAGCTGGGCTTGTCCCTCGAGCCTATAGGTCAGTTGCTCGAACGACAGCAATATGCAGTCGAGGTGCTCTGATGCGCGACAACAGCAGCGACTACCGCAGCCTGTTTCTCAACGCTACGCCGATGATGGATGCCCGCGCACCGGTGGAGTTCGCCAAGGGCGCGTTTCCCGGGGTGATCAACCTGCCGTTGATGGATGACGGCGAGCGCCAGCGGGTCGGTACCTGCTACAAGCAGCAAGGCCAGCAGGCGGCCATCGAACTGGGCCATCAACTGGTATCCGGCCCGCTCAAGGCCGCACGCATCGAGGCCTGGGCGAATTTCGCCCGGGCCAATCCCGAGGGTTACCTGTACTGCTTTCGCGGCGGCCTGCGCTCGCAGATCGTCCAGCAATGGCTCAAGGAGGAGGCGGGCATCGACTATCCGCGGGTGATCGGCGGCTACAAGGCGATGCGCAGCTTTCTTCTGGACACCACCGAGCAGGCGGTGGCCCAGTGTGATTTCGTTCTGGTGGGCGGCATGACCGGTACCGGCAAGACCGAGGTGATCGCCCAGTTGGCCAATAGCCTGGATCTGGAAGGCCATGCCAACCACCGCGGTTCCAGCTTCGGCAAGCGCGCCACCGCCCAGCCGGCCCAGATCGACTTCGAGAACGCCCTGGCCGTCGACATCCTGAAAAAGCGCGCCGGCGGTCTTGAGCAGTTCGTGCTGGAGGACGAAGGGCGGATCATCGGCCGTTGCTCCTTGCCGCTGGAGCTGTACCAGGGCATGCAGGCCTTTCCCCTGGTCTGGCTGGAAGACAGTCTGCAAGGGCGCACGGAGCGCATTCTCAAGGACTATGTGGTCGACCTGAGCGGCGAATTTATCGCCCTGCTGGGCGAGGAAGAGGGCTTCAAGGCCTATGCCGAGCGTTTGCAGCAGAGCCTGAGCAATATCCTCAAGCGTCTGGGCGGCGAACGCTACCAGCGCCTGGCGGCGATCATGGACCAGGCCCTGCTGGAGCAGGCGGCCGGCAGCGGGGTGGATACCCATCGCGGCTGGATCGAGGCGCTGCTGGTGGAGTACTACGATCCCATGTATGTGTTTCAGCGCGAGAACAAGGCCGGGCGTATCGAATTCGTCGGCGAACAGGCCGCCGTGGTGGAGTTTCTGCAACAGCGTAGCGCCCGCTAGAACCGGGCACTTTTGCCCAAAATCGGCGTCATAGCAAACGGCTAAGCCGAGTTCTTTTCTTCCTAGGAGTCAGGTAATGAAGTTGTGGATAGTGTTACCCGTGTTGGTCCTGGTACTGAGCGGTTGTGCGGGCAAGACCGCTTACCGCAACAGTTGCGCCACTCAGCTGGACGCCGCCTGGCACGAGCTGGATATCGCCAAGGCCGAGGGCTTTGCCGGCACCGTGAGTTATTCCAAGGCCCTGTCGCTGCTGACGGCGGCCAAGACCCAGCAGCAGTTCGAAGGCTACAAGGGCTGCACGGCCAAGTCCGAGCGGGCGCGTTTCTATATCCGTGAGTCGCGAGCAGGTCGCTGATGCAGCTGGATTTCAACACACTTGAACCGCTTGAACGCTACCGCTGGCTGGCCTCGACCATCACCCCGCGGCCGATTGCCTGGGTCTCCAGCCTGTCGGCCGACGGGGTCAGCAACCTGGCCCCGTTCAGCTTCTTTCAGGTGATCAGCGATGACCCGGCAACCCTGCTGGTCAACGTCAATCACCGCGCCGATGGCGGCCTCAAGGACACCCTGCTGAATGTTCAGGCCAGCGGCGAGCTGGTGATTCAGCTGGTGTCTTTCGCCCAGGCCGAGGCGATGAATGCCAGTGCCGCGCTATTGCCCTACGGCATCAGCGAGTTCGAGCACTGCGGCATCGCCAGCCTGCCGTCGCAGCGCATTGCGCCGCCGCGGGTCGCCGGCGCGGCGGTGGCGTTCGAATGCCGGGTGGCGCAGATCCTGCCGTATCCACCGATTGCGGCGAACTGCCACCTGATCTTCGCCGAAGTGCTGCTGGCGCATATCGACGATGCGGTGCTCAACGCGCAGGGCCGTATCGATGCCGCCAAGCTCGATCTGGTCGGCCGCCTGGGCGGTACGGCCTATAGCCGCACCCGCGACACCTTCGAGATGCGCCGTCCCGGTTGATGGGCGTGGCTGTCCGCAGCCACGTCTAGCTGCACGAATCAGCGCAAAAGCGACCTCCGTTTAGCTGTTAGCACCAAGCGCCTGCCTGCTGGCTTGTCGCCAGCACGGCTGTGCTCCTATGTTGCCAACCTGGAACACAGGCAGCAGCGGGTTGCCCTGTGGTCATTCGGCAGGGGGAACTATGTGGACTGTGGTGCAGCGGCGGGTCGCCAGTTTCAGCACGGCGAGCAAACTGGCGTCGGGTTTTGGCATTGTTCTGGCGCTCACGGCGCTAGTGGCGGCCACCGGCTTTCTGGCGCTGCAGGACGTCAGTGCGCGTTCGACGCTGCTCGAACGCATGAGCGCGATCAATACCCAGGTGCTGCAGATCCGCCGCAGCGAGCAGGATTTCGCCCTGAGCGGCGATGGACAGCACGCCACCCGCTTGCATGAACAGGCCCAGCAGATTCTCGAAGCCAGCGCCGCGCTGCAGGCGCTGCTGCCGGCGGACGAGCGGGCGGGACTGGATCAGGTGGCCGAAGCCATCACGGCGTACCGCGCGGCTTTCGATCGCTATGTCGAGCAGAGCGACAATATGCACCTGTCGCTGGAGGCCGCCACCTGGCTGGTGGTCAGTGCGTCCAACAGCCTCGATCTGCTCAAGGATGGCCTGGCCGAAGACGGTATCGATCGGCTCAGGAGCAGCCAGGGGCTGGAGGGTGCCGAGTTCGTGCTGCAGGCCGGACAGATCAGCCAGGTGCATCAGCTGCTGCTGCGTGCCCTGGACCAGGCCCGCGTACTGCTGGAGCAGAGTCGTAGCAGTGGCGAGGCGACCCCCACCACTATCCAGGAAGCCGCCGACGCCCAGTCCCTGGCGGGCGAGCTGCGCGATGCGATGAACTCCCCCGGTTATGCAGCGGTGCTGGCCGAGGTGATCGGCAACGTCGATTCCTTCAATGAGCGGCTCAGCGAATACACCGGGCTGCTGCAGGAGCAAAAGCGCGAGTATCAGAACCTGGTGCAGCAGGCCGAGCGGATACTGACGCTGGTCGACCAGGCCTATGGACGGCAGAAGGACAGTCTGCACGGGCAGTTGCAGGCCAGCACCTGGTTGATCGTGCTGGCCACGGCGCTGGCCCTGCTGATCGGTCTGTTGGCGACCCTGACCATCACCCTGTTGATCGTGCGCCCGCTCAAGCAGGTGATCGAGCAGGCGCGGCGCATTGCCGACGGCGACCTCAGCGCGCGCATCGAGGTGCAGCGTGGCGATGAGATCGGTCAGTTGCAGGCGGCCATGCAGGGCATGTCCAGCAACCTGCGCGAGATGGTCGGGCGCTTGCAGGGCGGAGTGATGCAGATTTCCGCGTCTGCCCAGTCGCTGTCGGCTAGCACCGAGCAGACGCGTCTGGGGGTGAATGAACAGAAGGTGGAAACCGATCAGGTCGCCACCGCCATGAACGAAATGACCGCCACCGTACATGAGGTGGCGCGTAACGCCGAGGCGGCGGCGTCTTCCACCGAGCAGGCGGATCGGCGGGTCAGCAGCGGCGTGGCCGTGGTGCAGCAGACCCTGGCACGGATCAAGCAGTTGGCCAGCGCCATGCAGACCACCACTCAGAGCATCGAACGGCTGAGCCAGGACACCCAGCGCATCGACTCGGTGCTGGATGTGATCAAGAGCGTGGCCGAGCAGACCAACCTGCTGGCGCTCAATGCCGCCATCGAGGCGGCGCGGGCGGGCGAGCAGGGCCGCGGCTTTGCCGTGGTGGCCGATGAGGTGCGCGCGCTGGCCCGGCGCACCCAGCAGTCCACCACGGAAATCGAAGGGCTGATCGCCACCCTGCGTGAGG
>CAZOEC010000214.1:0-5116 GCA_964578635.1 uncultured Pseudomonas sp.
GCTTCGGCCTGCGCACCGTGGATTATCTGGACAGCGTCGGCTGGCTCGGCCCGCGCACCTGGCTGGCCCACGGCATCCACTTCAACCCGGATGAAATCGCCCGCCTGGGCGCAGCCGGCACCGGTATCTGCCACTGCCCCAGCTCGAATATGCGCCTGGCCTCGGGCATCTGCCCGACCCTCGACCTGCAAGCGGCCGGCGCGCCCATCGGCATCGGCGTGGATGGCTCGGCGTCCAACGATGCCTCCAACATGATCCTCGAGGCACGCCAGGCCCTGTATATCCAGCGCCTGCGCTACGGTGCCGAAAAGATCACCCCGGAATTGGTGCTGGGCTGGGCCAGCAAGGGTTCGGCCAAGCTGCTGGGGCGCAGCGATATCGGCGAATTGGCGGTAGGCAAGCAGGCCGACCTGGCCTTCTTCAAGCTCGACGAGCTGCGCTTCTCCGGCAGCCACGACCCGATTTCCGCGCTACTGCTGTGCGGTGCCGACAAGGCCGACCGAATGATGATTGGCGGCCAGTGGCGAGTGATCGACGGGCACATCGAAGGCCTGGATGTAGCCCAGCTGATTGCCGACCACCGCCAGGCGGCGAAGGAGCTGATTGCCGGGTGATGCACCACACCTCGTACATGCCCGCGACCGCGTTTCGCGGGCATGGCCCGCTCCTACGGCGCTCATCAGAACACCGGCCAGCTAATCCACGGGTTATAAATGAGCATGACTCGTTTCACTCGCCCTTCGGGTCGCGCTAAAGCGCGTTAGCCGCAAGCGGCTTCCGACCGGGCTGGCGCTCCGAGGCTGTTTTTAACGCAGTATCACCGACGCGCAGCAGATCGTGGCGCGCTAGAACACCGACCAGCCGATCCGCTCGCTCAGCAACTCCAGGGCCTTGATCCCGGCCAGGGAGTTGCCGGCGGCATTCAGTTCCGGCGACCACACGCAGACGCTGAAACGCCCCGGCACCACCGCGACGATGCCACCGCCGACGCCGCTCTTGCCCGGCAGGCCGACCCGGTAGGCGAAGTTGCCGGCCTCGTCGTACAGGCCGCTGGTGGCCATGATCGCGTTGACCTGCTTGGTCTGGCGCGGCGTAAGGATCTGCACACCGCTGTGTTTGCAGAAGCCCTGGTTGGCCAGGAAGCCAAAGGCCCGCGCAAGATCGACGCAGTTCATGCGCAGGGCGCAGTAGCTGAAATAGCTGCGCAGCACCGTCTCCACATCGTTATGAAAATTGCCGAAGGACTGCATCAGGTAGGCCGCCGCGGCATTGCGCGAGCGATGCTGGTATTCCGAATCGGCCACCCGGTTGTCCACCGCCACCAGCGGGTTGCCGGCCAGGCGGCGGACGAAATCGCGCAGCGACGGCACCGGCGCGGCGAAGCGCGACTGATTGATATCGCAGATCACCAGGGCCCCGGCATTGATAAAGGGATTGCGCGGGCGGCCACGTTCGAACTCCAGCTGCACCAGGGAATTGAACGGCTGCCCGGACGGCTCATGGCCAAGACGCTGCCAGATCGCCTCGCCGGAATGCTCAATGGCCTGCACCAGGCTGAACACCTTGGAAATGCTCTGCACGGAAAACGCGGTTTCGGCATCGCCGGCGCAGAGCAGCTCACCGTCATTACTGTACACCGCAATGCCCAGCTGGTTGGCCGGCACATCGGCCAGGGCCGGGATGTAATCGGCCACCTTGCCCTGGCCGATCAGTGGGCGAACTTCATCGAGAATCTCATTCAACAGCGCTTGCATGCTCGGGCTCGCAGCAGGGCCCGGGGCCACCCCGGACGATGGCTGATAGACGCCCACGCGGCGCAGCGGATCACACTGCAATGGCTTCCCGAAACCTGGATTCTCTGTCTACGCCCCGTAGGGTGGATGACGCTTTATCCATCCACCAGACCGCGATGGTGGATGAGAAAGGCGTCATCCACCCTACGCAGCCCTGGCGCACGGGAGCGCGCTTGCTAGAACTTCTCCGCGCGCAGCACTTCCACCTGGGCCAGATAGCAGACCATGGCGAAGTTGGCGTAGTACTTGTCCTGCAGGTGGGTGGCGATGCGTTCGGCGACGTCCCGGGCGCAGATGATCTCCACGCGGATATTGCCCTCGGCCTCCCAGCCGGCGCTGCGTACGCCGCGGCCACCGCGGCCGCGGGCGTCGGAAAGGGTCCAGCCGGGTGCACCCAGGGTTTCCAGGTCGGCCAGCAGTTTCTTCTCCAGAGCCGCTTCGCAGATCACGGTCAGCAGGGTGCGGGTGTGTGCGTTCATCTCAGAGCCCCCAGGCGATCAGTCGTTCGGCCAGCGCCAGGTACAGCGGGATGCCGATCAGGATATTGAAGGGAAAGGTAATCCCCAGCGAAGCGGTCAGCGACAGCGACGGGTTGGCCTCCGGCAATGCCAGGCGCATGGCCGCCGGTACGGCGATATAGGACGCCGAGGCGGCCAGGGTGGCGAGCATCGCCGTGCCGCCCAGGCTCAGCCCCATCATGCGCGCCAGCAATGCACCGACCAGCGCCCCGAGCAGCGGCATCAGCAGGGCGAAACCGAGCAGGCGCAGGCCGAACTGTTTCAGCGCGCCCAACTGGCCGGAGGCGATCAGGCCCATCTCCAGCAGAAAGAACGCCAGCACCGGCTTGAACATGCTGGTGTACAGCGGCTCCAGCGGCTTGATCCCTTCCTTGCCGGCAATCGCGCCGATGATCAGGCCGCCGAGCAGCAGCATGATGCTCTTGCCGAGGAAGATCTCCCGGCCCAGCTCGCCCCAGTCGGTGTCGCGGGCAATGCCCTTGGCCAGCAGGATGCCGACCAGGATCGCCGGGATTTCGAGGATGGCGACAAACAGCGGCATATAGCTTTCGAACTCGATGCCCTTGGCCAGCATATAGGCCACCACCACGGCGAAGGTACCGGCACTGACCGAGCCGTAGTGGGCCGCCACCGCCGCCGCATTGACCCGGTCGAAGCGCAACCCGCGCAGCACGGCAAAGGCCAGCAGCGGCAAGGCCACGCCCAGCCCCAGCACCAGCCCCGCCTGGCCGAGCAACTGCCAGCTGGCCTGCTCGGCCAGCTCCACCCCGCCGTGCAGACCGATGGCCAGCAGCAGAATGATCGACAGCGTCTCATACAGCGCCGGCGGCAGCTTCAGCTCGCTTTTCAGCAGGCCAGCCGTGAGGCCGAAGACGAAAAACAGCACCACCGGATCCAGACCCACCGCACAACCCTCTCGTTGTTTACCTGACCATAGACGCTTGCCGCGTCACATGGCGCTAACAGGCCGTTGAAAAGCGACCTGCTAAAGAAAAGGTTATGCCCCAGCCCAGGCTGTGCTGAAACCCGGGCCGTGCGACCTGCACGCCGGCGGGGGAGCTGGCGTAACAGGTCGCGCGGGGCATAACCGGAAAAAAATGGAGCCTTGCGGCTCCCAAGGGACTTATTCCTGTTGCATCTAGCTAGCACCACTGAGTCTCGTAGGGTGCGCTGTGCGCACCTGTCGTACCTCGCCTGACTGGTGCGCACGGCGCACCCTACGGAAAGGCAGCGCGCCGCCCATAAATAAAAAAGAAGCCCCGGCAATCTGCTTAAATGCCTGTTCAACCAGCCCGGGGCTTCGAGGTTAACCTTCGATTTCGATCAGTACATCGCCCGGATTGACCCGGTCGCCCTTGGCCACGTGCACCGCTTTCACGGTGCCGGCAATCGGGGCCTGTACTTCGGTTTCCATCTTCATCGCTTCGCTGATCAGCACCGCCTGGCCGGCCTTGACCCTGTCGCCGACCTTGACCAGCACCTCGACGATATTGCCCGGCATGCTGGTGCTGACATCGCCCGGGCCACTGGCCTGCTGGCGCTTGCTGCCGGTGCCGGCGACAAAGTCGTTGAGCGGCTCGAACACCACCTCTTCCGGCATGCCGTCGATGGACAGGTAGAAGTGGCGCTTGCCGTCGGTTTTCACCCCGACGCCGGTGATATCCACCCGGTAGCTTTCGCCGTGCACGTCGATGACGAACTCGGTCGGTACGCCACCGCCAGCCGCCGCCGCCACACCGCCGGCTTCGGGGATTGGCAGCAACGCTTCGGCGGTCAGGCTGCCGGCGGCACGTTCTTCGAGGAACTTGCGCCCGATATCCGGGAACATGGCGTAGGTCAGCACGTCCTCTTCGGATTTCGCCAGGCTGCCGATTTCCCCGCGCAGCTTGGCCATCTCCGGCGCGATCAGATCGGCCGGGCGTACCTCGATCACGTCTTCGCTGCCAATTGCCTGCTTGCGCAACTGCTCGTCGATCTTGCCCGGAGCCAGGCCGTAACGACCCTGCAGGTAGAGCTTCACTTCGTTGGTGATGGTCTTGTAGCGCTCGCCGGCGAGTACGTTGAACACCGCCTGGGTACCGACGATCTGCGAGGTCGGCGTCACCAGCGGCGGGAAGCCGAGGTCTTCACGCACCCGCGGGATCTCGGCGAACACCTCGTTGATGCGATGCAACGCGCCCTGCTCTTTCAGCTGGTTGGCCAGGTTGGACATCATCCCGCCCGGCACCTGGTTGACCTGCACGCGGGTGTCTACCGCGGTGAACTCGCTCTCGAACTGGTGGTACTTCTTGCGCACGGCATAGAAGTACAGGCCGATCTCCTGAATCAGCGCCAGGTCCAGGCCGGTGTCGTAGTCGCTGCCCTTGAGCGCCGCGACCATCGACTCGGTGCCCGGGTGGCTGGTGCCCCAGGCGAAGCTGGAGATGGCCGTGTCGATATGCTCGGCACCGGCCTCGATGCCCTTGAGCTGACACATTGCGCCCATGCCGGCGGTGTCGTGGCTGTGGATAAACACCGGCAGGTCGACCTCGGCCTTGAGCGCCGTGACCAGCTCGAAGGTGGCGTAGGGGGTGAGCAGCCCGGCCATGTCCTTGACCGCCACCGAGTCGATGCCCATGGCCTGCATGGCCTTGGCCTGCTCGACGAACGCCGCGACCGTATGCACCGGGCTGGTGGTGTAGGCCAGGGTACCCTGGGCATGCTTGCCGGCGGCCTTCACCGCCTCGATGGACACACGCAGGTTACGCACATCGTTCATCGCGTCGAAGATGCGGAACACGTCGATGCCGTTGACCGCCGCCTTGG
>CAZOEC010000215.1:0-5032 GCA_964578635.1 uncultured Pseudomonas sp.
CGCCCTGCTTGGTGTGGGTCACTTCCGGGTGGAATTGCACGCCGTAGTAGCCGCGGCTGTCGTCGGCCATGGCGGCGATCGGGCAGCTCGGGGTGCTGGCGAGAATATGGAAACCTTCCGGCAGAGCGGTGACCTTGTCGCCATGACTCATCCAGACGTCGAGGCCGAAAACGCCGTCGTCGTCGATGTGATCTTCGATACCGTTGAGCAGACGGGCTTTGCCGACCACATCAACGCGGGCATAGCCGAACTCACGCAATTCGGAGCCTTCAACCTTGCCGCCCAGCTGCTCGGCCATGGTCTGCATGCCGTAGCAGATGCCGAAAACCGGTACACCGAGGTCGAACACGGCTTTCGGTGCACGCGGGCTGTCGGCTTCATGCACCGACTCCGGGCCACCGGCGAGAATGATGCCGCGCGGGGCGAAGGCACGGATGTCATCGTCGCTCATGTCGAACGGGTGCAGCTCGCAATACACGCCGATTTCGCGCACGCGGCGGGCGATCAGCTGGGTGTACTGGGAGCCGAAATCCAGAATCAGGATGCGGTGAGCGTGGATGTCTTGATGAGCCATGGCCGTCTCTCGTAGCGGAATTCACAAATGACTCGGGGCTGCCCTGTAAAACAACAGCGACAGCCCCGGGCTTTATATCAACTGATCAACAATCAGCCCACGCGATAGTTCGGGGCTTCTTTGGTGATCTGTACATCGTGTACATGGGACTCGGCCATGCCAGCGCCGGTGATACGCACAAACTCAGGCTTGCTGCGCATCTCTTCGACCGTCGCACAACCGGTGTAGCCCATGGAGGCACGCAGGCCGCCCATCAGCTGGTGAACGATGGCTGCCATTGCGCCCTTGTACGGCACACGGCCTTCGATGCCTTCCGGCACCAGCTTCTCGGCACCGGCCGAGGAGTCCTGGAAGTAACGATCCGAAGAGCCCTGCGCCTGCGCCATGGCGCCCAGCGAGCCCATCCCGCGGTAGGCCTTGTAGGAGCGGCCCTGGAACAGCTCGACTTCGCCCGGCGCTTCTTCAGTACCGGCGAGCATGGAACCGATCATCACGCAGGACGCGCCGGCGACGATGGCCTTGGACAGGTCACCGGAGAAGCGGATACCGCCATCGGCGATCAGCGGCACACCGGTGCCAGCCAGAGCGGCGGCAACGTTGGCCACGGCAGAAATTTGCGGTACGCCAACACCGGCAACGATGCGGGTGGTGCAGATCGAGCCAGGGCCGATGCCGACCTTGACCGCATCGGCACCGGCTTCGGCCAAGGCCTTGGCCGCAGCGCCGGTGGCGATGTTGCCGCCGATCACCTGGACTTCCGGGAAGGTCTGCTTGACCCAGCGCACGCGGTCGATCACGCCTTTGGAGTGACCGTGGGCGGTGTCGACGATGATCACGTCAACGCCGGCATGCACCAATGCGGCAACACGGTCTTCAGTATCGGCACCGGTGCCGACAGCGGCGCCGACGCGCAGACGACCCTGGTCGTCCTTGCTGGCCAGCGGATAGGCCTTGGCTTTCTCGATGTCCTTGACGGTCATCATGCCCTTCAGGTGGAAGGCACCATCAACGATCAGGACTTTTTCGATGCGATGCTTGTGCAGCAGCTCGCGCACCAGGTCTTTGTCGGCACCCTCGGGGACGGTGACCAGACGCTCTTTCGGCGTCATCACTTCACGCACGGTGGCGTCCAGGCGGTTCTCGAAACGCACGTCACGGGAGGTGACGATGCCGACCAGGTCGCCATCGCTCAGCACCGGTACGCCGGAGATGTTGTGCATGCGGGTCAGTTCGAACAGATCGCGTACGGTGGCGTCGGCTTCGATGGTGATCGGGTCCTTGACCACGCCCGCCTCGTAGCGTTTGACCTTGCGCACCTCGGCAGCTTGCTGCTCGACGGTCATGTTCTTGTGGATGATGCCGATGCCGCCTTCCTGAGCCATGGCAATCGCCAGACGGGCTTCAGTCACGGTATCCATGGCAGCAGAGAGCAACGGAATATTCAGTTCAATGCCACGGGTCAGACGCGTTTTGAGGCTGACATCCTTCGGCAGAACTTCGGAATAACCTGGAATAAGTAGAACGTCGTCGAAGGTAAGAGCTTCTTGACTGATACGCAGCATGGCGGGGGCTCCCGGACGGGAAAATTGGAAGCGCGCCATTATACTCAGACGCCCCCCTGCACTCAACGCAAACAACAACATAACTGCGCGAAGCCTACACGGCGCTATCCAGAAGCGGGACGAGAGCAATACAATAATGATTCTCAAAAACATCCGCGACTGAGTAGCACATGCCCGTCATCCGCCTCTCCCCCGCCCAGCCCGCCTGGCGTCTCACCCTGCTCGCCCTGGCCTTGATGCCCGCCGCCAACAGCCTAGCGGCCGAAACCACCACAGCGCTTGAGCTACCCAGCCAGGCCGTCACTGCGACCCGTGAAGACGCAACCGGCTACAGCGCCAGCACAGCCAGCACCGCGAGCAAAAGCGCCGCGCCGATCATGCAGGAGGCCCAGGCGGTGCAAGTGGTCACCGAACAGGTGATCGAGGACTACCAGGTGCAGTCGCTGGACGACGCGATGAAGTTCGTCAGCGGTATCACCCAGAGCAACACCCTGGCCGGCACCCAGGACGGCTTCGTCAAACGGGGTTTCGGCAGCAACGCCGACGGCTCGATCCTGCGTGACGGCATCCGCTCCAGCCTGTCGCGCAACTTCAGCGCCACCACCGAGCGGGTGGAAGTGCTCAAAGGCCCGGCCTCCCTGCTCTACGGCGCACTGGAGCCGGGCGGCCTGATCAACGTGATCAGCAAGCAGCCCGAATACCAGCGGCGCTCGCAGATCAGCGGTGAAACCAGCAGCGAGGGCGGCGGCAACCTTATGCTCGACACCACTGGTCCGCTGGGCGACAGCGGCTTCGCCTATCGCCTGATTGCCGAACGGCAGCACGAGGACTACTGGCGCAACTTCGGCGCGGACAACCATACCCTGGTGGCCCCGTCCCTCAGCTGGAGCGGCGAAGACCTGCGCATCACCTTGGCCTACGAGCACAAGGAATACTCGACCCCGGTGGATCGCGGCACGGTGATCATCAACGGCAAACCAGCAGACACCGAGTACAACGCGCGCTTTAACGAGCGCTGGTCCAAAGCCCAAGGCACCGATGAGCTGTTTACCGCCAAAGCCGAATACCAACTCAACCCGGACTGGCTAAGCCGCCTGACCTACGGCTGGAACAACGAGCGCTACGACTATGCCGAAGCGCGGCCCAACGCGCTTAATGCCACCACCGGCGCACTCAGCCGCCGCGCCGACGGCAGCGAACACGACAACCAGACCCAGTACCTGGCCTGGGACTGGATCGGCAACGCCAGCGTGTTCGGCCAACAACATGACCTGCTGCTGGGCATGGACACCGAGCGGGTCGACAACTTCCGCGGCGATACCTACCGCGGCCCGGCGGTTAGCGGCTTCAATATCTACCGACCGGTCTACGGCAACCTTGCCGAGCCGTCGCTGATCAGCGCCGCGCAGAGCGACAGAAGCGACGAGCTGCACTCACGCTCGCTGTATGTGAAGGACAACTGGCACCTTAATGACCAATGGATATTGGTGGCCGGCGGCCGTTACCAGCACTTCGAACAGCTGGTTGAACAGGGCCGTGGCAGCAGCTATGCGAAAACCACCGACCGCCAGGACAACAGCTTTCTGCCGTTTGCCGGCCTGGTCTACCAGCTCAATCAGCAGGTCTCGCTGTACGGCAACTACAGCCGCTCATTTGTGCCCAACGCCTCCGACGCCGACACCGGCCAAGCGTTCGACCCGGAACAGGGTCGCAGCTATGAACTGGGCATCAAGCTCGACCTGGGCAACGCCCTCACGGCCAGCGCTGCAGTGTTCGATATCGAGAAAGAGAACGT
The DNA here is from genome assembly GCA_964578635.1 of uncultured Pseudomonas sp. GTDB lineage: Bacteria > Pseudomonadota > Gammaproteobacteria > Pseudomonadales > Pseudomonadaceae > Aquipseudomonas. The sequence continues at coordinate 3,932 of CAZOEC010000215.1, forward strand.
CGTGGTCAGCAACAATGGCACCTCGCAAGCCGCCGGCAAGGTTGGCTCGCAGGGTGTGGAAATCGATATCAGCGGACGCATCGCCGAACGCTGGGAGCTGCTCGGCACCTACGCCTACACCGACACGGAAATCCTCGATGACCCGGATAACCAGGGCAACGAATTGGTGAACGCCGCGCAGAATATCGCCAGCCTGTACCTGACCCACCACCTGGCGCTGCCCAGCGATGCCGGACAATGGCGAGTAGGCGGCGGCGCGCGCTATGTCGGCGAACGCGCAGGCGATAACGCCAACAGCTTCTGGCTGGACAGCTACACCGTGGCCGATGCGTTTATCAGCTGGGAAAGCCAACTACTGGGCGACAAGACTCGCCTACAGCTGAACGCGCGCAACCTGTTCAACCAGGAGTACTACCCCTCCAGCGGCGGCAACCTGCGCGTCGCCGTCGGTGAACCGCGCGAACTGCGCCTATCGGCCAGCGTCGACTTTTGACCTTTTCAGCAGGACTCAGGGATGAGCCTACTTAAGAAAGATCGACCCGCACCAGGGAAACCGGGTAGCCCAATCGCGCGGCAAACTCATCGAGAAAGCTCTGCTTAAAGCCGGCGTCCGCCCAGTTATTGAAGATAAAGCCCAGGTTGGAAAAGCCGCAGGGCTGCAGAAACAGAAAGCCGTTGATATCGTCTTCATGGCCGCACAGCGGGCACCTGAAGTTATCAGTATGCCCCGGCATCCAGTCTTCCAGGCTATCGAACAACCTTCCCCCTACTTCCCGCCTGCACTCAGGGCAGCCGGCCTCTTCGAGAAAGCCCGCAGTCGGGGTATAGATGCAGCGCTTGTAGATAATTTCCAGGCCATGCACCGCCTGCCCGAACGGCAGCAGCTCGGGACGCTCGACCACCCGCCGCGCGCCCTCGGCAATGCCGTAGCCCATATGTTTGAAGGTACGCCCGCAGGTGGTCAGCTGCTCGCCGATGATGTTCTTCTTGACCAGCCAGCGCACGATCAACCGCGCCAGCGCCTCATGGCCGGGAAAGCTGGAAATCTGCGGCACGATAATGGCTTGCTGTTCACTCATAACGGGACTCGGTTTGCGCTAA
>CAZOEC010000216.1:0-4929 GCA_964578635.1 uncultured Pseudomonas sp.
CAAGATCACCTGGGCCAAGGGCCTGGACAAGAACGGCCGGCCGATCTACGACGACAGCAACCGTCCGGGTGCGCCGGGCAGCGAAACCAAGGGCAAGAGCGTGTTCGCCGCGCCGGCCTTCCTCGGCGCGAAGAACTGGATGCCGATGGCCTACAGCCAGGACACCGGGCTGTTCTATGTGCCGAGCAACGAGTGGGGCATGGACATCTGGAACGAGGACATCGCCTACAAGAAGGGCGCGGCCTACCTGGGTTCGGGCTTCACCATCAAGCCGCTGAACGAGGACTATATCGGCGTGCTGCGCGCCATCGACCCGAAGACCGGCAAGGAAGTCTGGCGGCACAAGAACTTCGCGCCGCTGTGGGGCGGGGTGATGACCACCAAGGGCAACCTGGTGTTCACCGGTACGCCTGAGGGCTTCCTGCAGGCCTTCAACGCCAAGACCGGCGACAAGGTCTGGGAATTCCAGACCGGCTCCGGTGTGCTCGGTTCGCCAGTTACCTGGGAAATGGACGGCGAGCAGTATGTCTCCGTACTCTCCGGCTGGGGCGGCGCGGTGCCGCTGTGGGGCGGCGAAGTGGCCAAGCGGGTGAAGGACTTCAACCAGGGCGGCATGCTCTGGACCTTCAAACTGCCCAAGGAGCTGGTAGCCAAGCGCTGATCCTTTAGCGCCAAGGCTGCAATGCTGCACAAGGCCGGCTTATAGCCGGCCTTGTGCTTTCTGTCGTCTGGCGGATCTGCAGGCAGGAGGTAGCAGCGGGCCATGCCCATGATAGGGCATGGCCGTGAAACGCATCGCGGGCATGGCCCGCTCCTACGAAACCCGCAGCCCGGACGCAGCTTGGCCGGAAGGGGACAGCCCGTAGGGGGTGTGGGGCCGCCTAGGCTGTGCGCACCAGGAGTTCCACGCTTATCACGTTTATACAGGCCTGCCGCCAGCGGGCAGGCGCTGCATATGCCATGCACTCCATGTCGCGGGTAGCTCGGGTGGAGTCTGGGAGCGGTTTGGCTGGCGCTGGTTTGCCCTGATTACATTCGGATCTACGGGATTGCAGGCTCTTGTGGGAGGGGCTTTAGCCGCGACAACCGATGGCAAGCGGCAAGTCGCGAACCTTTCGCGGTGTCGGTTGCCAACCCTTTAGCGGCCGTGCGCCGTGCTATCGACGGCGCGGCTCGGCAGCAGCGCCTATGCTGAGCAGTCCAGGGCCCTGCCGTGCGGCATACGGCCGGGCTGTCTACTACCAAATGAGTAGCAGTCCTATGCCATGGACGCATACCGGCCGCGCCGGCAGCTTCCTAATATCGAACCATGACCTGCGCCCCGTTCCCGGCGGCAGGCTCCGACAACAAGAGAGGTCAGCATCATGATTTACGCTAAACCCGGTACTCCAGGCGCAGTCATCAATCTCAAGCCGCGCTACGGCAACTTTATCAACGGCGAATTCGTCGCACCGCTGGGCGGCAGCTACTTCACCAACACCAGCCCGGTCGATGCCTCGGTCATCGGCGAGTTCCCGCGCTCCGATGCCGCCGATATCGAGCGCGCTCTGGACGCCGCCCATGCCGCCGCCGATGCCTGGGGCAAGACCAGCGTGCAGGCCCGTTCCCTGGTGCTGCTGAAGATCGCCGACCGTATCGAAGCCAACCTTGAAGTGCTGGCCGTGGCCGAAACCTGGGACAACGGCAAGGCCGTGCGCGAAACCCTGAATGCCGACGTGCCCCTGGCCGCCGACCACTTCCGTTACTACGCCGGTTGCATCCGCGCTCAGGAAGGCAGCGCCGCCGAAATCGACGAACACACCGCTGCTTATCACTTCCATGAGCCGCTGGGCGTGGTCGGGCAGATCATTCCGTGGAACTTCCCGCTGCTGATGGCCGCCTGGAAACTCGCGCCGGCCCTGGCCGCCGGTAACTGCATCGTGCTCAAACCGGCGGAGCAAACCCCGCTGTCGATCACCGTACTGATGGAACTGATCGGCGACCTGCTGCCGCCGGGCGTGCTCAACGTGGTGCAGGGTTTCGGCCGCGAAGCCGGTGAGGCCCTGGCCACCAGCAAGCGCATCGCCAAGATCGCCTTTACCGGTTCCACCCCGGTCGGCTCGCACATCCTCAAGTGCGCCGCCGAGAACATCATTCCGTCGACCGTGGAACTGGGCGGCAAGTCGCCGAACATCTTCTTCGAAGACATCATGAACGCCGAGCCGGCCTTTATCGAAAAAGCCGCCGAAGGCCTGGTACTGGCCTTCTTCAACCAGGGCGAAGTGTGCACCTGCCCATCGCGGGCCCTGGTGCAGGAATCCATCTACGACGCCTTCATGGTCGAGGTGATGAAGAAGATCAAGGTGATCAAGCGCGGCAATCCGCTCGACACCGAAACCATGGTCGGGGCCCAGGCTTCCGAGCAGCAGTACGACAAGATCTTGAGCTACCTGGAAATCGCCCAGCAGGAAGGGGCCGAGCTGCTCACCGGCGGCGCGGCAGAGCGCCTGGAAGGCGACCTGGCCAGCGGTTACTACATCCAGCCGACCCTACTCAAGGGCAACAACAAGATGCGCGTGTTCCAGGAAGAAATCTTCGGCCCGGTGGTGAGCATCACCACCTTCAAGGACGAAGCCGAAGCCCTGGCCATCGCCAACGACACCGAGTTCGGCCTGGGTGCCGGCCTGTGGACCCGCGACATCAACCGCGCCTACCGCATGGGCCGGGCGATCAAGGCCGGTCGCGTGTGGACCAACTGCTACCACCTGTACCCGGCGCACGCCGCCTTCGGTGGCTACAAGAAGTCCGGCGTCGGCCGCGAAACCCACAAGATGATGCTCGACCACTACCAGCAGACCAAGAACCTGCTGATCAGCTACGACATCAACCCGCTGGGCTTCTTCTGATTGCTGTTTGCTCCCCGGCACGTTCGCTCCAGCGTGCCGGCTTCTCCCTGCGATAGGCCCTCAGGGCAGGATTTGCAGCAGGCCGCAGCGGCCTGATAAACGGCAGCAAATCACTCTCGCAACGCGGCTTCGGCCGCGTTTTTTATTTTGGCTATGTACCCGTTATGTGCTGAAGCCTGTGAACCGCAAGATGATGTCTAGAGTGCGCTGATTCGTAGGGTGGGTTAGCGACGCCGTAACACCGTCCGAAAATCCACCCGCGAAAGTGGCGCGGCGCGTAATCCACCAGCCAATGGAACGCGTTGCGCCGTTGGTGGGTTACGCCGCGTGCCGGGTGATGTGATGCTTGGCAATCCCCACACGCGGCTAACCCACCCTACGAAAGCTGCTTGCAACAGTTAACGGGTACATAGCCTTTTTATTGCGCCGCGTTCTGCCCAGCGCGGCGCAGGCCGGTGGGTGAGGGGTGATGGCACAGTGGTAACGGTGCCTGGGGTACATGTTTGGCTACATATTCCCGTCTGTTGCCAGGCGGGCAGGGGTTACAGTTTTCTGGCTGCAGACTGCTGCGGAAGGCCGGTCGGTCGGGCTCCTACCAATGCTCGGCCGACTTACTCCCAAAGTACCATTTAGTCGTGCGCCGCTCCGGTGCATAACTAGCACTACCGGAATTCGCCGGTTTTGATAAGAAGAGGACCGCGCCATGTGGACTAAACCCGCCTTCACCGATATGCGCATTGGTTTCGAAGTCACCATGTACTTCGCCAATCGTTGATCCGCCTTGCCCCGGCTCTGTCGGGGCATCTACCCGGAATTTCCCATGCATATCCAGATTCTCGGTTCCGCCGCCGGCGGCGGTTTCCCCCAGTGGAACTGCAATTGCCATAACTGCCGCGGCGTACGCGATGGCAGCCTGCGCGCGCAGCCGCGCACCCAGTCGTCCATTGCCCTGTCCGACGACGGGGTCAACTGGATACTGTGCAATGCCTCGCCCGATATCCGCGCCCAGATCGAAGCCTTCCCGGCGCTGCAGCCGGCCCGCAAGGTGCGTGATACGGCGATTGGCGCAATCATCCTGCTGGACAGCCAGATCGATCACTGCACGGGGCTGTTGACCCTGCGCGAAGGCTGCCCGCACAAGGTCTGGTGTACCGAGATGGTGCACCAGGATCTGACCAGCGGCTTTCCGCTGTTCAATATGCTCGACCACTGGAATGGTGGCCTGCAGCATCAGCTGATCGAACTGGGCGGGGTGCCGTTCAGCATTCCGACTTGCCCGAACCTGTCGATCACCGCCATTGCCCTGCGCAGCAGCGCGCCGCCTTATTCGCCGCACCGTGGCAACCCGCACCCCGGTGACAATATCGGCCTGTTCGTCGAGGACCGGCGCAGCGGCAGCACGCTGTTCTATGCTCCGGGCCTGGGCCAGGTGGACGAGGCGTTGCTGGCCTGGATGCGCCGCGCCGATTGTCTGCTGGTAGACGGCACGCTGTGGCGCGACGACGAAATGCGTCACTGCGGGGTGGGCGACAAGCTCGGCAGCGAGATGGGCCATCTGCCGCAGAGCGGCCCCGGCGGCATGCTCGAGGTGCTCGATGGCCTACCGGCCAGCCGCAAGATCCTTATCCATATCAACAACACCAACCCGATTCTCAATGTCGACTCCCCCGAGCGCGCGCAACTCGCGGCCCATGGCGTCGACGTCGCCTGGGACGGTATGAGCATCAATTTGTAGGGTGCGCGCTGCGCACCGGAGAGCCATGATGAGCCAGACCGCCATGAGCCCCGCCGAATTCGAGCAGGCGCTGCGCGCCAAGGGCGCTTACTACCATATCCATCACCCCTTTCACCGGGCCATGTACGCAGGCACGGCGAGCCGCGAACAGATCCAGGGCTGGGTCGCCAACCGCTTCTATTACCAGGTGTGCATCCCGCTCAAGGATGCCGCGATCATGGCCAACTGCCCGGACCGCGACACCCGCCGCGAGTGGATCCAGCGCATCCTCGACCACGACGGCGCACCCGGCGAGGAGGGCGGCATCGA
>CAZOEC010000217.1:0-4878 GCA_964578635.1 uncultured Pseudomonas sp.
ATGCGCCCGCCTTGCTGCTGCATTTGCTGCAAGGCGCGACTCCAGCGCGGGTTCACGTCCTCGACGTTGTCGAGCAGGGTTTCCAGGTAGCCGCAAATCACCGTCAGGGGTGTGCGTAATTCATGGGAAACGTTGGCGATGAAGTCTTTGCGCATCTGCTCGAGCTGATGGATGCGTGTGACGTCGCGTACCAGCATCAGGTGCTCGTTGTTGCCGTAGCGGGTGATGTGCAGTTGTACGCGCAGGCGGTCGTTGATCGGCGAAGGGATCTCCAGCGGTTCGAGGTAGTTCTCCTGTTCGAAGTACTCCTTGAAGCGAGGGTGGCGCACCAGGTTGGTGACTGGCTGGCCGCTGTCCTGTGGGGTTTTCAGGCCCAACAAGGTTTCCGCTGCGCGGTTCCACCATTCCAGGTTGCCGTCGCTGTCGAGCATGATCACCGCGTCCTTGAGGGCGGCGGTGGACTCCTGCACCCGGTCGATCACCGCCTGCAGGCGGCCGCGGGCCTTCTGGTCGCGGCGTTGCAGGTGATAGATATTGTCGAACACCTCGCCCCACAGGCCGTAGCCGTCGGGCGGCGGCTCGTCGCCCTTGCGGGTACGCAGCCATTTGTGCAGACGCAGCAGCTGCTGCAGGTGCCAGCCGAGGTAGACGGCCAGGCCCAGGGCCATGGACCAGCCGTACTCGCCGGTGATCAGGCCGAGCAGCAGGCAGGCTGCAATCAGCAGCAGCAAACGACGTATCAGGGGCGCGCGCCAGTCTTGATTCAATTAGAACTCATCCGCCAAGCAATCCTTTATGCAGGTCGGCTAAGCGACCTCCAGGCATCCTAAACTGTCTTAGCTCTTGGTGGAGAAACGATAGCCGGTGCCGCGCACAGTCTGCACCAGGTTCTCGTAGACCTCGCCGAGGGCCTTGCGCAGGCGGCGGATATGCACGTCGACGGTGCGTTCCTCGACATACACATTGCCGCCCCAGACCTGATCGAGCAGCTGGCCGCGGGTGTAGGCGCGTTCCTGGTGGGTCATAAAGAACTGCAGCAGGCGGTATTCGGTGGGGCCCATCTCGGCGGGTTTGCCGTCGATGGTGACACGGTGGCTGACCGGGTCGAGCAGCAGGCCGCCGACTTCGATCGGCCCCTCGCTGTCGGTCGGCCCGGCGCGGCGCAGGACGGCCTTCAGGCGCGCCACCAGTTCGCGAGGGGAGAAGGGCTTGGTGATGTAGTCATCGGCCCCCACTTCCAGGCCCTGGATCTTGTTGTCCTCTTCGCCCTTGGCGGTGAGCATGATGATCGGGATATCCCCGGTCAGCTCGTCGCGTTTGAGCCGGCGTGCCAGTTCTATGCCGCTGGTGCCGGGGAGCATCCAGTCGAGCAGGATCAGATCGGGTTTGCGGTCGACAATGATGGCGTGGGCCTGCTGGGTATTCTCCGCTTCCAGGCACTCGTAGCCGGCCATTTCCAGGGCCACGGCGATCATTTCACGGATCGGTGCTTCGTCGTCGACGATCAGGATGTTCTTGCCAACCATGGTCAAGCCTCGGGGTCATCTCGCTGTAATGCACTGCATTAGATAACGGAATTATTGCAGTGATATGACAGGCGCGCGGCACGAGCCCTCCTGCACCCTACCCTGGCAAGGCGTAGTCCAGCACGATACCGACAAAGATCGCCAGGCCGGCCCAGTGGTTGTGCAGAAAGGCGTTGAAGCAGGCCATGGGTTTGCGGTTGCGGGTCTTCTGGTATTCCCAGGCGAAACAGGCGGCGGCCACGGCCAGGCCGAGGTGGAAGCAGATACCCAGTTCGAAGCGCGCGCCGGCCAGCAACAGGCAGAGCAGGGCCAGGCCCTGCAGACTGGCGATGATCAGGCGGTCGGCATCGCCGAACAGGATGGCGGTGGATTTCACCCCGATCTTCAGGTCGTCGTCGCGGTCGGCCATGGCGTAGTAGGTGTCGTAGGCCACGGTCCACAGCAGGTTGGCGATATACAGCAGCCAGGCTTCGGCCGGCAGCTCGCCGGTCTCGGCGGTGAAGGCCATCGGCATGCCCCAGGAGAAGGCCGCACCCAGCACCACCTGCGGATAGAAGGTGTAGCGCTTCATAAAGGGGTAGCAGGCGGCTAGGGCCAGGCCGCCGAACGACAGCCAGATGGTGGTGGCGTTGGTAAACAGCACCAGTACGAAGCTGGCTGCCACCAGCACGGCGAACAGGATCAGCGCCTCGCGCGGCTGGATCTTGCCGCTGGCCAGGGGACGGGCCTGGGTGCGTTTGACGTGGCCGTCGAAGTTACGGTCGGCGTAGTCGTTGATCACGCAGCCGGCGGCGCGCATCAGGATCACCCCGAAGACGAAGATAAACAGGTTCTTCGCGCTCGGCACGCCCTCGGCCGCCACCCACAGCGCCCACAGCGTTGGCCACAACAGCAGGTAGATGCCGATGGGCTTGTCCAGGCGCATCAGCTGGACGAAGTCCCAGGTGCGTGGGTGCAGGCGATTCAGCGATTTCAGCAGGCGGGTGTACATCGGGCGCGTCTCCGTGCGGGTTGCGGCGGATTATACGGAGTCGGCGCGCGATCGGGCGATGCGTAGGATGGGTCGGGCCGCGTAGGTTAGCCGCGTAGCGGCGTAACCCATCAGGGGCACAGGTGATGGGTATCGCTGCGCTCAACCTACGCGGCCCGCCCCATCCTACGGCTCGATACCCGCCGCGCCCCAGAACGCCGGCAGAAACACCTCGGCCACCAGCACGCCGAGCGCGCCGCGACTGAAGCAGGAGCGTCGCCCCCACAGGCGTTCGGCGCAGGCCTCGGCGGGCAGCCAGGCGGCCGGGTAGCGACAGACCTGCATTGCGCCGCGGTCGAAGGCGCGGTCGCTGAACAGCAGTTCGCCGAGGGAACGGCTGCCCAGCTCCGCCAGGTTCAGCCCGGAGCCTTGCAGGGCACTGCGGGCCGCCACGCTGCGGGCGAATACCCAGGGCTGGCCATGGCCGCGCAGGTACACCTCGCGCACCCAGCCCTGGCTGCCCGGGGCCACGCCGAGGGCGCTGCATTCATCGCGGCGCAGCGGCTGCCAGCCTTCCTGCAGTGGGGTGACGCTGAAACCCTGGTGGGACAGGGCGGTCAGCCGCCGGGTCAGCGAATCTTCATTGAACAACCAATCGCGCACGGCCGCGGCGGGCGCGGGGTGCAACTGGCCGGCGGTCAGCCAGCGGGGCGGATGGGCGAGGGCGGTGTGGGGCACGGCAGGCAATCACCATGGACTGGAAGCGCGCGAGTCTAGCATGGCCGCTGCCGTCATCCGGCTACCCTGCTATGACCAGCCCTCCAGACGCATGGTCGCGCGCACCAGGCGCTGTTCTTCCTGCTCGATGTCCCTGAGGTTGTCGCGGATGCTGTTGATATGGTCGCGGGCCGCCCGTTGCGCCTGTTCCGGCAGGCGTTCGATCACGGCGTGGTAGAGCCGCGTGTGCTGGCGGTCGATCTGGCGCTTCTGCAACGGCCGGTGATAGAGGTTGTTGACCGAGGCAAACACCGTGCTGAGCATCAGGTCGGTGAGCGATTGCAGGGTGTGCAGCAGCACCGGGTTATGCGAAGCCTCGCAGATTGCCAGGTGGAAGGCGTGGTCCAGGCGCGCATGTTCGTGGGGTTCGAAACCCTCCGGCTGGGCGTGGGCAGCGAGCATTTCCTCGTAGCGGCGGGTCAGCAGGACGAAATCCGCCTCGGTGCCGCGCAGGGCCGCCAGGCGTGCCGACTCGGCTTCCAGCAGGGCGCGTACTTCCAGCAGGTCGAACAGGGTGCGCGGTTGCGAGCTGAACAGGTGCATCAGCGGGCTGGCATCGCGCGCGCCGTTGAGGTTGGCCACCCGCGAATCGCGGCCCTGGGCGGTTTCGATAATGCCGCGCCCGCGCAGCGCCTTGAGTCCCTCGCGCAGCGCCGAACGGGAGATGCCGAGCTTCTCGCACAGGCGGCGTTCCGAGGGCAGGGGCTGGCCGACCTTGAGCACGCCATCGACGATCAGACGTTCGATCTTTTCCGCGACCACATCGCTGACCTGGCGGCGTGGCGTCCCTGATGCTGTCATAAGCGGACCTCGTTTAACTGGTAGTACCAATTTATGCGGGTTTCCATTGGCCTGGCCAATATAGGTCAGTTCGCCTTGATTTATAAGGCTTGCAGCAGGTAGGCAGCAAAAGCCTGGTGAAAATAACTGGTAGGACCAGATGCTCGAAGAATGGACGGCGAAGATGGGCAGGGCTAAACATGCCGGCACACCAGTACCGGGTCACGCGCTGCCCCGGACTCTCTAACAAGAACGACGCTGCCTGAAAGAGCCTGCCATGAGCATTCTGTACGACGAGCGTGTCGACGGCCCGCTGCCCCGGGTCGACAAGCCAGCCCTGCTGGCCGAGTTGCGCGCCCAGCTCCCCGATCTGGACGTGCTGCACAGCCCGGAAGACCTCAAACCCTACGAGTGCGACGGCCTCTCGGCCTACCGCACCACGCCACTGCTGGTGGTGCTGCCCGAGCGCCTGGAGCAGGTGCAGAGCCTGTTGCAGATCTGCCATCGGCGTGGCGTGCCGGTGGTGGCGCGCGGGGCCGGTACCGGTCTGTCCGGCGGTGCGCTGCCGCTGGAGCAGGGCATCCTGCTGGTGCTGGCGCGCTTCAACAAGATTCTCGAGATCGACCCGGCCGGACGTTTCGCCCGGGTTCAGCCCGGTGTGCGCAACCTGGCGATCTCCCAGGCTGCCGCCCCCTACGGTCTGTACTACGCGCCCGACCCGTCCTCGCAAATTGCCTGTTCGATCGGCGGCAACGTCGCCGAGAACGCCGGCGGCGTGCACTGCCTGAAGTACGGCCTGACCGTGCACAACCTGCTCAAGGTGGA
>CAZOEC010000218.1:0-4835 GCA_964578635.1 uncultured Pseudomonas sp.
AAAAGTTCGCCGGTTACGGCTTCAACAAATCCCACTCCGCCGCCTATGGCCTGGTCTCCTATCAGACCGCCTGGTTGAAGGCTCACCACCCGGCCGCCTTTATGGCCGCGGTGCTGTCGGCGGATATGCACAACACCGACAAGGTGGTCACCCTGATCGAGGAGTGCCGCAGCATGAAGCTGCGCCTCGATGCGCCGGATGTGAACATCTCCGAGTTCAAATTCACGGTCAACGACGGCGGCTGGATCGTCTACGGCCTGGGGGCGATCAAGGGTGTCGGCGAGGGGCCAGTGGAGGCCATAGTCGAGGCGCGCCAGGAAGGGCCGTTCAAGGATCTGTTCGATTTCTGTTCGCGGGTCGACCTCAAACGCATCAACAAGCGCACCCTCGAAGCGCTGATCCGTAGCGGCGCGCTGGATCGCCTGGGGCCACACTTCCATGAAGAGCTGAAGGCCTACAAGGCCAATATCGACCGCAATCGTGGGGTGCTGCTGGCGGCCATGGAAGAGGCGGTGCAGGCGGCCGAGCAGACCGCGCGCAGCCACGACAGCGGCCATATGGACCTGTTTGGCGGGGTCTTCGCCGATGCCGAAGCGGATGTTTACCTTAATCATCTGCGCGCCCGTGAGCTGACGCTCAAGGAGCGTCTCAAGGGCGAGAAGGACACCCTGGGTCTGTACCTCACCGGCCACCCGATTGACGAATACGAGGGCGAGGTGCGCCGCTTTGCCCGTCAGCGGATCATCGATCTCAAGCCGGCCCGTGGCGATCAGACGGTCGCCGGTCTGGTGATCAACCTGCGGGTGATGAAGAACAAGAAGGGCGACAAGATGGGCTTTATCACCCTCGATGACCGCTCCGGGCGGATCGAGGCCTCGCTGTTTGCCGAAGCCTTCAACAGTGCCCAGGCCCTGCTGCAGACCGATGCCCTGGTGGTGGTGGAAGGCGAGGTCAGCAACGACGACTTCTCCGGTGGCCTGCGTCTGCGTGCCAAGCGGGTGATGAGCCTGGAGGAGGCGCGTACCGGGCTGGCCGACAGTCTGCGCCTGCGGGTCGCCAGCGATGCGCTGAAGGGCGACCGCCTGCGTTGGCTGGCCGAGCTCTGCGGGCGTCATCGTGGGGCCTGCCCGATCACCGTCGACTACAGTGGTGCGGATGCCAAGGCTCAGTTGCAGTTTGGCGAGGGCTGGCGAATCGAGCCGGCAGACAGCCTGATTCAGACATTGCGTGACCAGTTCGGCCGCGACAACGTCTTTTTGCACTACCGCTGATTTGCGGGGCCCCGGCCTCGCTTGTCAGTGAGGACACCGCTGGGTGCTGCCGATTTCTCTGCAGCCCGGTGTCGACCTGAATGCGCCTGCTGCTATAAGGTAGGGCGCGAAACGGATACAGCTCCCCGGCCACTTGGCCGTCGACGCAAGACGGATGACTATGAACCCGAATTTTCTCGATTTCGAACAGCCGATCGCCGACCTGCAAGCCAAGATCGAAGAGCTTCGCCTGGTCGGTAGCGACAACTCGATCAATATCAGCGACGAGATTGCGCGTCTGCAGGACAAGAGCAACTCTCTGACCGAAAGCATTTTCGGCAATCTGACCAGCTGGCAGATCGCCAAGCTGGCGCGTCATCCGCGCCGTCCCTATACCCTAGATTACTTGCAGCACATCTTCACCGAGTTCGACGAACTGCACGGTGATCGGCATTTCTCCGATGACGCGGCGATTGTTGGCGGTGTGGCGCGTCTGGATGGTGAGCCGGTGATGGTCATCGGTCACCAGAAAGGCCGCGAAGTGCGCGAGAAGGTCCGGCGCAACTTTGGCATGCCGCGCCCTGAGGGTTATCGCAAGGCCTGCCGCCTGATGGAGATGGCAGAGCGCTTCCAGATGCCGATCCTGACCTTTATCGACACCCCGGGTGCCTATCCGGGTATCGACGCCGAAGAGCGTGGGCAGAGCGAGGCCATTGCCTGGAACCTGCGGGTGATGGCACGGCTGAAAACCCCGATCATCGCCACCGTAATTGGCGAGGGTGGTTCCGGCGGTGCACTGGCCATCGGCGTTTGCGATCAGCTGAATATGCTGCAGTACTCCACCTATTCGGTGATCTCACCGGAAGGTTGTGCCTCGATTCTGTGGAAGACCGCCGATAAGGCACCCGATGCGGCCGAGGCCATGGGTATTACCGCCGAGCGCCTGAAGGGGCTGGGTATTGTCGACCAGGTGATCGGTGAGCCCCTCGGCGGTGCCCACAACGACCCGGCCGCTGCCGCGGAAGCAGTGCGTCAGGCGCTGCGGGCTCAGCTGGACAACCTGAAGACCTTCGACACTACCGAGTTGCTGGCGCGTCGCTACGAGCGTCTTATGAGCTACGGGATTGCCTGATTGCTCAGCAGCTGCGCATACAACGGGCCTTCGGGCCCGTTGTTGTTTTAAGCTTGGCCGATGATTCCTCTGCATAGTCGTCTGCGTGATGCCCTGCGGCCCTGGCGTAGCGCCCCGGGCTGGTGTGTTGCCCTGTCCGGCGGCCTGGATTCCACGGTGCTGCTGCACCTGCTGGCCAGCCTCGCGCAGCGCGAGGCGTTGCCGCCACTTTCCGCTATGCATATCCATCACGGCCTGCAGGCTGCGGCCGATGCCTGGCCGGCCCATTGTCGTGAGCTGTGCGCGGCCTTGTCCGTGCCGTTGCAGGTTGAATATGTGCAGGTGGCTGCGGGGGCGAGCCTGGAGCAGGCGGCGCGTGACGCCCGCTACGCAGCTTTTGCGGCCCGTCTCGGTGCCGGCGAGGTGCTGCTGACCGCGCAGCATCGTGATGATCAGGCCGAAACCCTGTTGTTTCGCCTGTTGCGCGGTGCCGGGGTGCAGGGTTTGTCGGCCATGCCGGCGAGTCGAGCGCTGGGCGCGGGGCGGCTGGTTCGGCCGCTGCTCAATTGCTCGCGCGATGAGCTGCTGGCCTATGCCCATGAGCACAAGCTGACCTGGGTTGAAGATCCTTCAAATACCGATGAGCACTTCTCGCGCAATTACCTGCGTCGTCAGGTGATGCCTGCGTTGCTCGGGCGCTGGCCGCAGGCCTCGGCGAATATGGCGCGCAGCGCTGCGCACCTGAGCGAGGCAGGGCAGTTGCTCGATGAGCTGGCGCAGCAGGACGTGGCGGCCGCCGGGGTGCCGGGCGAGTTTGCCTGGCTGGGCTTGCCGAGCCTGGCATTGCCTGCGCTGCGCCATCTGAGTGAGCCCCGTCAGCGCAATGCCCTGCGTTATTGGCTGCGCCCGCTGACGGCGATGCCGGATAGCGAGCACTGGGCCGGCTGGCAGGCGCTGCGTGATGCGGCAGTGGATGCTGCGCCAGTCTGGAAGCTGGCGGCGGGGGAGCTGCGCCGCAGTGATGAGCGGCTGTGGTGGTTGGCCGGCGACTGGCTGTGCGCGCCGGTGCCGGTCCATGCGGCGGTGCAAGGTAATCAGCAGCTGGTATTGCCGGGGAATGGGCAGGTGCGCATTGATGGCATCTTGCCTGCGGGCGATTGGCAGTTGGGCTATCGCCGGGGCGGCGAGCAGATTTTCTTGCCGGGGCGCGGGCATCGCGATCTCAAGCGTCTGTTCAACGAGTTGCGCGTGCCGGCTTTTGCCCGCGATCGCCTGCCGTTGCTGCGTCTGGATAACCAGGTGGTGGCGATCGCCAACCTGACGGGTATGCAGGGGGCAGCCGACGGCAGCTGGCAATTGCATTGGCAGCCGGCAGGAGTGATCAAGGTTTGAGCTGCTAAGGCCTTTCCGGTAGACTACGCTCCCGTCTTACTAGAGCTTTTGTCGACTCCCCTGGGAATCGGCAGGGCTAGCTCATTGCAGTGCATCGCAGAGAGCCGCTTCGCTATTCCTTCGCTTTCCCCGGCGGCACTGACCGCTTAAACGCAGACTTCTAGGGTTTTTCATGACGCGCTACATATTCGTCACGGGTGGTGTTGTTTCTTCATTGGGGAAAGGCATCGCCTCGGCTTCATTGGCGGCTATCCTGGAGGCGCGGGGCCTGAAGGTCACCATGCTCAAGCTGGATCCCTATATCAACGTCGATCCGGGCACCATGAGCCCGTTCCAGCACGGTGAGGTGTTCGTCACCCACGACGGCGCTGAGACCGACCTCGACCTGGGCCACTACGAGCGGTTTATCCGCACCACCATGACCCAGAACAACAACTTCACCACTGGTCGCGTCTACGAAGACGTGCTGCGCCGCGAGCGCCGTGGTGATTACCTGGGCGCGACCATTCAGGTCATTCCGCATATCACCGACGAGATCAAGCGCCGCATCATCAAGGGTGCTGGCGACGCCGACGTGGCCATGGTCGAGATCGGCGGCACGGTCGGTGACATCGAGTCGCAGCCGTTCCTC
Organism: uncultured Pseudomonas sp.; assembly: GCA_964578635.1. Lineage (GTDB taxonomy): Bacteria > Pseudomonadota > Gammaproteobacteria > Pseudomonadales > Pseudomonadaceae > Aquipseudomonas. Next base: position 4,385 of record CAZOEC010000218.1, read on the forward strand.
GAAGCCATCCGCCAGCTGCGTGTTGAAGTGGGTGCCAAGCGCGCCATGCTGATGCACCTGACCCTGGTGCCCTATATCGCCACCGCCGGCGAGACCAAGACCAAGCCGACCCAGCACTCGGTGAAAGAGCTGCGCTCCATCGGCCTGCAGCCGGACGTGCTGATCTGCCGCTCCGACCACCCGATCGACATCTCCTCGCGCCGCAAGATCGCGCTGTTCACCAACGTTGAAGAGCGTGCGGTGATTTCCCTGGAAGACGTCGACACCATCTACAAGATCCCGGGCGTGCTGCATGCCCAGGGTCTGGATGATTTCGTCGTCGAGCGCTTCGGCCTGGAATGCGGCGGTGCCGATCTGTCCGAGTGGGACCGTGTCGTTGACGCCAAGCTGAATCCGGAGCACGAAGTCACCATCGCCATGGTCGGCAAGTACATGGAGCTGCTGGACGCCT
>CAZOEC010000219.1:0-4695 GCA_964578635.1 uncultured Pseudomonas sp.
CCCGAGCGCTTGCCGTCCGAGACGCACAAACCGATCACCGGCTACCTGTGGGGCGGACTGGCTGTGCTGACTTGCCCCTGCCACCTGCCCATCCTCGCTGTCGTGCTGGCCGGCACAACCGCCGGTGCTTTCCTCGGCGAGCATTGGGTCATCGCGGCGCTCGGTTTGACCGGCCTGTTCCTTCTGTCCCTGTCGCGGGCGTTGCGGGCATTCAGGGAAAGAGAATGAGCGCTTTCCGGCCGGATGGATGGACGACGCCGGAACTGGCCCAAGCGGTCGAGCGCGGGCAGCTTGAACTGCACTACCAGCCCGTCGTCGATCTGCGCAGTGGTGGGATTGTCGGCGCGGAAGCCCTGTTGCGCTGGCGTCATCCGACGCTTGGACTATTGCCACCGGGCCAGTTCCTGCCCGTGGTCGAATCGTCCGGCCTGATGCCTGAAATCGGCGCTTGGGTGCTGGGCGAAGCCTGCCGCCAGATGCGTGACTGGCGAATGCTGGCATGGCGACCGTTCCGGCTGGCCGTCAATGTTTCGGCGAGCCAAGTGGGACCGGACTTCGACGGGTGGGTAAAGGGCGTGCTGGCTGATGCCGAGTTGCCCGCCGAGTATCTCGAAATCGAGCTGACCGAATCGGTCGCGTTTGGTGATCCGGCGATCTTCCCCGCCCTGGACGCCTTGCGGCAGATCGGTGTGCGCTTCGCCGCCGATGACTTCGGGACGGGGTATTCCTGTCTGCAACATCTGAAGTGCTGCCCAATCAGCACGCTCAAGATCGACCAATCGTTTGTCGCCGGGCTCGCCAACGACCGCCGCGACCAAACCATCGTGCACACCGTGATTCAGCTTGCGCACGGGCTGGGCATGGATGTGGTGGCTGAAGGCGTGGAAACATCGGCGAGTCTTGATCTATTGCGACAAGCGGACTGCGACACAGGACAAGGCTTCCTGTTCGCGAAGCCAATGCCGGCGGCGGCATTCGCCGTCTTCGTCAGTCAATGGAGGGGTGCCACCATGAATGCAAGTGACTCGACCACCACCAGTTGCTGCGTGTGCTGCAAGGAAATCCCGCTCGATGCCGCCTTCACCCCGGAAGGCGCGGAATACGTCGAGCACTTCTGCGGGTTGGAGTGTTATCAACGCTTCGAAGCGCGTGCCAAGACAGGGAACGAAACCGATGCCGATCCGAACGCCTGCGACTCGCTACCGTCAGATTGAGGCATACCCTAACTTGGCGTCAGACCATCCGGCGCTAAATCGTCAGAATAGAGTTGCCTTCCGAATTGATTGACATGCGCCGTCAAGGGTCATAGATTTCTTCCTGACACATTTCCCTCAGGAGGATACCTTGCACGGTCAGCGCATCGGTTACGTCCGCGTCAGCAGCTTCGACCAGAACCCAGAACGGCAGCTCGAACAGATCCAGGTGGATAAAGTGTTCACCGACAAGGCGTCGGGCAAGGACACACGGCGGCCCGAACTGGAACGGCTGCTCGCCTTCGTGCGCGAAGGCGACACGGTCGTGGTGCACAGCATGGATCGTCTGGCGCGCAACCTCGACGACCTGCGCCGCCTGGTGCAGGGCCTCACCCAGCGCGGCGTACGCATCGAGTTCCTTAAGGAGCATTTGACCTTCACCGGCGAGGACTCGCCGATGGCGAACCTGATGCTGTCGGTAATGGGCGCGTTCGCCGAGTTCGAACGCGCCTTGATCCGCGAGCGGCAGCGCGAGGGCATCGCGCTCGCCAAGCAGCGCGGGGCCTACCGTGGCAGGAAGAAATCCCTGTCGTCTGAGCGTATTGCCGAACTGCGCCAACGTGTCGAGGCTGGCGAGCAAAAGACCAAGCTGGCTCGTGAATTCGGAATCAGTCGCGAAACCCTGTATCAATACTTGAGAACGGATCAGTAAATATGCCACGTCGTTCAATCCTGTCCGCCGCCGAGCGCGAAAGCCTGCTGGCGTTGCCGGACACCAAGGATGAGTTGATCCGTCACTACACGTTCAGCGAAACCGACCTCTCCATCATCCGGCAGCGGCGCGGCCCGGCCAACCGGCTGGGCTTCGCCGTGCAGCTCTGTTACCTGCGCTTTCCTGGTGTCATCCTGGGCGTCGATGAGCCGCCGTTTCCGCCCTTGTTGAAACTGGTCGCCGACCAGCTCAAGGTCAGCGTCGAAAGCTGGGACGAATACGGGCAGCGGGAGCAGACCCGGCGCGAGCACCTGGTCGAACTGCAAACGGTGTTCGGCTTCCAGCCCTTTACCATGGGCCACTACCGGCAGGCCGTCCAGTTGCTGACCGAGATGGCCTTGCAGACCGACAAGGGCATCGTGCTGGCCAGCACCTTGATCGAGCACCTGCGGCAGCAGTCGGTCATTCTGCCTGCCCTCAACGCCGTCGAGCGGGCGAGCGCCGAAGCAATCACCCGCGCCAACCGGCGCATCTACGATGCCTTGGCCGAACCGCTGTCGGACGCGCATCGCCGCCGCCTCGACGATCTGCTCAAGCGTCGGGACAACGGCAAAACGACCTGGCTGGCCTGGCTGCGCCAATCGCCCGTCAAACCGAATTCGCGGCACATGCTGGAACACATCGAACGCCTCAAAGCGTGGCAGGCGCTCGACCTGCCTTCTGGCATCGAGCGGTCGGTGCACCAGAACCGCCTGCTCAAGATCGCCCGTGAGGGTGGCCAGATGACGCCCGCCGACCTGGCCAAGTTCGAGGCGCAGCGACGCTATGCCACCCTGGTGGCGCTTGCCATCGAGGGCATGGCCACCGTCACCGACGAAATCATCGACCTGCACGACCGCATCCTGGGCAAGCTGTTCAACGCCGCCAAGAACAAGCATCAGCAGCAATTCCAGGCGTCCGGCAAGGCGATCAACGCCAAGGTGCGGTTGTTCGGCCGCATCGGCCAGGCGCTGATCGAGGCCAAGCAGGCGGGCCGCGATCCGTTCGCCGCCATCGAGGCCGTCATGTCCTGGGATGCCTTCGCCGAGAGCGTCACCGAAGCGCAGAAGCTTGCGCAGCCCGAGGACTTCGATTTCCTGCACCGCATCGGCGAAAGCTACGCCACGCTGCGCCGCTACGCGCCGGAATTCCTTGCCGTGCTCAAGCTGCGGGCCGCTCCCGCCGCGAAGGACGTGCTCGACGCCATCGAGGTGCTGCGCGGCATGAACAGCGACAACGCCCGCAAGGTGCCCGCCGACGCGCCGACCGAGTTCATCAAGCCGCGCTGGCAGAAGCTGGTCATGACCGACACCGGCATCGACCGGCGCTACTACGAACTGTGCGCGCTGTCGGAGATGAAGAACGCGTTGCGTTCCGGCGACATCTGGGTGCAGGGGTCGCGCCAGTTCAAGGACTTCGAGGACTACCTGGTGCCGCCCGCGAAATTCGCCAGCCTCAAGCAGGCCAGCGAATTGCCGCTGGCCGTGGCCACCGACTGCAACCGGTACCTGAACGACCGGCTGACGCTGCTGGAAACACAGCTTGCCACCGTCAACCGTATGGCGACGGCCAACGAGCTGCCGGACGCCATCATCACCGAGTCAGGCTTGAAGATCACGCCGCTCGACGCGGCGGTACCCGACACCGCCCAAGCGCTGATCGACCAGACGGCAATGATCCTGCCGCACGTCAAGATCACCGAACTGCTGCTGGAGGTGGACGAATGGACGGGCTTCACTCGGCATTTCGCGCATCTGAAATCGGGCGACCCGGCCAAAGACAAGAACCTGTTGCTGACCACGATCCTCGCCGACGCGATCAACCTGGGCCTGACCAAGATGGCGGAGTCTTGCCCCGGCACGACCTACGCCAAGCTGGCTTGGCTGCAAGCCTGGCACATCCGCGACGAAACCTACGGGGCGGCGCTGGCCGATCTGGTCAACGCACAGTTCCGCCATCCCTTCGCCGAGCACTGGGGCGACGGCACCACCTCATCGTCGGACGGCCAGAACTTCCGCACCGGCAGCAAGGCCGAGAGCACCGGCCACATCAACCCGAAATACGGGAGCAGCCCAGGGCGGACGTTCTACACCCACATTTCTGACCAGTACGCGCCATTTCACACCAAGGTCGTGAACGTCGGCGTGCGCGATTCGACCTACGTGCTCGACGGCCTGCTGTACCACGAGTCCGACTTGCGGATCGAGGAGCATTACACCGACACGGCGGGCTTCACCGATCACGTCTTCGCCCTGATGCACCTCCTGGGCTTCCGCTTCGCGCCGCGCATCCGCGACCTGGGCGACACCAAGCTCTACATCCCGAAGGGCGACGCCGCCTATGACGCGCTGAAACCCATGATCGGCGGCACGCTCAACATCAAGCACGTCCGCGCCCATTGGGACGAAATCCTGCGGCTGGCCACCTCGATCAAGCAGGGCACGGTGACGGCCTCCCTGATGCTCCGAAAGCTCGGCAGCTACCCACGCCAGAACGGCCTGGCCGTGGCGCTCCGCGAGCTGGGCCGCATCGAGCGCACGCTGTTCATCCTGGACTGGCTGCAAAGCGTGGAACTGCGCCGCCGCGTGCATGCCGGCCTGAACAAGGGCGAGGCGCGCAATGCGCTGGCCAGGGCAGTGTTTTTCAACCGCCTGGGTGAAATCCGCGACCGCAGTTTCGAGCAGCAGCGCTACCGGGGGGTCTCCTCGTTTTCAGTGCAATAAGTGACGGTACGCAAAGCTAGCACTGGCG
>CAZOEC010000220.1:0-4645 GCA_964578635.1 uncultured Pseudomonas sp.
ATGTGTGGTTCTGGACCATCCCGTTCAGCAACGGCCGCTGCTCGGTCGGCGTGGTGGCCGATGCCACCCGCTATCAGGGTCGCCCGGAAGATCTCGACGCCTGCTTGAAGCAATTTATCGAAGAGACCCCCAGCCTGCACAAGGTGCTGAAAAACGCCGTGTGGGACACCCCGGCGCGCACCATTGGCGGCTACTCGGCCAACGTAAAAACCCTGCACGGCCCAGGCTTTGCACTGCTCGGCAACGCGGCGGAATTCCTCGACCCTGTGTTCAGCTCCGGGGTGACCATCGCCATGCGCTCGGCAAGCATGGCCGCCGGCGTGCTGCACCGTCAGCTAAGCGGCGAGACGGTGGACTGGGAAAATGAATTCGCCATTCCACTCAAGCGCGGCGTCGACACCTTCCGCGTGTATGTCGAGGGCTGGTACGACGGCAGCTTCCAGGACGTGATCTATTTCGAAAAGGCCCAGCCAGAAATCCGCCGGATGATCAGCTCGATCCTCGCCGGCTACGCCTGGGACCAGAACAACCCTTACGTAGCCGAACCCAAGCGACGCCTGCGGGTGCTAGCCGAACTCTGCGCCACTAGTTAATAAGGATATTTATGAGCAACCCGGCCGCCACTTACGTCGAGGAAACCCGTTTCGGTTTCTGGTTTCTGCAGAGCCATGTCTGGCAACACCATGTGCTGCGCGTGGCGATCAATGACCTGCGTGGCCTGTTCGCCGGCCCGCTGCCAGAAGCGCCGGTGCTGCTGGATGCCGGCTGCGGCCAGGGCAAGTCCTTCGGCTTGCTCGCCGAGGCGTTTGCGCCTGCGCGGATAATCGGCCTGGATGCCGACCCGCACAGCCTCGATTGCTCCCGTGCCGAAGCCGAGCGCCTGGGCCTGGATGTGCAATTGATCGCCAGCGACTGCGCCGCCATCGACCTGGCGGATGCCAGCGTCGATCTGCTGTTTTGCCACCAGACCTTCCATCACCTGGTAGAGCAGGAGCAGGCCCTGGCCGAATTCTGGCGCGTGCTCAAGCCAGGTGGTTATCTGCTGTTTGCCGAATCGACCCAGTACTACATCGACACCTGGGTGATCCGCTGGCTGTTCCGCCACCCGATGCATGTGCAGAAAAGCGCCGAAGGCTATCTGGCCATGCTGCGCGACCAGGGCTTCGAGTTCGCCGCCAGCAACATCTCCTACCCCTATCTGTGGTGGAGCCGCTCCAAGGACTTCGGCCTGCTGGAACGCTGGGGGCTGCTAAAGCCCAAGCCGGTCGGCCAACGCAATGAAACCCTGGTCAATGTGGTGGCGCGTAAGCCGCTCGAGGCAAATCCTGTATGAAACGCATCGCCCTGCTCGGTCTCTGCCTGCTGCTAAGCGCCTGCGCCGCCCGCACGCCGCTACCGCTGACCGCACCCACCTTCGGCGCGCCACTGCCCGCCGCGCTGCGCGTTGAGCGCCAGCAAGGCACGGATCAACAGACCTGGTGGCTGGTGGTCCAGGCCGAACAAGCGGCGCTGCGCTGGTCGCTGTTCGATCCCCTTGGCATACCCCTGGCGCGGCAACTGCTGGAGGATGGCCAGTGGCGCGCCGACGGCCTGCTACCGCCCAATAGCGAAGCCCAGGAGCTGTTCGCCGCCCTGCTATTCGCCCTTACACCAATCGACAAGCTACCCGCCAGCTATGCGCCGGACGCCTGGCAGCAACTGGCCGACGGTCAGCGCCGGCTTAACCCGCACTGGCTGATCGACTACCGTGCGCCGCTGGATTTCACCCTGAGCCAGGGCCAGGCGCTGAGTTACCGGGTCTATGCCCTCGCCGATAATGAGATTCCCTGATGGCGGTTTACCTCAACGCACTGGGCCTTAACTGCGCCCTCGGCCAAGGCAAGCAGGCGGTGGCAACGGCGCTGTTTGCCGGCGATAGCAGCGGTATGCAAGCGCAAAGCGGCTGGGTAGCCGAGCGCGCACTGACTGTCGGCGCTGTGCCCGGCAGCCTGCCTGATTTACCCGATCTGCCGGGCCATCCGTCGAGCCGCAATAACCAGTTGCTACTGGCGGCCGCACTGGAGATCGAACCTGAGCTGCGCGCCGCCATCAGCCGTTTCGGCACCGAGCGGATCGCCGTGGTACTCGGCACCAGCACCTCGGGCATTGAGGAAGCCAGCCAGAGCATCGCCACCTACCTCAAAGAGGGCGAGTTGCCGGCGCACTATCACTATGCGCAACAGGAGCTGGCTGAACCGGCGAACTTTCTCAGCGACTGGCTGGGTCTGAGCGGGCCGTGCTTTAGCATTTCCACCGCCTGTACTTCGGGCGCGCGGGCGCTGCTTAGCGCGCAGCGTCTGCTGAACCTGGGCGTGTGTGATGCGGTGATCTGCGGCGGCGTGGACAGCCTGTGTCGGCTGACCCTGAATGGTTTTTCCGCCCTGGAAGCGGTCTCGGCCGAACGTTGCAATCCGTTTTCCGTCAATCGTCACGGCATCAATATCGGCGAAGGTGCGGCGCTCTTTCTTCTGACCAGAGAGCCAGGCCCCCGCAGTGGCGTACCCCGGAGTGCCGTACCAATCGCCCTACTTGGCGGTGGCGCCTGTTCCGACGCCCACCATATTTCCGCGCCGCAGCCCGATGGTCTCGGCGCCCAGGCGGCCATGGCCAAGGCCCTGGCTGCGGCCGGGATCAGCGCTGATCAGGTCGACTATCTGAACCTGCACGGCACTGCCACCACCCACAACGACGCCATGGAAAGCCAGGCCGTACAGGCCGTCTTCCCCCATGGCGTGCCCTGCTCCTCCAACAAGCCCATGGTCGGCCACACCCTGGGCGCAGCCGGTGCGCTGGAAGCCGCCTTCTGCTGGCTGACCTTGAGCGAATACAACCCAGAGCAGTTGCTACCGCCACACCTGTGGGATGGCCAGGCTGACCCGGCCTTGCCGACACTGAATCTGGTACAGCCCGGTACGCAACTGAGCAGCAGTCGCCCACGCCGGCTGATGAGCAACTCCTTCGCCTTTGGCGGCAACAATATCAGCCTGATTCTCGGTGAAAAGCTGGGTGAAGAGCCGGGTGAAGCAGGAGAACATCCATGAGCCAATGGCCAATCGCCGAACTGATCCCCCACGCCGCTGACATGATCCTGATCGATCAGGTGCTGCGCTTTGGCGATGAGGATATCGAGACCCAACTGACCATCCGCAACGGCGGCCTGTTTAACCTGGAGGACGGCAGCCTGCCGGCCTGGGTTGGCATCGAGCTGATGGCGCAGAGCGTCGCCGCCTACGCCGGCTGCCAGGCACGCCTGCGCGGCGAGCCTGTCGAGCTGGGCTTTCTGCTTGGCACACGCAAGTACGAATGCAATGTCGAACGCTTCCCGGTCGGAGCCGAGCTGCATATCCATGCGAGCCGCTCGCTACAGGATGACAACGGCATGGGCGTGTTCGAGTGCCAGCTGCGTGGTCCCGGCATCGAGGCCCTGGCCCGGCTTAACGTATTTCGTCCACCCCAGGTGGCCAGCTATCTTCAGGAAGAATTTCAAGGAACGCAGCCATGAGCGAAACCATTCTGGTCACCGGCTCCAGCCGTGGCATCGGCCGGGCGATTGCCCTGCGTCTGGCCAAGGGCGGCTATGACATCGTGCTGCACTGCCGCGCCCGCCGCGAGGAAGCCGAGGCGGTGCAGGCGCAGATCATCGAGATGGGTCAGCAGGCGCGCATCCTGCAATTCGATGTCTCCGACCGCGCCGCCTGCCGCGCGGCGCTGGAGGCCGATGTCGAGCAGCACGGTGCCTATTACGGTGTCGTGTGCAACGCCGGACTGACCCGCGACGGAGCCTTCCCGGCGCTGAGCGAAGAGGACTGGGACATCGTCATGCGCACCAATCTGGACGGTTTCTATAACGTGTTGCACCCGCTGACCATGCCTATGGTGCGGCGGCGCAAGGCAGGGCGCATTGTTTGCATCACCTCGGTGTCCGGGCTGATCGGCAACCGCGGCCAGGTCAACTACAGCGCCTCCAAGGCCGGCATTATCGGCGCGGCCAAGGCCTTGGCGATCGAGCTGGGCAAGCGCAAGATCACGGTCAACTGCGTGGCACCGGGGCTTATCGACACCGAGATCCTCGATGCCGATGTGCCCATCGAGGAAATCCTCAAGATGGTCCCGGCCGCCCGCATGGGCACCCCGGAAGAAGTGGCCGGCGCGGTGAATTTTCTGATGTCCGAGGAGGCGGCCTACATTACCCGCCAGGTCCTCGCAGTGAACGGTGGGTTGTGCTGATGAACGGATGCAAACGGGTTGTAGTCACCGGCATGGCCGGCGTGACCTCGCTGGGCAGCGACTGGCCGACGATTGAAGCGAACTTCAGGGCCGGCAAGAGCGGTATCCGCTATATGCACGAGTGGGACAGGTTCAGCGAGCTGAACACCCGCCTCGGCGGCCCGGTGGATGACTTCGTGCAACCCAAACACTGGAACCGCAAGCAGACCCGCAGCATGGGCCGGGTCTCCAAACTCGTGGTGTACGCCGCCGAACGCGCGCTGGAACATGCCGGCCTGCTCGGCGACGAGTCGATCAAGGACGGCCGTATGGGCGTGGCCTGCGGCTCATCCACCGGCAGCACCGACGAGATCAAGGCGTTCGGCAATATGCTGCTCAA
>CAZOEC010000221.1:0-4605 GCA_964578635.1 uncultured Pseudomonas sp.
AATACGTGTCAAAAGCTGCTTGAGAGCTTCCCCTGAACCATAGAATCTCCCACAAGGCCCAAAGGGCCTTCAAAAAATAAAAAGGCCGCGAAAAATCGCGGCCTTTTTTATTTCAGGTTTCCAATCAAGCCGTCTCAGCCTCGATCTTCTCGACCAAGGCTTTCACCTCGTCATGGCGGCGAATGTACTTCCAATCCTCCTCGTCGATGTAAATGCCGTTCGGCCCGCTACCACCTTCCAGGTCGATCGCCACATGTGCCGACACCTGTGGCTTCACACTGGCCAGGATCGGCACAAAGCCCAGCTGCAAGCTGGTTTCGAGCAGAGCAGCCTGGTTGCGTTCGTCGATGTCCGCGGCTTCGTCCAGATAATAGGGCAGGCGAATACGCCCAGCCAGGTCGCGGTCCATCAAGTGCAGCAACAGGTACATGTTGGTCAGCGCCTTGATGGTCATGGTGGTGCCGTTGGAGGCGGCGCCATCGATATCGGTGTGGATGACCGGCTGGCCGTTGACCTTGGTGATCTCGAAGGCCAGTTCGAACAGATCCTTGAGCCCCAACTGGTTATGGTTGGCGGCCACCAGGCGGGCAAGGTACTCCTTGGCCTCTTCGTTCTTGTTGTCCTGCTCGGCACTGGCGTTCAGGTCGAACACCGACAGGGTCTCGCCTTCTTCGTACTGGCCGGCACTGTGGATGATCTGGTCGATGTGCTTGAGCGCTTCCTTGTTCGGTGCCAGGACGATACGGAAGCTCTGCAGGTTCGATACCTGGCGCTTGTTGATCTCGCGGTTGAACAAAGCCAGTTGGTGTTCGAGGCTGTCATAGTCGCTGCGGATGTTACGCAAAGTCCGGGCAATGTCGGTGACAGCAGCGCGCCGCGCCTTGCCCAGGGTCAGGGCTTCTTCCTGGCGGTGGCTGTAGGCGTTGATCAACAGCTGCAGGCGACGCTCGACATCATCTTCGCTGTCGAACTTGGCCACACCTTTAAGGCGCACCTGTGCATACAGAGCCTCGATCTGCCCGTCGCAGCGCAGCAGGCCCTGCCAGCTGTCCTGGTAGTCGTTGAGCAGCGGCAGCAGGTTGTCCATGGAATCGTCGACCGGCTCCATGAACGGCGTACCGAACGGCAGGTCGGCGGGCAACAACTGGCGACGACGCAGGGCATCGTCAAGAGTACGTTGCTTGGCTTCCAGGTCGGCAATCTGGCGGCCAACCAATTGCAGCTTGGCGGAAAGCTGCTGGACACGCTCGGTGAAGGCGTCGCTGGAGCGCTTGAGCTCGTCCTGGGCGGCTTCCATTTGCGCCAGTTGTTCCATTTTCTCTGGCTCTTCGGCGCTCAGGGTCTGGCTGCGACGGAAGTCTTCCAGGGCCTTCTGGGCATCGAGCACTTGCTGGTACAGGGCTTCGGTCTGGGTCTTGCTGGCCGCGCGGTCGGCTGCCACGGCCTGCTGGGTTTTCAGTTGCTTGAGCTCTTTTTCCAGGCGCTCCTTCTGGTCGCGCAATGCCGCGCGGTCGGCCAGGGCCTGCAACGCCGGTGGCTCGATGTGCGAAAGATCGATGGACAACCCAGGCGCCTCGAAGCGCTCGCCCTTGAAGCCATCGAGTATCGCTTCCAGCGATTTGACCCAGGCGTCGTTGTCGTCCAGGGCGATGCCATGCTCGCCCAGGGGCAAGCTGAACAGCGCGCTGTTGAACAGGCGCATCAGGCGTTCGACATCCTGTTGCGAGAACTCCTCGCGCAGGCGGGCATAGCTGTTGTTGTCGGCATGGTCGAGTTGCTGCTTGACCGATTTGAGGCGTTTTTCCAGGTCGCGCAGGCGCTCTTCCAGGTCTTCGGCACTGAACTGGCGCGATTGCGCCAAGGCACCGGCCAACTCGTCGTGGGCATCCTTGGCAGCCAGTAGCTGTTGTTCCAGTACGCGCACATCGTCGACCAGGGCAAAGCGGTGCTTGAGCACCGACAGTTCACCGAGCCAGCGCTGAATTCCGGTGATTTCCCGTTCCAGGCGCATCAGCTCCTGGGTGCCGCCGCGCTGGTCGTTCTGCAGGGCGTCCTGTTCGCTGCGATAGTGCTCGGCCTGGATCACCAGCTCTTCCTTACGGGCGCCGGAATAGTCTTGCCAGGTGCCGAGCAGCGAGTCGAGCAAGGGCGACAGGCGGTGCAGCTTGCCGCGCAGGATGTCGCGTTGCTTGACGCCATTGGCCAATGCCTCGACCAATGGGCCGGCGGCCACCAGCGAGTTGTAATCCTGTTCCATCCGTCGTACGTCACGGAACGCTTCTTCGCAGGCGGCAATGTAGTCGACGCTGCCTGAGCGCAGGCTGTGTTCGAATGCATCGAGGAACAGTTGCTTGAGCTTGGCTGCGGTGATCTCGCGCATGTGCAGCAGGTTGATGAACAGGGCGCGGAAGGTTTTCAGGCTCTGCTCGCTGGTCGAGCGCAGCGGAATCAGGGTCAGGTCCAGTGGAATCGACGTATGGCCACCCACCAGCAGGCGCCGCAGTTCATCAGGCTTGAGCTCATAGGCCTTGAGGCCCTCGCGCTCAAGGTTGGTGAACAGTTCTTTCTGGCGCAGGCAGGTATCGTTCTTCTGGTAATGGGCCAGGTCCAATTCGCCGGCATAGGCAAAGAACTGGTGACCGAAACCGCCACCCGGGCCGCGACCGACCACGCCGATCACATGCGGGCCATGGGGCAGCGAAACTTCGCAGAGGATGTAGCTGGTATCGCTGGCGAAATAGAAGCGGCGCGATTGCTCCAGGCTGTACTTGCCGAAGCTCATGTCCGACATGCGCGCCAGGATCGGGAACTGTAATGCGTTGATCGAGGCACTCTTGCCCAGGTTGTTGGCACCGTAGACCGACAGCGGATGCTCCAGCGGGAACAAACCGAGGCTGTAGCCAGCGGTGTTGAGCAGTGCAAAGCGGCGAATGCCGTAGCGTTCCTGGCTCATGCATCGATCTCCTGTTCTTCGGCGATGGCGCGGGCCAGTGCCTGCTCTTCGGTCTCTTCGAATGGGCTCAGGTCGAGCGGGTCATCGGTTTTGAGCAGCTTCTCGTCGCTGTCATCGTCAACCAGTTCCGGTGTCGGCAAGGGCAGGTTGCTGTGCAGGCTGGCAGCCAGGTCGCGGTCCTGCTGTACCGACAGGCACACATCGAGGAAGCGGTGCATGGGCGGCAGGAAGCGATAAACGCCGTTCTCTTCACTGGTGAAGCCCAGTTGGGTCATGCGACGCATGATTTTCTCCTCCAGCTCGTCCTGGGTCTGCACCTCGGCCTGGATGAACAGGTCGCGGTATTTTTCCAGCAACGATGGCAATTCGTCGCGGCCCAGGCTGCCACCGTCAAGCACGGCCATCGGGTCGCGACCCTGGTCGGCCAGGTGCTCGACCAGGATGAAGGTAAACAATGACAGGCGCTGGGCGGTCTTGTTGACCTGCGCGGCGGCCTGATCGGGGACGAAGTAGTAGAAACCGCGGGTATCACAGACCAGGTCGAAGCCCAGCGCCTTGAACAGGCCGCGGTACTGGTCCTGGAAATTCGACAGTTGTGCGTACAGTTCCGGGTCGCGGCGGCTGATATGGAAACCCTTGAACAACTCGCGGAAAATCGGCGCCAGTTGCGGCAGTTCGGAAAGATCAAGATGCATGAGGGGTGCTCGCAGTAGGGGCCAGCGGCTCATCTGGGCCAGACATCAGGGCGAAAGAGCGCAGGCTGACCTGATGCTCCTGGGTGTGATAGTCGCGCCGCTCCAGGCGCTCGCGGCAAAAACGCTTCTCGCGCGAGAGTCGCGAGAACCAATACAGCAACTCATCGGTCGCCCCATCGGGTTCTTGCTCAAGCAGCCAGGCCATGAGGTCCGGCATTGGCAGCGCGTTTTCGCAGCGCGAGAGCATTTCCTTGACGGTGCGCGGCGCACGGGGCGTTTCGCCCTTATTGGTCTTGTGAGCCTTGGGAAATTGCGCGGGCTTTGGCTCGAAGCGGGCCAGGGCATACACGTAGGCCTCGACCTGGCTGGCACTGCCCAGGAAGGTACTTTGCGGACGGGTGAACATGGGCATCGCCGCTTGTGGCAGGGCATCGAGCCCCTTGCGGCGGATCACCGACAGGGCTAGGGCAGCGCCACGGGTTACGGCGTTGTGCCGGCGGGCTTCTTCACGCAGCGGCAGCAGCAACTCGCGGGCATGGCGCAGGGTCAATTGGGCGCTGGTCTGCATCTCGAGAATCCGCGCGTGGGTGCGCAGCAACATGTCGTCATCGACAAGATGGCCCAGGCGCTGCTGTTCGCCGAGCAAGCGCAGCAGGACGTTCTCGACCTTGCGCACGCCTTGCTCAAAGGCGCCATCGGCATTGACGAGCTGAATCATCGGCTCGACGTACTCGTCCCAGGTCGCCAGCACTTCGGCATAGCGTTGGCGCAGCGGGATCTGCCGGTCGCTGGTCTTGGCCCGTTCGGCGACGGCCACCAGGGCCTGTTCGTCGTTGGCGAGTTTCTTGAGCACGTCGCGCACGCGCATGTCCAGCAGGCGCAGTTGGCGGGCCAGGTCGTTACCGTCGCGAATGTCGAAGGCGTCCTGGATGTAGCCGGCCAGGCGCTCGAGGTGGC
>CAZOEC010000222.1:0-4500 GCA_964578635.1 uncultured Pseudomonas sp.
GCTGCCGGCCAGATCAAGACCGGTTCGCTGTGCCGCTCCGACCGCGTGTCCAAGTACAACCAGCTGCTGCGTATCGAAGAGCAGTTGGCCGGCAAGGCCGCATATCATGGCCGCGCCGAGTTCCGTGGTTGAGCTCAATCGTGTTAAAAGAGGGGCGGCGCGAGTCGCCCCTTTTTCGTCCGGACGTTTTTCCTGTCATGCGTAGTCCTTATTGGTTGCTGCTTGTTCTGATTCTGCTGCTGGCTGGCCTGCAGTACCGCTTGTGGGTGGGCGATGGCAGCCTGGCCCAGGCCACCCAGTTGAAGCAGCAGATTGCCGAGCAGCAGGGCGAGAACGAGCAGCTGCAGGAGCGTAATCGCATTCTCGAAGCGGAAGTGCTGGAGCTGAAAAGCGGCATGGAAACCGTCGAGGAGCGCGCCCGCCATGAGCTGGGCATGCTCAAAGAGGGCGAAACCCTCTATCAGCTGGCTGAATGAATACCCCCGAACTCCCTCCTTTCTGGGCCCTGATTCCGGCCGCCGGCGTTGGCAGTCGGATGGCGGCCGACCGGCCCAAGCAATACCTGGAAGTGGCCGGCAAGACCATTATCGAACACAGCCTGGCGTGCTTTCTCGACCACCCGCAGTTGCTTGGGGTGGTGGTCAGCCTGGCACTCGACGATCCTTACTGGCCGCATCTGGCCTGCGCCGCTGAGCCACGCCTGCAGCGCGCCGAGGGTGGCCGCGAACGCGCCGACTCGGTGCTTAACGGCCTGCTGCGGTTGAGCGAGCTGGGCGCGCGGGACGGCGATTGGGTGCTGGTGCATGATGCCGCGCGGCCCAATCTGGCTCGCTCGGATCTGGATCTGCTGCTCGCGGAGCTGGCCGCTGATCCGGTCGGCGGTCTGCTCGCGGTACCGGCGCGCGATACCCTCAAACGTGTGGGCCCGGATGGGCGGGTGCGGGAAACCGTCGACCGGGCAACGATCTGGCAGGCTTATACGCCGCAGATGTTTCGCCTGGGCGAACTGCAGCGAGCCCTGGCGGATGCCTTGCTGGCGGGTGTGGCGATTACCGATGAGGCCTCGGCCATGGAATGGGCGGGGCATGCGCCACGCCTGATCGAGGGGCGGGCGGACAATCTGAAGGTGACGCGCCCCGAAGATCTGCTGGGTCTGCGCCGTTTGTGGCGCGTTTAGCAGGCCGTTGAAAAACTACCTACGTTGCCCTTCTTCTTGAAAAGACAGGGGCGTTAAAAACAGGCCGGGACGCGGCGTCCCATTCCAACGGCTCGCAAGCCGCCCGGGCCGGGCGGCTAAACCTCTAGTCGTCAGTGGGTTCTGGTCTTGCTGATATCGCGTTCCAGTACCGTGCTGAGTTTGTGGATGGCCCCCTCGATGGCCTTCTCCAGGTGGTCGGCGTTGTGCGAAACCGAAATCGGATCGCGGCCTTTCTGCCGGGCCTCGATCAGGCAGCGTTTGTCCAGGGTGCCGCCCTTGTGGGCGTTCTCGTCGCTCAGGTGAACCTCCACGCGGGTCAGATGCTCCTCGAAGCGCTTGATCTTGTCCTCCACGCGCTTGCCGATGGTGGTCATAAAGTCGAGTGAGGCTTCGATATGGTTGTCGCTGTTGACCAGTACTTGCATGACGTTTCCCCTTTTGCGGACGGCGAATGAGAAGGGTGAGCTCCCAGTCCTGGGACGTGTTCAGGCTGACGATGTTCCTTGCGTGGCTGTGACATTCTGTTGCTGGCGGTACTCGTTGCGTTGCCCCAGGCCCTGCTTGAGGTAATCGACCAGTTGCCGCACCTTGGGCGACAGGTGGCGTTGCTGCGGGTACAGCGCCCACACTGCGGTATCGGGCGGTTGCTGATTGTCCAGCAGGGACACCAGGGCACCGCTGCGCAGGTGCTCCAATACATAGTAGTCCGGTAGCTGGCACAGCCCAAGGCCGCGCAGGGCGGCGTCCAGCACCGCCTGGCCACTGTTGCAGCGCCAGTTGCCCTGCACCCGCTGGCTCGCTTCCTGGCCGTTGATCTGAAAGCTCCAGACCTCCGTGCTGCCGACCAGGCAGTTGTGCCGGCCCAGTTCCGACAGCGAATGCGGGCGGCCGTAGCGCTGCAGGTATTCGGGGGCTGCACACAGGTACATCTGCCGCGGTGCCAGGCGTGTGGCCACCAGGCGCGAGTCCTGCAGGCGGCCCAGACGAATGGCCAGGTCGAGCCCTTCGTGCAGCAGGTCGAGGGTGCGGTTGCTCAACTCGATATCCACCCGCAACTGCGGATGGCGGGTCATGAATTCGGTCACCAGGGGCACGATAAAGCGTTCGCCGTAGGCCACGGCACAGGTCATGCGTAGCAGACCCTTGGGCTCGCTGCTGAGGTCGCCGACCGCGCGCAGCGCTTCCTCGCGGGCATCCTGCAGACGCTGGCAATGTTGCAGAAAGGTCTGCCCGGCCTCGGTCAGCACCACCCGCCGGGTGCTGCGGTAGAACAGGCGGGTCTGCAGGCGCTCCTCCAGACGAGCGATCTGCCGGCTGACGTGGGAGGACGACAGGCTCAGGCGCTCGGCCGCAGCGCTGAACTGGCCGCACTCGGCCACGGCAACGAATTCATCCAGACCTTCCCAGCGATTCATCGTTCTGTTCCTTAGTCAGGGGCCAGCTTGCGACCCACATGGATGTGGGAAGTGCAGCAAGCCATAGGCGACTCCATGGATGGAGGAGGTAGGAAAAACGCCGGGAGCGTTTTCGAGAATGGCTGCTGCCTGGCGATCGAGGAATTCTAAATCAGCTGATGGTTGATTATCCCTGTATAGCAATAATGTTTTGCCTTATGCCTGATTATCTATCGCCAGGCACTGATCTACACTCTGCGCCACCGTTGAATCCGCTGGAGAGCGATCATGATCAAGTCCCGTGCTGCCGTAGCCTTTGCCCCCAACCAGCCGCTGCAAATTGTCGAAGTTGACGTTGCGCCGCCCAAGGCCGGTGAAGTGCTGGTGCGCATTGTCGCCACCGGCGTCTGCCACACCGATGCCTACACCCTGTCCGGCGAGGACAGCGAAGGTGTATTTCCCTGCATTCTTGGCCACGAAGGCGGCGGCATAGTCGAGGCGGTGGGTGAGGGCGTTACCTCTCTGGCCGTCGGCGACCATGTGATCCCGCTCTATACCGCCGAATGCGGCGAGTGCAAATTCTGCAAATCCAACAAGACCAACCTGTGCAGCTCGGTGCGCGCCACCCAGGGCAAGGGCCTGATGCCGGACGGCACCAGCCGCTTCTCCTACAACGGCGAGCCGATCTACCACTATATGGGCTGCTCGACTTTCTCCGAGTACACCGTGCTGCCGGAAGTCTCCCTGGCCAAGATTCCCAAGGAAGCGCCGCTGGAGAAGGTCTGCCTGCTCGGCTGCGGCGTGACCACCGGTATCGGTGCCGTACTCAACACCGCCAAGGTGACCGAGGGCTCGACCGTGGCCATCTTCGGCCTCGGTGGCATCGGTCTGGCGGCGATTATCGGTGCGAAGATGGCCAAGGCTTCGCGCATCATCGGTATTGATATCAACCCGGCCAAGTTCGAGGTGGCCCGTGAATTGGGCGCGACTGACTTCGTTAACCCGAAAGATTTCGCCAAGCCGATTCAGGAAGTGATCGTCGAGATGACCGATGGCGGCGTGGATTACAGCTTCGAGTGCATCGGCAATGTGCAGCTGATGCGCGCGGCGCTGGAGTGCTGCCACAAGGGTTGGGGCGAGTCGACCATCATCGGTGTGGCACCGGCCGGTGCGGAGATCAGTACCCGTCCGTTCCAGCTGGTGACCGGGCGCGTCTGGCGCGGGTCGGCCTTCGGTGGCGTCAAGGGCCGTACCGAGCTGCCGAGCTATGTGGAAAAGGCGCAGAAGGGTGAGATCCCGCTGGATACCTTTATTACCCACAACATGCCGCTGGAAGACATCAACAAGGCGTTCGACCTGATGCATGAAGGCAAGAGCATCCGTACTGTCATTCATTTCTAATACACAGTTGTGGTGCGCGCAGCGCACCCTACGGGGACGTCATGACTCTGGAGAATATTTCCTGCCAGAAAAGCTTTGGCGGCTGGCACAAGCGTTACCGACATCGCTCCCAGATACTGGGCTGCGATATGCAGTTTGCCGTGTACCTGCCGCCGCAGGCCGAGCAGGGCGCGAAGCTGCCGGTGCTGTATTGGCTCAGCGGCCTGACCTGCACCGACGAGAACTTTATGCAGAAGGCCGGCGCGCACAAGCTGGCGGCCGAACTGGGGCTGATCATCGTCGCACCGGACACCAGTCCGCGTGGCCCAGAGGTGCCGGATGATCCGGACAAGGCCTGGGACTTTGGTCTGGGTGCCGGCTTCTACCTCAATGCTACTCAGGAGCCCTGGGCGCGGCATTACCGCATGTATGACTATGTGGTGCAGGAGTTGCCAGCCCTGATCGAGGCGAACTTTCCGGTCTCCGCCAAACGCGGTATCAGCGGTCACTCCATGGGTGGCCATGGCG
>CAZOEC010000223.1:0-4393 GCA_964578635.1 uncultured Pseudomonas sp.
CCTTGGCCAGAAATACCCCCAGATCGTTGAAGGAATACACCGGCAGCAGGTCGCTGCGCTCGCTGGCGGGGCGGATAGCGGGGTCGAGGTTGTCGAGAATCAGCGGCTGGGCATTGGGGGTTGCGTAGTAGGTCAGCACCATATGTGCCTGGTTTTGCTTGAGCGCCTTGACGAAGGTCAGGCGTAGCTTCTCGCTCGGCACACCCATGCGCACCAGGCTGAAGTATTTGGCGATGGCGAAGTCTTCGCAGTCGCCCATGCCCCGGCCTAGGGTCTGTGCCGGAGTTGCCCAATAGTCCTGCTGACCCCAGGCCTGCTGGTCGCTGACAAAACTTACCGAGCGATTGACGAAGCGGTTGACCCGCTCCAGTAGGGCGCGATCATCTTCACCCTCGGTGCTTTCCAGCAGCAGCTGCCAGCTGGCCAGGCGCGCCGCGCTCTGGGCGTCGGCCATTGCACTGCCCTGGGGGCTGGCCTGCGCCGCGCCCAGTGGGCCGAACAGGCAGACGCCCAGCAGCAGGCCGGCAAGGGGCTTGAGGTGCATGCGCAGGGTCGATGGGGACATGGGTGGCGGGTTCCCGGCTCAGGCACTTGATAGCCTTTGGCCATAGATTTGTTCTGTGTCGCCATCCTACCGGCGTCAAATACTGAACAGCTACCGGCGCTATGTGACGGCGTCCACTATTTGACATGTTTTGTGACGGATAACCGACGAACAGCCGCTGGCGCAGCAATATCGTGCAGCACTCGATTTGCTGAAGCCTGAAACCGCTGGTTGTAAAGTCGGTCTGTTGAGGTGCCTACCTATCTGGAGAACGCTTGCATGAATACCCGTGGATTGCTCGATCAGTTACTTAAGTCCGGTCAGGACATGCTGCAAAAGCAGGGTGGTCAGGCCTCGGCCCGGAGTTCGGCACCTGCAGGCCTGGGTGGACTGCTGGGCAGCGGCGGTGGGCTGGGCGGTCTGTTGTCCGGCGCGACGGGTGGGGCGTTGGCGGCCGGGGCCATGGGCTTGCTGCTGGGCAACAAGAGCGCCCGCAAGCTCGGCGGCAAGGCCCTGACCTATGGCGGTCTGGCCGCGCTGGGCGTGATTGCCTACAAGGCCTATGGCAATTGGCAGGCGCAGCAGGCAGCAGCCCCGCAAGGCGAGCCACAGACCCTGGATCGCCTGCCGGCGGCCCAGGTTGAACAACATAGCCAGGCGATTCTCAAGGCCCTGGTGGCGGCAGCCAAGGCCGATGGCCATGTCGACGCGCGTGAGCGGCAGTTGATCGAAGGCGAATTCGTCAAGCTGACCCAGGATGTCGAGTTGCAGCACTGGCTCGAGGCCGAGCTGAACAAGCCCCTTGACCCGTCTGAGGTGGCGCGCGCAGCCACTACCCCGGAGATGGCCGCCGAAATGTATGTCGCCAGCGTACTGATGGTCGACGAGGAGCACTTTATGGAGCGTGCCTACCTGGAAGAACTGGCCCGTCAGCTCAAGCTCGACCCTGCCTTGAAGGGCGAGCTGGAGGCCCAGGTACGGGTGGAGCTAAGCGCTGGCTGATACCCTTCGCTAACTCGGATGCTATTTCGGGGTTGGTTTACGGGTGTTTTGTAAGGCCCTGCACCCATTAGGTGTTGCATGGGGGGGCTTGGGGGTGAGTGAGACCATTTGCGGAGGCCGCAATGGGTAGGGTGTGCCGTGTGCGCACCTAGAATCGCAGCCGGCCCCGGTGCGCACTGCGCACCCTACGACGTCAGGCCCCTTCAGACTTGGCACCGATGCCTGAACGCAGCACAGCACTGGGCATGGCCTTTTGTCAGCGGGCCATGGCGGCGACAGGGCTAGCGCATCAACAAACGCAGGGCCTACTGCCATTCACCGCGTTTATCCCAGAGCAAAAGTTCGTGCCGCTCGGCTTGTCGAGCGGCTAGGCTGTTGTCCATTCGAACAACAATGGCTACAGCGAGGTTACCGATGCAGGATCCTCTGGACAGCTACGACTACCTGATCGTGGGGGCCGGTCCCGCCGGTTGTCTGTTGGCCAATCGGCTGTCGGCGGACCCTGCGGTGCGGGTGTTGCTGCTGGAGGCCGGCGGGCGCGACAACTACCCCTGGATTCATATTCCGGTCGGCTACCTCTATTGCATCGGCAACCCGCGCACCGACTGGTGCTATGACACCGTGGCCGAACCCGGCCTGAACGGGCGGGCGCTGAAGTACCCGCGGGGTCGGGTGCTGGGCGGCTGCTCCTCGATCAACGGCATGATCTATATGCGCGGTCAGGCCCGCGACTACGATGGCTGGGCCGCTGCGGGCAATCCCGGCTGGGCCTGGGCGGATGTCCTGCCGTTGTTCAAACGCACGGAAAATCACCATGGCGGCAGCAGTGAGTTGCACGGCGCGACGGGGGAGTGGCGGGTCGAGCGCCAGCGTCTGTCCTGGCAGGTGCTGGAGGCGTTCCGTCAGGCGGCCGAGCAGAGCGGTATCGCCAGCATCGAGGATTTCAACGGCGGCGATAACGAGGGCTGCAGCTACTTTCAGGTCAATCAGCGCCGCGGCGTGCGCTGGAATGCCTCCAAGGCCTTTCTCCGCGATATCCGTCAGCGTCCCAACCTGCGCGTGCTGACTGACGCCGAGGTGCAGCGGGTGGTGCTGGCCGATGGTCGCGCCAGTGCCCTCCGGCTGCAGTGGCAGGGGCGTGAGCTGCAGATCGCGGCGCGCCGGGAAATCATTCTCTGCGCCGGTGCCATCGGTACCCCGGCACTGCTGCAGCGTTCCGGGATCGGGCCGCGGCCTTTGCTGCAACGCCTGGGTATCGGCGTGCAGCATGAACTGGCCGGGGTTGGCGTGAATTTGCAGGACCATCTGCAGCTGCGCCTGATCTACAAGGTCAGTGGCGTGCCCACCCTCAATCAGCTGGTTGCCAACCCCTGGGGCAAGCTGGGCATGGGCCTGGAATACCTGTTCAAGCGCAGCGGGCCGCTGGCCATGGCCCCCAGCCAGTTGGGCGCATTTGCCCGCTCCAGTGCGGCGCAGTCGTCGGCCAACCTGCAATACCATGTGCAGCCGCTGTCGCTGGAGCGTTTCGGCGAGCCGCTGCATGGCTTCCCGGCCTTTACCGCCTCGGTGTGCAACCTGCGGCCCTACAGCCGTGGCAAGGTCGAGATCCGCTCGCTGGATGCCGCAGCTGCTCCGCTGATCCAGCCCAATTACCTGAGCGATGCCCGTGACCTGCAGGTGGCCGCCGATGCCATTCGCCTGACCCGGCGTATCGTTGCGGCACCGGCCCTGGCGGCCTTCAAGCCGGAGGAGTACAAGCCCGGGCCGAGTTACCAGAGTGAGGAGGATCTGCAGCGGGCGGCGGGGGAGATCGGTACGACGATTTTCCATCCGGTGGGCACCTGCCGCATGGGCCCGGGCCGCGATGCCGTGGTCGATGCGCAGCTGCGCGTGCATGGCGTGCCGGGGCTGCGGATTGCCGACGCCTCGATCATGCCGAGCATCGTTTCGGGCAATACCTGCTCGCCGGTGCTGATGATTGCCGAGAAGGCTGCCGAATTGATCCTGGCACCGTCCGGGCAGCGTGCGCCGGCATCCGCGGCTGCGGCGCGCCAGGCGCTGGTCGAGTAGCCAGCTAGTCGCTCTCGGCTTCGCTCGGGTTTGGCTCGGCCTGGCCATGGAAGGCCGCGCAGTTCTTGCCGGCATGCTTGGCGCGGTATAGCGCCTGGTCGGCCAGCTCCAGGGTGGTTTCGATCTGTTCGTTGTCCAGTGGCCAGAGTGCGCCGCCAATGCTGCAGCCGATCTGCATCAGCTGGCCGTTGAGGGTAACCGGTGCCTGCAGGGCCGCCAGGGTGCGCTGGGCGATCAGCCGGGCCTGGTCCTGGGCATCGCTCTCGGGCACCTGCAGGAGCATAAGGAATTCGTCCCCGCCCAGGCGCGCCACCAGATCGCCCTCGCGCAGGCAGCCGCGCAAGCGGATGGCCACCTCGCGCAGCAGCTGGTCGCCGACCGCATGGCCGAACTGGTCGTTGATCGGCTTGAAGCCATCCAGGTCCAGATAGAACAGCGCCAGGCAGCTATGGTTGGTCCGGCAGCGCTGCTGGGCGCGGGGCAGGTAGTGCTCCAGGGCGACCCGGTTCGGCAGGCCGGTCAGGCGGTCATGGTGGGCCAGGGTTTCCATGGCTCCCAGGGCGTTCTGCTGGTGGGTCAGGCTTGCCACCAGATGGCGAATCGAGTGGCTGAGAATTTCGATCTCACGGGTGCCTTGCAAGTCTGGGATCACGCTGATCTCGCCCGCACTGAGACGGTCCGCCGCCTGCGCGATCTGTCGCAGCGGGCGAGTGAAGTAGCCTGCGAGCAACCCGCCGAGGAAGGCGAACAGCAGGGCCAGGCGGCTGCCCCCGAGCA
>CAZOEC010000224.1:0-4351 GCA_964578635.1 uncultured Pseudomonas sp.
ATGGCCTGACCGACACCCACAAGGACCAGGTGAACAAGGACCTGCTGGCGTTCATCAAGGGCTGACGCTGTCCGGGTCAGATCACCACATTGCGGATAAACCGCGTCGGCACCGCACCCTCGTTGCGATAGGTATGGGTGCGGTTGCTGGCGTAAACCTTGAAGTCCCCGGCTTGCAGTTGAAATTGCTCGTCGCCGATAGTCAGGGTCAGGCAACCCTCGAACACATACAGTTGTTCGCTCCACCCTTCGGCGTCGGCTTCTGATTCATAGCGCTCGCCGGGCTCCAGGCGCCACTCCCACAACTCCACTTCGCTGCTGGCCACGCAGCTGCCCAGCAGCACCGCCTTGCTGGCCGGATGGATACCGGCCCAGACCAGTTCGTTGATGCGGCTGGGGTCGCGGTTGTCCGGCGCCTTGATCAGATCGGTGAAGGCCACGTTCAGCGCTTCGGCCACCCGGTCCAGGGTAGTCAGGCTGACATTGTTTTCCCCGGCCTCGATGGCCACCAGCATGCGCCGGCTGACCCCGGATTTTTCCGCCAGGGCATTCTGGCTCAGTTCAGCGGCATGCCGCAGACGGCGGACATTGTGGCTGACGTGTTGCAGCACGGACGCTCGTTGGCTGGAATCTTTGTGCACTATATTGCTCACTGATAGGGTTTGCGCAGTATACTGCCCACTGTGGCGCATTGTGCGTCGACCTTCATTTGCGTGCAAGACCATGATCAAGAACACCTCGCTGAATTTCCGTCTGAGCAAAGCCGAACTGGTGCTGGTGTTCATTACCATGCTGTGGGGCGGCACCTTTTTGCTGGTGCATAACGTCATGACCGTCAGCGGCCCGATGTTCTTCGTGGGCCTGCGCTTTGCCGCGGCAGCTTTGTTCGTCGGCCTGGTCTCGCTCAAGTCGCTGCCCGGCCTGACCCTGACCGAACTCAAGGCCGGGGTGTTCATCGGCGCATCGATCATGCTCGGCTATGGCTTGCAAACCATGGGCCTGCAAACCATTACCAGCAGCCAATCAGCCTTTATCACCGCGCTTTACGTACCGTTCGTGCCCCTGCTGCAATGGTTGGTGCTGGGCCGCCGGCCGGGCTTGATGCCAAGCCTGGGCATCGGCCTGGCCTTCGCCGGCCTGATGCTGCTGGCGGGCCCCGACAGCGGCTCGATCAGTTTTAGCCCCGGTGAACTCGCAACCTTGGTCAGTGCCGTGGCGATTGCCGCCGAAATCATCCTGATCAGCCGCTATGCCGGTAAAGTCGATGTGCGCCGGGTCACCGTGGTGCAGTTGGCAACGGCCTCGGCATTGTCGTTCATGATGATCGTGCCGACCCAGGAACGCCTGCCGGACTTCTCCTGGCTGTTGCTGCTCAGCGCCCTCGGCCTGGGCGCCATGAGTGCAGTGATCCAGGTGGCCATGAACTGGGCGCAGAAATCCGTCTCGCCAACCCGGGCCACCTTGATCTATGCCGGCGAGCCGGTGTGGGCCGGGATTGTCGGGCGCATCGCCGGCGAGCGCCTGCCGGGCATCGCCCTGCTGGGTGCCTTGTTGATTGTCGCCGGCGTGATCGTCAGCGAACTGCGCGGCAAGGGCAAGGCCGCCGAACAAGCGCCGCAAAGCCTGCAAAAAGAAGAGCCAAGCCTCTAGCCTGCCGAACGGCCGGGCAACACTCGATGGGCGCGGCTACTCTGCAACGTTAGCCGCGCCATGCAAAATTGCAGGCTCGACCTGCAGTTTTACCAATTGTATTTGGCAAATTTGCACTGATACGATTCCCAACATTTACAGCGCCCCTATACCCGCTCCAATTCTTTTGGAAAATCAATAACAAAGCAGGGAGTTAGCGATGACAGCCCAGGCCCGACCTTCCGCCGAGTCGACTGCCAGTTCTCTGGATGCCCACGTCCAGAGCGAAGTCCGCAACCACATCGGTCACCTGACCCTCAATCGCCCCAGCGGCCTCAATGCCCTGACCCTGGACATGGTTCGCAGCCTGCAAAGCCGGCTCGATGCCTGGGCAGCCGACCCGCAGGTGCACGCCGTGGTCCTGCGCGGCAACGGGGAAAAAGGCTTCTGTGCCGGCGGCGATATCCGCTCGCTGTATGAAAGTTTCAAGAACGGCGACACCGTGCACGAGGCTTTCTTCGTCGAAGAATATGCCCTGGACCTGTGCATTCACCATTATCGCAAGCCCGTGCTGGCCCTGATGGATGGCTTTACCCTCGGCGGCGGCATGGGCCTGGCCCAGGGCGCCGACCTGCGGGTGGTCACCGAACGCAGCCGCCTGGCCATGCCGGAAACCGGCATCGGTTACTTCCCGGATGTGGGCGGCAGCTATTTCCTGCCGCGCATACCTGGCGAACTGGGCATCTACCTCGGTGTCAGTGGCGTCCAGATCCAGGCGGCCGACGCCCTGTATTGCGGGCTGGCCGACTGGTACCTGGAAAGCTCGAAACTGGCCACGCTGAACGAGCGTCTCGACACCCTGACCTGGAGCAAGCACCCGCTCAAGGACTTGCAAGGCCTGCTGGCCAAGCTCGGCGTGCAACAGCTGGCAAACCCGCCCCTGGCCGCACTACGACCGGCCATCGACCACTTCTTTGCCCTGCCCGATTTGCCGAGCATCATTGAACAACTGCAGCAGGTAACCGTCGCCAACAGCCATGAATGGGCGCTCAAGACCGCCGAGTTGCTGCAAGGGCGCTCGCCCCTGGCCATGGCCGTGACCCTGGAAATGCTGCGCCGTGGTCGCCACCTGGGCCTTGAAGCCTGCTTTGCCATGGAGTTGCACCTGGACCGGCAATGGTTCGAGCACGGCGACCTGATCGAAGGCGTGCGCGCCCTGCTGATCGACAAGGACAAGCAGCCCAAGTGGAACCCCGCCACCTTGCAGGACCTCAAGCCTGCGCGGGTCGACCAATTCTTCGAAGGCCTCTGAGGCCGGAGTCAGCACATGCAAGACCTGGAACTGAACGAAGAACAGATCATGATCCGCGACATGGCACGCGATTTCGCCCGTGCCGAGATCGCCCCCCATGCCCAGGCCTGGGAAAAAGCCGGCTGGATCGACAACGCCCTGGTGGCCAAGATGGGCGAACTGGGCCTGTTGGGCATGGTCGTGCCCGAGCAGTGGGGCGGCAGCTACACCGACTACGTCGCCTATGCCCTGGCTGTCGAGGAAATCGCCGCCGGCGACGGTGCTACCGGCGCCCTGATGAGCATCCATAACTCGGTCGGCTGCGGCCCGCTGCTGGCCTACGGCAGCCAGGCACAGAAAGAAACCTGGCTGGCGCGCCTGGCCAGCGGCGAGGTGATCGGCTGCTTCTGTCTGACCGAGCCCCAGGCTGGCTCCGAGGCGCACAACCTGCGCACCCGTGCTGAACTGCAAGGCGAGCACTGGGTCATCAATGGCGCCAAGCAGTTCGTCAGCAACGGCAAGCGCGCGGGCCTGGCCATCGTCTTTGCCGTGACCGACCCGGACCTGGGCAAGAAAGGCCTGTCGGCCTTCCTGGTACCGACCGACACCGAAGGTTTTATCGTCGATCGCACCGAACACAAGATGGGCATCCGCGCCTCCGACACCTGCGCCGTCACGCTGAACAACTGCAAGATTCCGGCTGCGAACATGCTCGGTGAACGTGGCAAGGGCCTGGCTATTGCCTTGTCCAACCTCGAAGGCGGCCGCATCGGCATCGCCGCCCAGGCCCTGGGCATCGCCCGTGCGGCCTTCGAGGCAGCCCTGGGCTATTCCCGTGACCGGGTGCAATTCGGCAAGGCCATTGGCGAGCACCAGAGCATCGCCAACCTGCTGGCCGACATGCACCTGCAGATCAACGCCACGCGCCTGCTGATCCTGCACGCGGCGCGCTTGCGCAGCGCCGGCCTGCCCTGCCTGTCGGAAGCCTCGCAAGCCAAGCTGTTCGCTTCGGAAATGGCCGAGTCGGTGTGTTCCAAGGCGATCCAGGTGCACGGTGGCTACGGCTACCTGGAAGATTACCCGGTGGAGCGTTATTACCGCGATGCGCGGATCACGCAGATTTACGAGGGGTCCAGCGAGATCCAGCGGATGCTGATTGCGCGGGAGCTCAAGCACTACACTCTTTAACTGTCGACAGCTTGTGGGAGCGGCCCTGGCCGCGAAGGCCTGCATGGCAGGCCCATCCGTTGGGGCCGCTACGCGCCCCTTCGCGGCCAGGGCCGCTCCCACATAACACCTGACACAGCGGTGATCCCATCGCCGGCAATCGGAATGCCGCACCACCGGCTCCCACAGGATTTGTGGGCTGCAGTGGCGTTTGTGGGAGATTCTATGGTTCAGGGGAAGCTCTCAAGCAGCTTTTGACACGTAT
>CAZOEC010000225.1:0-4340 GCA_964578635.1 uncultured Pseudomonas sp.
AAGGGTTGTGGTGCTCTCAAGGGGCTTAACGATATACATCAGGACTTTATTCAGGCTCTTAATTCGTGCTTTAGTCAAATGTCAAAGCGAGATAGGTGGTTGAGAGCTATAGATACTCTGGAGTCCGATGAAAACTTTGCAAGTATGGGGTTGAAGGTTTTAGCTAAATTCTCCGGTGAGGAGCTATTAACTAAAGCTAAGAAAACGATTAGCCGGATGAGCTCTGGCCATGCTGTAGTGCTGTTAACTATTACTCGATTAGTGGCGGCGGTTGAAGAAAAAACCTTGGTTCTTATTGATGAACCTGAAAGCCACCTTCACCCGCCGCTACTATCAGCCTTCATTCGTGCTTTATCTGAACTACTTCATGACCGAAATGGCGTGTCGATTATAGCGACGCATTCGCCTGTTGTATTGCAAGAAGTTCCCAAGTCTAGTGCTTGGAAAATCAATCGAGTTGGCTTGGTCACAGAGCCTCGGAGACCTGATATCGAAACATTTGGCGAGAATGTTGGTGTGTTAACTAGAGAAGTATTTGGGCTAGAGGTAGTGAAGTCAGGTTTTCACGATTTGCTGGTTAAGTCTGTCGAAGGTGGAGGCTCATACCAGCAAATAGTGAGTGATTATAGAGATCAACTGGGTTTAGAGGCGCGAGCGTTATTAAAGGCTCTTGTGACGCATCGTGATAGGGGGGGGGATTGATGTTAAAACTGAAGCCGCCAGCTTATACATGTGAGCATGCGCTTGAAAGCTGTCGCCAGGGAATCACTGGTAACGACGAGTTATTGCAAAGACTCAACAGCGACGGACACCTTTTGTATGCTAACGCATTGGGTTATCTTGCGGCAGCCACGACTGGAGAGCTGTACACAATACCTTCGACACCTAACCGGCGGGGGTGCGATCCACTTGTGTTAGGGCAGCTTAGAAAGTCGGAGCTGTTAAAGCTCTATAACACTTATTTTGTTCAGCAAGGTAAACCAGGGCGCATAATTTACGATGCTCTGATGGCTGCTGCAAACGAGAAATGTCCTTTCTGTGGTGGTATTGGTCGTCCGCGTAATTTAGATCATTACTTACCCAGAGCGTACTATCCTCAATTCTCTATATTGCCGGTTAACTTAGTACCCTCGTGCAGAGACTGCAACATGGAAGGAAAAGGGGAGAACTTTGCTGCGGATGAATCAGAACAAGTACTTCAGCCATACTTGGATAATGAGCGCTATTTCAATGAACAATGGATATTTGCGCGGTACTTAGCAGGTACAGATGGTGAGCCAGGTGTTATTGAGTACTTTGTTCAGCCGCCTGAATACTGGAGCAATACCCAAAAGCAACGAGTGGAAAAGCACTTCAATGATTTTAGCTTGGGCCTAAGATTCTCAAAAGAGGCTGCCGCAAGACTGGTTACGTATTTGGCGCAAATTCAAGCTTTGTTGGAGCTTCCATTGCCGCTTGTAGCGGTTAAAAGCACTATTTTGCAGCCCGCTATTAATGCAGCTCCATTCGTTAATCATTGGGAAAGAATCATGTGTTTAGCACTGATGAATGATTTGATCGAGTGATAAAGTTACATGGCAAGTGGTATATAGACTCTCCCCCAGAGTAGTGAGCAAAGCCTTGCCTTCGCATTTCTTGTCAGCGCGTTTGCATTCATATATCCGGCCTGTTTTTGGCTTTATCACCCCGGCCATTTTGTAGTTCGCGCAGCAAGTAACTCGAATATCGATGGTGGAAAACGCTTCGCGGTTTTCCACCCTACGCGGTGATGGGTTTTTGTAGGGTGGACAACGCGAAGCTTGTCCACCTATAGAAGCGGCTATTTACCGATCAGGATTAGCCTGATCGCACCCATCGATCCGCCCCCGAACTTCCTAACAACCTAATCCCAGGTCGGCGGGCATGCCTTGCAGCCTTGCATATTGGCTCCCTGGAAGTTGCCGTAGTGGGTGCGGCTGCCGCTCAGGTCGGCGTTGGCCAGGTTGGAGCCCGACAGTTTGACTTCCTGCAGGTTGGCATCGGTCAGGGATGCGCCCTTGAGGTCGGCTTTGCTTAGCCAGGTCATTTCCAGGTTGGCGGCGTGCAGCTGGACGTTGTGCATGCGGGCGGCGGACATGCGCGCGAACTCCAGGTCGGCGGCGCGCATATCGGCGTTGTTAAATTGCGCGGCCTGGGCAAACAGGCCCCAGCCACGGATGGCCACCAGGCTGCTGTCGGTGAAGTCGGCCAGGCGCAGGTTGCTTTGTTGCAGGCTGGCGCGGGTCAGATTGGCCTTTATCAGCCGGGCCTTTTCCAGGTTGGCCAGGTTGAGGTTGGCGTGGCGCAGGTTGGCCCCGGAGAGGTCGGCACCGGCCAGGTTCATGCGGCGCATATCCTGATGGCTCAGGTCGGCATTACGCAGGTCGGCGTTGGGGCACTGGCTGTCGGCTTCGATGCGGCAGCCGTTGATCGTCAGCACCTGGTCGTCGGCCAGTACCTGGCAGCCGATCACCAGAAGGATCAGCGGTAGAAACAGGGTCAGGTAGTTCATGGTGATTCCTCGGGTAGGGTGCGCGGGGCCGTTCAGGCCATGCGCACCGAGCGGCGTGTACATGGCGCACCCGCAGTGGGTGCGCCATGTGGGCAGGACTCAGCGCTTGGCGGTGGTCTTGTCCCAGCTCGGCAGCTTGAACACCCAGAACGAGCCGCCCTGGGCGATGGGCTTGGTCAGCTCGGCCATGTCGCCGCCCCACAGTGGCACCGCGCCGCCGTAGCCGGAGGTCACGCCGATGTACTGTTCGCCATCCTGTTCCCAGGTGATGGGCGGGGAGATGATTCCGGTGCCGACCTGGAACTTCCACAGTTCCTTGCCGTTCTTGGCGTCGAAGGCCTTGAAGAAGCCGTCGCCGGTACCGGTGAACACCAGGTTGCCCTTGGTGGCCAGCACCCCGGCCCACAGCGGCAGTTTTTCCTTGTGTTCCCACTCCACCTTGCCGGTGGTGGGGTTCATGGCGCGCAAGATGCCGACGTGGTCGTCGAACAGACGCTTGATCCGAAAGCCCATGCCCAGGTAGGCGGAACCTGGCTTGTAGACGGCTTCCTCGGCCCAGTAGTCCTCCTTCCAGTGGTTGGCCGGCACGTAGAACAGGCCGGTGTCCTGGCTGTAGGCCATGGGGTTCCAGTTTTTGCCGCCGAGGAAGGGCGGCGAGACTTCCACCGACTCGCCCTTGGACTCACCGGGCTTCGGCTTGGGCGGACGCTGGCCTTCGACTTCCACCGGGCGGCCGGTCTCCAGGTCGATATGGCTGGCCCAGGTGATCTTGTCGACGAAGGGGAAGGCGTTCTGCAGCTTGCCGTTGGCGCGGTCGACCACATAGAAGAAGCCGTTGCGGTCGGCGTGGGCGGTGGCCTTGACGGTTTTGCCATCCTTGCCTTTGTAGTCGAACAGCACCAGTTCGTTGTTGCCGGAGAAGTCCCAGGCATCGTTGGGGGTGTGCTGGTAGAACCATTTCACTTCGCCGGTGCTGGGGTCGACGCCGACCTGGCCGGAGGTGTAGAGGCTGTCATAGTCCTTCGGGTCGCCGCCATCGCTGGTGCGCGCCCAGCCGTTCCAGGGCGCGGGGTTGCCGGCACCTATGATGATGGTGTTGGTCTCGGCATCGAAACTGGCGCTCTGCCACGGCGCACCGCCGCCCTGGCTCCAGGCGGCCTTCTTGCCGGTGGGGTGGGTGGGATCATCCGGCCAGGAGGGGGCTTTGACGTCGCCGGTCGGCGTGCTGTCCTTGCCGTTCAGGCGGCCCATATGGCCTTCGACGAAGGGCCGCATCCAGACCTCTTCACCGGTTTCCGGGTCGCGGGCGAACAGCTTGCCGACCACGCCGAACTCATCGCCGGAGCTGCCGTGGATCAGCAGGCTCTTGCCGCTGACCTTGTCCTTCACGATGGTCGGTGCGCCGGTCATGGTGTAGCCGACGGCGTGGTCGCCGAACTTCTTGTTCCACACCACCTTGCCGGTGTCCTTGTTCAGCGCCACGACGCGGGCGTCGAGGGTGCCGAAGTAGACCTTGTCGCCGTAGATGGCCACGCCGCGGTTGACCACGTCGCAGCACGGCCGGATGTTGTCCGGCAGGCGGTGGCTGTAGCTCCACAGGCGCTGGCCGGTCTTGGCGTCGAGGGCGAAGACCCGCGAGTAGGAGCCGGTGACATAGACCACACCGTCATGCACCACCGCCTGGGATTCCTGGCCGCGCTGCTTCTCGTCGCCGAAGGAGTAGCTCCAGGCCGGGGTCAGCTTGAACACGTTTTGGTCGTTGACCTGGGCCAGCGGGCTCCAGCGCTGGGCGTTGGTGCCCATGCCGTAC
>CAZOEC010000226.1:0-4206 GCA_964578635.1 uncultured Pseudomonas sp.
TGGATGCACGCCGGCGCGGTGCGCGTTGACGGCGAGAAGATGTCCAAGAGCCTGGGCAACTTCTTCACCATCCGCGAGGTGCTGGAGAAGTATCACCCGGAAGTAGTGCGCTACCTGCTGGTGTCCAGCCACTACCGCAGCCCGATCAACTACTCCGAAGACAGCCTGCGCGAAGCCAAGGGTGCTCTTGAGCGCTTTTATAACGCGCTTAAGGGCCTGCCGGCTGCTACACCTGCTGGTGGCGAGGCCTTTGTCGAGCGTTTCGCTGCGGCCATGGACGATGATTTCAACTCGCCGGAAGCCTGCGCCGTTTTGTTCGAGCTGGCCCGTGAGATCAACCGCCTGCGTGACGCTGATCTGCAGGCCGCTGCTGGCCTGGCGGCGCGCTTGAAGGAACTGGCCGGGGTGCTCGGTGTGCTGCAGCTGGAGCCCGAGGCATTCCTCCAGGCCGGTGCTGCCGGCAAGGTCGATGCTGCCGAGGTTGAAGCCTTGATTGCCGCACGTCTGCAGGCCCGCGCCGAGAAGAACTGGGCAGAAAGTGACCGCATCCGCGATCAGCTCAGCGCCATGGGCGTGGTGCTGGAAGACGGCAAGGGCGGCACCACCTGGCGTTTGGCCGAGTAGGCCGCTGGCTGCGAGCGACGGCTACAGCTGTACAAAAATGCCGCTCACCGCTCTGGTGAGCGGCATTTTTTCTGGCCTTGATTATCTAGCTGCTAGAGGGTGAACTTGGTCCTGGCATGCCGGCGCTGCGCTAGTCTGTGGTTCGGCAACCAGTAGGTTCAGGGAGGGGCAATGCAATTGAGTCGTCCGCCGCGCCGTCTGTTGGTCTTTCTGGCCTGGGCCGCCGCCTTGTATCTGCTGTTCTGTCTGGCCTTGCTGCTGTTTCAGCGCTCGCTGATCTACTTTCCCCAGCCCCGCGCCGTGGACGATCCCGCGCTACTGCTGCGGTTACCCACGGCGGAGGCCGAGGTGCTGGTTTCCACCCGGCCACTCGAGGGGCGCAATGCCCTGATCTATTTTGGCGGCAACGCCGAGGATGTTTCGCTCAACCTGGCGCAATTCGCCCAGGCCTTTGCCGACCATGCGCTCTACCTGTTGCACTACCGCGGCTATGGCGGCAGCGGCGGTGCGCCCTCCGAGGCGGCGATTCAGGCCGATGCCCAGGCCCTGTTCGACCGGGTCCACGCCGAACATCCCTGCACCGTGCTGGTGGGGCGCAGCCTGGGCTCGGGAGTGGCGGTGCGGCTCGCCAGCCAGCGCCCGGCCGCGGGCCTGGTGCTGATCACCCCCTATGAGAGTATCGAGGCGCTGGCCCGGCAGCAGTTTCCTTACGTCCCGGTGCAATGGTTGCTCAGGGACAAGTTCGAGTCCTGGAAGTATGCCCGGCAGATCGAGGTGCCCACGCTGCTGATCCTGGCCGCCGAGGATCAGGTGATCCCCCGTGCCAGTAGCGATGCCCTGTATGGCCACTTTCAGCCTGGGGTGGCGCGGCTCGCGGTTATTCCAGCGGCGGGGCACAACGACCTGTCGCAGCGCCCGGAGTATCTGCGCCTGATCGAGAGCGGGTTGTGCCCGGGCTCAGTTCCATAGCCAGTTCCATACCCCCGGCAGGCGCGCGTACTGCAGCGGGTCGCCCAGGGCGCGCCTGAGGGCGGCGCGTTCGAGGGGCGCGCGCTGGTCGTAGAAGGGCTTGGCGTCTGTGGCAAGGCCGACGTCCTCGGCGACATCCAGGAGGATCTGCAGGTATTCGCGCATATGCCGTGCGGTGTAGGGATTGAGGTCGTGGAAGGTCACCACCAGCGGAATCACCCCGTCCACCACGGGCAGGGCCCCAGCATGGATCTGCTCGGCGGCCCGCGCCAGCTGTTCGCGCAGATTGCTGCGCCGGCGCAGGCTGCCGTTGATGCCCCAGGTCTTGCCGTCGTTGGCGCTCAGGTCGGTCAGCAGCAGGCGCAGACCATGGGCCTGGTAGGCGGCAAAGGTGCGCTCGTCGTAGTTCCAGAAGGGTGGCCGCACCAGGCGCGGCGCGGCACCGCTGATGGCGGAAAGGTCGGCTACGCCATCTTTCAGCGATTGCTCCAGCTCGGCGGGGCTGAGAAAGCGGTGGTTGGCATGCCCGGGGGTGGCGGTGTGAAAGCCCAGCAGGTGGCCATCGCGCTGCTGGCGGCGCAACAGGGCCTGGCCCTGGAGACTGCCGCCGGCTGCCATGGCGCGGGTCTGAACAAAGAACAGCGCCTTGATCCCCGGCTGGATCGGGTTGTCGTCCAGGGCATCGAGAATCTGCCGGGTTGGATTGACTCCCAGGCTCGCGCTGGGGCCGTCGTCGAAGCTCAGGAGAAAGCGTATCGGCTCGACCTCGGGCCGCGGTTGCGGCGACGGTGCGC
The DNA here is from genome assembly GCA_964578635.1 of uncultured Pseudomonas sp. Taxonomy (GTDB): domain Bacteria; phylum Pseudomonadota; class Gammaproteobacteria; order Pseudomonadales; family Pseudomonadaceae; genus Aquipseudomonas. The sequence goes on from CAZOEC010000226.1 coordinate 2,388, forward strand.
TGGCGCAGGCGCTCAACAAGGCAACAGTCGTTATCGCCCAGCTCCACCTGGGCAACTTGCGCAGGGGCAGACGGAACACTGCCCATATTGGTGCAGCGGTTGCGGTGGGACGCAGGGAAAAACTCATCGGTTGGTTTTGACTCGTGAAGGCGGGGGCGAAGGGTACAGCAGCCGGTCTGCCAGAGGGCAATAAAGGCGGAAAGGCTGTGCCGAGCTGCGCATGCATGGTGTGACCCTTCGACAGCGCGCAACGCTTATAGATCCTTTTTCGGCGAGCTGTCCTGATGGCCGAACCGACCTTTCGCCGCCAGTGCTGTCGTCAAACATCGCGAGCCTGGCGGAGCAGGGCGATGCTCTCGGCGGCTGCATGGAAGGTTTGCTGCTATACCTGAACAGGGCCATCCGCAACGATCAGCCTTGGGAGCAATAGCCTATGAATTGGACTCTTCGCCGTCGCCTCCTCGCCAGTTTCGCCGTGATCATCGCCATCATGCTGGCAATGGTGGGGCTGACCTATGAGGATCTGCGCGAGATCGAGCTGCGCGAACAGCAGATGCAGAAAGACGCCTTGCCGGGCCTGTATTACAGCGCGCTGCTGCGCAACGCCGTGTTGCAGGACTTCATGGCGCTGCAGCGAGTGGTACTCGACCAGGATCTGCTCGTCAGCCCGCAAGAACTCGAGCAACTGCGCGAGCAGGATAAACGGATCAACGAGCTGATGGCGCAGTACGAGCAAACCATCTTCAGCGAGCGCGATAGGGCCGCGTTTGCCGCCTACCAGGCGCATCAGCAAGAGCACAACCAGTTGCAGGGTGAAACGCTGCAACTCTACCAACAGCAACAGCCGCAACAAGCGAGCTTGCTGCTGCAGGAGAAACTCCACCCAAGCTGGATGCAGGGCGAGACGCTGCTGGATCAGATGGTGGAGCTGAACAATCAGGCGGTGACCGAAGATACCGCCGGCATTCTCGCCGCAGTGACCGAGGCCGAAACCAATCTGCTGGTAGCCCTGCTGCTGGTGGTGATTGCGGCGAGTGTCTGCGGCTACCTGCTGCTGCGGACGATCCTCGGGCCGGTGCAAAACATCGTCGAGGCGCTCGCAGCCATGCGCGACGGCAACCTCAATGCGCGCCTGGTGCTGGCGCGTCAGGACGAGTTTGGGGTGATCGAGACCGGCTTCAACGCCATGGCCGCCGCGCTGCTCGAACTGGTAACGCAGTCGCAGCGCTCCTCGATTGCGGTCACCACTTCGGTCACCGAGATCGCCGCCACCTCCAAGCAGCAGCAGGCCAGCGCTACCGAGACGGCGGCTACCACCACCGAGATAGGGGCCACCTCACGGGAGATAGTCGCCACCTCGCGCGACCTGCTGCGCACCATGGACGAGGTCGCGTCTGCCGCCGATCAGGCCGCAGCCCTGGCTGACTCCGGGCAAATGGGCCTGGCGCGCATGGAAGACACCATGCACCAGGTGATAGGGGCCGCCGAGCAGATCAACAACAAGCTGGCAACCCTCAACGAGAAGGCCGGCAATATCACCCAGGTGGTCACCACCATCGTCAAGGTCGCCGACCAGACCAACCTGCTCTCGCTGAATGCCGCCATCGAGGCCGAGAAGGCCGGTGAGTACGGCCGCGGCTTCGCTGTGGTGGCCAACGAAGTACGTCGCCTGGCCGACCAGACCGCGGTGGCCACCTACGATATCGAGCAGATGGTGCGCGAGATCCAGTCCGCGGTATCGGCCGGGGTCATGGGCATGGACAAGTTCTCCGAAGAAGTGCGCCGCGGCATGGCCGAGGTGCAGCAGGTCGGCGAGCAA
>CAZOEC010000227.1:0-4158 GCA_964578635.1 uncultured Pseudomonas sp.
CCGCCGCGATCATCAACGGTCGCGCCGGCATCATCGAAGCCTACCGCACCGGTCGCGGGCGCATTTACATGCGTGCCCGCTCGACCGTCGAAGACATCGACAAGGTCGGTGGCCGCCAGCAGATCGTCGTCACCGAGCTGCCTTACCAGCTGAACAAGGCCCGTTTGATCGAAAAGATCGCCGAGCTGGTTAAAGAAAAGAAACTCGAAGGCATCACCGAGCTGCGCGACGAGTCCGACAAGGACGGTATGCGTATCGTCATCGAGCTGCGTCGTGGCGAGGTACCTGAGGTCATCCTCAACAACCTCTACGCCCAGACCCAGCTGCAGGCGGTTTTCGGCATCAACATCGTTGCCCTGATCGACGGCCGTCCGCGGATCCTGAACCTCAAGGACCTGCTCGAGGCGTTCGTTCGCCACCGTCGCGAAGTGGTTACCCGGCGTACCGTGTTCGAGCTGCGCAAGGCCCGTGAGCGTGGCCATATCCTTGAAGGTCAGGCCGTTGCCCTGTCCAACATCGACCCGGTTATCGCTCTGATCAAGGCCTCGCCGACCCCGGCCGAAGCCAAGCTGGCGCTGATTGCCACCGCCTGGGAATCCAGTGCGGTAGAAACCATGGTCGAGCGCGCTGGTGCCGACGCCTGCCGCCCGGACGATCTCGATCCGCAGTACGGCCTGCGCGACGGCAAGTACTTCCTCTCGCCGGAACAGGCCCAGGCCATCCTCGAACTGCGTCTGCACCGTCTGACCGGTCTTGAGCATGAAAAACTGCTGGCCGAGTACCAGGAAATTCTTACCCAGATCGGCGAGCTGATCCGCATCCTCACCAGCGCCACGCGCCTGATGGAAGTGATCCGCGAGGAGCTGGAAGCGGTCAAGGCCGAGTTCGGCGACGCCCGTCGTACCGAGATTCTCGACAACCGTCTGGACCTGACCCTGGCCGATCTGATCACCGAAGAAGAGCGGGTGGTGACCATCTCTCACAGTGGTTATGCCAAGAGCCAGCCGCTGCATGCCTACCAGGCCCAGCGCCGCGGCGGCAAGGGCAAGTCGGCCACCGGCGTGAAGGATGAGGATTACATCGAACATCTGCTGGTCGCCAATAGTCACGCCACCCTGTTGCTGTTCTCCAGCAAGGGCAAGGTGTACTGGCTGAAGACCTACGAAATTCCCGAAGCCTCGCGCGCCGCCCGTGGTCGTCCGTTGGTCAACCTGTTGCCGCTGGACGAGGGTGAGCGCATCACCGCCATGCTGCAGATCGACCTCGAAGCCCTGCGTCAGCAGGCTCCGGAAGGTGACGAGCAGGACGATATCGAAGGTGTGGTGGTCGAGGCCGAAGAAGTCGAAGACCTGGCCGAAGGTGATGACGCCGACGACGAAACCCCGGATGAGCCGACCGGTGCCTACATCTTTATGGCCACGGCCAAAGGCACTGTGAAGAAGACCCCGCTGGTGCAGTTCAGCCGTCCGCGCAGCTCGGGTCTGATCGCCCTCAAGCTGGACGAAGACGACACCCTGATCTCCGCTGCCGTGACTGACGGTGCCCGCGAAGTGATGATGTTCTCCGACGGCGGCAAGGTGATTCGCTTCAAGGAAAGCAAGGTCCGCACCATGGGCCGTACCGCTCGCGGTGTGCGTGGCATGCGCCTGCCGGAAGGCCAGGAAATCATCTCCATGCTGATCCCTGAAGCCGAAGCGCAGATTCTCACCGCCTCCGAGCGTGGCTACGGCAAGCGCACGGCGATGGCCGAGTTCCCGCGTCGTGGTCGTGGCGGTCAGGGCGTGATCGCCATGGTCAGCAACGAGCGTAACGGCAAGCTGGTGGGGGCCGTACAGGTGCTCGAAGGCGAGGAAATCATGCTGATTTCCGACCAGGGCACCCTGGTACGTACCCGCGTCAGCGAAGTCTCCAGCCTCGGCCGTAACACCCAGGGTGTGACCCTGATCAAGCTGGCCAAGGACGAGAAACTGGTTGGCCTTGAGCGGGTGCAGGAGCCTTCCGCCGAGGACGACGAGGAGCTGCTGGAAGGCGAAGAGGGCGTTGAAGTGATTGTCGACGAAACCCTGGAAGCCTCCGACGGCGTTGTCGAAGAAGGCCCGGTCGGCGAAGAGTGATCTGCGCGGGCGGGGTGACTCGTCCGTGACAGCGTAGGATTCGGCGGTTGACGGCCAAGTCAGCCGCCCAACATTTGAGCGAGAGTGGATGTGAGCAAGCGAGCCTATAACTTCTGCGCCGGCCCGGCCGCGCTTCCTGAAGCTGTTCTGCAACGCGCCCAGGCAGAGCTCCTCGACTGGCAGGGTAAAGGCCTGTCGGTGATGGAGATGAGCCATCGCAGCGACGAGTACACCGCCATTGCCGAGAAGGCCGAGCAGGATCTGCGCGATCTGCTGGTCATCCCCAATGACTACAAGGTGCTGTTCCTGCAGGGCGGTGCCAGCCAGCAGTTTGCCGAGATTCCGCTCAACCTGCTGCCTGAAGACGGCGTCGCCGACTATATCGACACCGGTATCTGGTCAAAGAAAAGCATCGAAGAAGCCAGCCGCTACGGTCGCGTCAATGTTGCCGCCAGCGCCAAGGCCTATGACTACTTCGCCATTCCTGGGCAGAACGAGTGGCAGCTGTCGAAAGACGCCGCCTACCTGCACTACGCCAGCAATGAAACCATCGGTGGCCTGCAGTTCGACTGGATCCCCGAAGTGGGCGACGTACCGCTGGTGGCGGATATGTCTTCCGATATCCTCTCGCGTCCGCTTGATGTGTCGAAGTTCGGCCTGATCTACGCCGGCGCGCAGAAGAACATCGGCCCCAGCGGCCTGGTGGTGACCATCGTCCGTGAAGACCTGCTCGGTCGTGCCCGCAGCGTCTGCCCGACCATGCTCAACTACAAGATCGCTGCCGATAACGGCTCGATGTACAACACCCCGGCGACCTTCTCCTGGTACCTGTCCGGTCTGGTATTCGAGTGGCTGAAAGAGCAGGGCGGGGTCGAGGCCATGGAGCGGATCAACCGCGCCAAGAAAGACCTGCTGTACAAGGCCATTGATACCAGCGATTTCTACAGCAACCCGATTACGCCAAATGCCCGCTCCTGGATGAACGTGCCGTTCCGCTTGGCCGACGAGAAGCTGGATAAAGCCTTCCTCGCCGGTGCCGACGCCCGCGGCCTGCTCAACCTGAAAGGCCACCGCTCGGTCGGCGGCATGCGTGCCTCCATCTATAACGCCGTGGGCCTGGATGCCGTCGAGGCGCTGGTGGCCTATATGGCGGAATTCGAGAAGGAACACGGCTGATGACCGATCCAATCTCCGAGCAGGAATTACAGGCCCTGCGCCTGCGCATCGACAACCTCGATGAGAAGATTCTCGAGCTGATCAGTGACCGCGCGCGCTGCGCCGAAGAAGTCGCGCGGGTGAAGATGAAGGCCTTGCCGGAAGGCGAGAAGCCGGTGTTCTATCGCCCTGAGCGCGAAGCCCAGGTGCTCAAACGCATTATGGAGCGCAACCAGGGACCGCTGGGCAACGAGGAAATGGCGCGGCTGTTCCGCGAAATCATGTCCTCCTGTCTGGCCCTGGAAAATCCGCTCAAGGTTGCTTACCTCGGCCCAGAGGGTACTTTCTCCCAGGCCGCGGCGATGAAGCACTTCGGTCACGCGGTGATCAGCGTGCCGATGGCCGCTATCGATGAAGTGTTCCGCGAAGTGGCCGCCGGTGCGGTGAACTTCGGTGTGGTGCCGGTGGAAAACTCCACCGAAGGCGCGATCAACCACACCCTGGACAGCTTCCTCGAGCACGACATGGTGATCTGCGGCGAAGTCGAACTGCGCATTCACCACCACCTGCTGGTCGGTGAAACCACCAAGACCGACAAGATCACCCGCATCTATTCCCATGCCCAGTCCCTGGCGCAGTGCCGCAAGTGGCTGGACGCGCATTACCCCAATGTCGAGCGCGTGGCGGTGTCGAGCAACGCCGACGCGGCCAAGCGGGTCAAGAGCGAGTGGAACAGCGCGGCGATTGCCGGTGATATGGCGGCCAGCCTGTATGGCCTGACCAAGCTGGCGGAGAAGATCGAAGACCGTCCGGACAACTCCACGCGCTTCCTGATCATCGGCAGCCAGGAAGTGCCGCCGACCGGCGACGACAAGACCTCGATCATCGT
>CAZOEC010000228.1:0-4048 GCA_964578635.1 uncultured Pseudomonas sp.
CGTCGTCCAGTCGCGCCGGCGCGTGGTAGCGCGCTTCGCTGGAATGCACGACGAATAACAGGTCCTCTCCCACCAGCGCGGATTGGGCAAAACCCAGTTCCCGCAGCCGTTCGGTTCGAGCCCGTTCCATAAACTTGAGGTAATTGACGTAGTAGACGATGCCGCCGGCATCGGTGTCTTCGTAGTAAACCCGACAACGATGGGCGAAAGACTGAACTCCGTTTTCTGCGCGCATACTCTAGTGCCAGCTCCCGTTCTTGCCAATCGTCTTGATCAAGTATTTTTTCCTACTCATCGTCGCCACCAAACAGGTCGGCGGTGGGCAGTTCGCCCATGCGCTTGGGCACATTCAGGCCAAAATGCAGATAGGCGTGCCGCGTTACAACGCGCCCGCGAGGGGTGCGCATGATATAGCCCTGCTGAATAAGGTAGGGCTCCAACACATCCTCGATGGTATGCCGCTCTTCGCTGATGGCCGCCGCCAGGCTGTCGACCCCGACCGGGCCGCCATCGAATTTCTCGATCATGGTCAGCAGCAGACGCCGATCCTGATGATCGAAGCCACGCTCGTCGACATCCAGCAGGTTCAGCGCCAGATCGGCAATCTGCCGGGTGATATCGCCCTGCCCGCGCACTTCGGCGAAATCACGTACCCGGCGCAGCAGACGGTTGGCAATACGCGGCGTGCCACGGGCACGGCGGGCAATTTCGTAGGCCCCTTGCACCTCAATGGGCAAGCCGAGAATTCCGGCCGAGCGCATGACGATGGTGGTCAGGTCGTCGACGTTGTAGAACTCCAGGCGCTGAACGATGCCGAAACGGTCGCGCAGCGGATTGGTCAGCATGCCAGCGCGAGTGGTGGCACCGACCAGGGTGAAGGGCGGCAGATCGAGCTTGATCGAACGCGCCGCCGGCCCTTCGCCGATCATGATATCCAGCTGGAAGTCTTCCATGGCCGGATACAGCACCTCTTCGACAATCGGCGAAAGGCGGTGGATCTCGTCGATAAACAGCACATCGCCTGGCTCGAGATTGGTCAGCAGCGCCGCCAGATCGCCCGGTCGCTCCAGCACGGGACCCGAGGTGCTCTTGATCGAGACGTTCATTTCCTGGGCAATGATATTGGCCAGGGTGGTCTTGCCCAGCCCGGGCGGGCCGAAGATCAGGGTGTGATCGAGCGCTTCGCTACGCCCACGGGCGGCCTGGATAAACAGCTCCATCTGCTCGCGTACGCTGGGCTGACCGATATAGTCGGCCAGTTTCAACGGGCGAATGGCGCGGTCGACCTGCTCGTCGCGGTCGCGCGGGGTGGAGGTAATCAGGCGATCAGCTTCTAGCACTACAGCATTCCCTTAAGGGCACGACGAATCATATCTTCACTGCTCAAACCGTCTTCTTTAATAGCTGAGACGGCGCGACTGGCTTCCTGGGGTTTGTAGCCGAGCGAAATAAGTGCACTGACCGCATCATTCTCCGCGCTTGAGACTGCCCCCGCGCCCCGAGGTTCCACCACCAGGGCGGTCATTCCAGGCACGGTTTCCCAGGCCTTGAAGCGATCCTTCAACTCCACCAGCAGGCGCTCCGCGGTTTTCTTGCCGACCCCGGGTATCTTCACCAGTACCGAGGTGTCCTGCGCCTGCACGCAGCGTACCAGCTCATCGACCTCGAGCCCGGACATCAGCGCCAGCGCCAGTTTCGGCCCCACACCATTGAGGCGGATCAGCTCGCGAAACAGCTCGCGCTCGCGCTTCTCGAAAAAGCCATAAAGCAGGTGCGCATCCTCACGCACCACCAGATGGGTATGCAAGGTCAAGGGCTCGCCCAGCGAGGGCAAACGGTACAAGGTCGTCATGGGCACTTCCAGCTCATAACCCAAACCATTTATGTCAAGAATCACATGGGGCGGATGCTTTTCCGCCAGGGTGCCGCGCAAACGTCCGATCACCGCTGCTTTCCTTAAAAATTACGTTACAAACGAAGGCGCCCGGCGCGCCGTTTGGCACCGACCAGACCATGGGGAAGCAGACTCTGCCGATGATGGGCATGGCACAGGGCAATCGCCAGGGCGTCCGATGCATCGATCTGCGGTTTCTGCACCAGTTTGAGCAGGTGCATGACCATCAGCTGCACCTGCTCCTTGTCCGCCCCGCCGCTGCCGGCAATCGCCTGCTTGACCTGGGTCGCGGTGTATTCGGCGATATCCAGCCCCGCCTCGATCCCCGCGACTATGGCCACGCCACGGGCCTGGCCGAGCTTGAGCGCCGAGTCCGGATTGCGCGCCATAAACACCTGCTCGATACCCATGGTCACCGGGCCGTAGGTTTCGATCACCTCGCGCACCCCGCGAAACACGATCTGCAGGCGTTCAGGCATGGAGCCGCTGCCGGTACGGATGCAGCCGGAGGCGATATATTCGCAACTGCGCCCGGTGTCGCGCACCACACCGTAGCCGGTAATGCGCGAGCCCGGGTCGATACCGAGTATCAGCGTCATGCCTCTGCTCCACCTCAAGTGCCGACCAATGGCGGCCGCAACACTGTCTATTTATCCAGTTGGCGAGTATAGGGCCAGCCCACGGCCCCGTCACCCAGGCAGCGGCTATAAAAAATCGTCGGGAACGATTTTTCACGGCGCAGCGCGACGGCCCCGATGGACACAAAAAAGCCGGCAGCGCCTGGGTATTTCACCCCCTGCGCTTCCGGCTCGCCTGTTGCACCAGGACTCAGCCAAGCTGCTCCATGATTTCGTCGGAAATTTCGGCGTTGTGGTAGACGTTCTGCACATCGTCGAGGTCTTCGAGCATATCGATCAACTTGATCACTTTCTGTGCGGTTTCCAGGTCGGCAACCGGCGCACTGATCGAGGGGATCATGGCGATATCGGCTTCATCGGCCTTGAAACCGGCGGCACTCAGCGCCTCGTTGACCCCATGGAAATCGCTGAAGCTGGTGGCCACCAGTGCCGAACCGTCCTCGCCCATCTCCACGTCGTCGGCACCGGCTTCCAGCGCCGCCTCCATCAGAGCGTCTTCATCGACACCCGCGGCGAAGCTGAGCTGCCCCTTGCGCTCGAACATATAGGCCACCGAGCCATCGGTGCCCAGGTTGCCGCCGCACTTGGTAAAGGCGTGGCGCACTTCGGCAGCGGTGCGATTGCGGTTGTCGGTCATGGCCTCGACGAAGATCGCCACGCCGCTCGGCGCGTACCCTTCGTAGGTCAGCTCGATCATGTTGTCGGCTTCGTCGTTACCGGCTCCCCGTGCGATGGCGCGGTCGATGACGTCACGCGACATATTGGCCGTCAGCGCCTTGTCCACCGCCAAGCGCAGGCGCGGATTGTCGGCCGGGAGCGGCCCGCCATGCTTGGCAGCAACGGTCAGCTCACGAATCAGCTTGGTGAAGATCTTGCCGCGCTTGGCGTCCTGACGCCCTTTGCGGTGTTTGATGTTGGCCCACTTGGAATGACCAGCCATAACTCACTCCGTTTGTCTCAGTTCAATTCACTGTAGGAGCGGGCCATGCCCGCGAAAGAAAGATCGCGGCCATGGGCCGCTCCTACGGGATACCTATAAAGAAGAAGCCTGGAAAACCAGGCTTCTTTTGACGCTTTATTCCGCTTTCGGCTGCTCGCGCAGGCGAATGTGCAATTCGCGCAGCGACTTGTTATCCACCTCACCCGGAGCCTGGGTCATGACACAGGCCGCGCTCTGGGTTTTCGGGAAGGCGATCACTTCACGAATCGACTGCGCGCCGGTCATCAGCATCACCAGACGATCCAGACCGAAAGCCAGGCCGCCATGAGGCGGCGCACCGAACTTCAGAGCATCGAGGAGGAAGCCGAACTTCTCCTGCTGCTCGTCTTCGCTAATACCCAGCACGCGGAACACGGTCTGCTGCATGGCCTTGTCGTGGATACGGATCGAACCGCCGCCCAGCTCGGTGCCGTTGAGCACCATGTCGTAAGCACGGGACAGCGCGGCGGCCGGGTTGGCTTCCAGCTCGGCCGGGCTGCACTTCGGTGCGGTGAACGGGTGGTGCATGGCGGTCAG
>CAZOEC010000229.1:0-4035 GCA_964578635.1 uncultured Pseudomonas sp.
TACGCCCGCCCTGCAGCCAGTAGCGGAAGATCTCGCCGGTGGGCACCACGGTGTCAGCAGTCTCGGCCAGCTCGCCATCGCCGATGGACAGCGGTAGCACACTCGGCTTGGCCCCGATCGGGCCGGATTCGTAGATCAGAACCACGTCCGGCGAGGAGGTCAGACGCGCCAGGTTGGCGGCCTTGGATGGCAGGCCGATGCCGACGAAGCACACCGCGCCGTTCTGCAGGCGGCGGGCGGCGGCCACGGTCATCATTTCATTGGTGCTGTAGGCGCTCATCAGTTGGCCTCCTGCTGGGCAGCCAGTTTGGCCTGGCGCAGTTTTTCTTGAAACGCGGCGAAATCGGCGGTGCCGCGGATGTATTCGTCGATCCAGGCGCTGAAGGTTTCGCGGTCGCGGGCAATCGGATCCCAGGCCTGATAGAAGCGGTTGTCGCGCTCGGAGTAGCCGAGGGCGTAGGACGGATGGGCACCGCCCGGCACATGGCAGACCGCGGTCAGCGCCCAGCTCGGCAATACGCAGGCGTTCATCGGTGCATTGAGGTCGTCGACGATTTCTTCCACGGTAACGATGCAGCGCTTGGCCGCCAGGGCCGCTTCCTTCTGCACGCCGAGGATGCCCCAGAGCAGCACGTTGCCCTTGCGGTCGGCCTTCTGCGCGTGGATCACGGTGACATCCGGACGCACGCTCGGCACCGCCGCCAGCTTCTCGCCGGTGAACGGACAATCGATGAACTTGATTCGCGGGTTGACCTTGACCAGGTCCGACCCCTGATAGCCGCGCAGCACGGCGAATGGTAGGCCCGAGGCACCGGCGACATAGGCGTTGGCCATGGCGGCGTGGCTGTGCTCCTCGATTTCCAGCGGCTGCGGCCAGCCCTTCTCCACCGCATCGCGCAGGCGATGGAGGGAACCGACACCGGGGTTGCCACCCCAGGAGAACACCAGCCTCTTCGCGCAGCCGGCACCGATCAGCAGGTCATAGACCAGGTCGGGGGTCATGCGGATCAGGGTCAGCTCACGCTTGTTCTGGCGGATAAGTTCGTGGGACGCCGCCGTCGGGATCAGGTGGGTAAAGCCTTCGAGGGCGATGCTGTCGCCGTCGTTGACGAAGCGCTGTATGGCTTCGGCGAGGGAAATGATTTCGGCCATCGGTGCTGCTCTCACTGGTTGGACAGTGCCACCGCTTGCAGGTGGCGAGTGAGTCAACAGTAGGCCGAGGGGCAGCGGCAAACAATCCGATAATCGTCTTACTGTTCGATTATCGAACCATTAATGGCATTCCACTCCACGCCCGACAGCCGCTGCAACCAGCCGCAGACAGCGATTTAGAGCGGTTTAAACAACTGGCTGCTCAGCTCGCGGCTGGCATTGAGCATGATCGGCAGAAAACGCTGCACCAGTTCGCTGGCAGGCACGCGCCCGGCGTGGGTGCTGACGTTCATCGCGGCCAGCACATGGCCCGCGGAGTCGTATACCGGCACGGCCAGCGAGCGCAGGCCTTGCTCCAGCTCCTGATCGACCAGACACCAGCCCTGCTGACGCACCTGCTGCAGGCACTCCCAGAGCGCATCCGGGGTATGCAGGGTGCGGCTGGTCTTGGCCTGCAGGTCGGCGTGATTGAGGTAGTCGTGCAGGCTATCGTCGTCCAGCGCGGCGAGCAGCACCCGCCCCATGGAGGTGCAGTAGGCCGGCAGGCGGCTGCCAACGCTCAAGTCCACCGAGATCAGCCGCTGCGGAATCGCCGAGCGGGCGATATACAGCACCTGCTCGCCTTCCAGGGTGGCCAGGTTGCAGGCCTCGTGCAGCTGCTCGCTGATGCGGTCCAGATAGGGCTGCGCCGAAACCGCCAAAGGCGTTGAAGACAGATAGGCATGGCCGAGGGTCAGCACCTTGGGCAACAGCGAATAGGTGCGCCCATCAGTGGTCGCGTAGCCCAGCTGCATCAAGGTATACAGGCAACGGCGCACGGCGGCGCGGGGGATCTCGGTGCGGTGGCTGATCTGCGCGATGGTCAGGTGGCGCTTACGCTCCTGAAAGGCATTGATCACCGCCAGGCCCCGGGCCAGGGAGGACATAAAGTTGGGATCGCCCGTGAACTCCTCTATACGCTTGGCCGGCGACACATAGGGCGGTGGTGCCAGGGTGGACAGCGGCGGACGATTTTCGCTCATGGGGCCTCCAGGGCAAGGGGACAGCGCCAGGCGATTATCGAACTGGTGCGCGATAATCGCAAACGCTGTTAGCGCCTGGCACTGGCTCGGACGTGACTGCGAACGGATTGGCGGCCCGCTATGCCCTATCTATTTCTGCTTTCCAGATCCGCCCGCATTCTGCAATTTCTGAGTTCGATGCTCCCCTGAGGATGTGGGCAGTAGTCTCTGAGTCGTGTTTCCTTGCCCACTACTACGATTTCTTGCCGCCGTTGCTGCCTAGCCACAGTCTCTGTCGTCACCTGCGTCGCTGGCATGGTGTTTGTGGTGTTTTTAGGGCTGTAGTTGTTGTCGTTGAATGAGGTCTGTATACGCTTTGCCGCTAACGCTGCTTGCTGCTCGGACCATTCAATATCCGCTTGGCTAGGTGGTGGATGCACAACCTGCGGGGCAGGCTCGAAAGGCGCTGGGGGCTCTTGGATGGATCGCAGGGGCTCGCTGTAGATTTGGGCTGGCTGCTGGCTAAATACCGGCTGACCGTCAACACGGATAGCTTGTTTAAGCTGGTTAACGTCGATGACGATTGGCTTGGCAAACAGCGCGATCAGCCCCAATGTGATCGCTGAGCCAACACCCAGGACAACGACCGTACGCCATGGGGATTGCTTCTTGCTATTGCGGATATAGTCTGGCGCATCATCCCAGTCTGATTTCATATTGCTTCCCTGCTAAATTTTCCCTTTAGTCCCGTAGCAGGACATCGAAAGCGGCGAGTCCTGGGCGGATCGCAGCGCCTTAGCCACGGCACGTGCGTGCCTATACCCTCATAGCTCAGTGAGGTTTGGCTACTTAGTGGCAGTGGTAATCGCCAGTTTTATGGTTGCGGTGACAACCTTTTGAATCAGTACCGCCGCTGTGTGCGAATGCGACGGCTGATGACATTGAAAGAATGGCTGCGATCAGGAAGGCTGAAAACTTCATCGATGGACTCCGTTTCTTTTCTATGGGGCACGCCCAACTCACAGCGAGATGGCAAAGTGCCTTCACATCATAGACCTGAAACGAAAGGCTTCGACATTTTTCAGAAAGTGCAGGGAGCTAGAAACGCAAAAGCCCCTGACTTCACGCTTGAAATCAGGGGCTTCGGTACTGCTATATGGCGGGAAGATAGGGATTTGAACCCTAGGTGCTATCGCTAACACAACGGATTTCGAATCCGTCCCGTTCGGCCACTCCGGCATCTTCCCGTGGCGGCGCGCATGATAGCAGCTGAATGGCTTTTGGCGAACCCCCGTTTTGAAATTTTTCACATGCTTTCAGATGCTTGCGCTCAAAAGCCGTAATCAGGGGTGAAGCCTGGGTGACGGCGGCCTGAGCCCGCGCCCACAAAAAGGGGCACCGCAGTGCCCCTCTGTGTCGCTGTGACAGCGTTTGAAGCCGGTTAGACGGTCAGGCGGGTCAGGGCTTCGCGGTATTTGTCGGCGGTTTTCTGCGCGACGTCGGCGGGCACTGTCGGGGCCGGGGACTGTTTGTCCCAGCCGGTGGATTCCAGCCAGTCGCGTACGAACTGTTTGTCGAAGCTCGGCGGGTTCTGCCCTTCGACGTAGCTGTCGGCTGGCCAGAAGCGGCTGGAGTCGGGGGTCAGCACTTCGTCCATCAGGGTCAGGGTGCCGTCTTCGTCCAGGCCGAATTCGAACTTGGTGTCGGCGATGATGATGCCACGGGTGGCGGCGTATTCGACTGCGGCGCTGTACAGGGCGATGGCGGTATCACGCACCTTGGCCGCCAGTTCGGCACCGATGATGGCCTCGCACTGGGCGAAGGAGATGTTCTCGTCGTGGTCGCCGACGGCGGCCTTGGTCGAGGGGGTGAAGATCGGCTG
>CAZOEC010000230.1:0-3925 GCA_964578635.1 uncultured Pseudomonas sp.
ATTACGTGCTGGCCATGAGCGACGTCGATCACTTCAAGAAATTCAACGACACCCACGGTCACGATGTCGGCGATCAGGTGCTGCGCCTGGTCGCCGCTCAGCTGCGCAAGATCGGCGGCGGGGGCAAGGCCTACCGCTATGGCGGCGAGGAATTCACCCTGGTATTTCCCGGCAAGACCCTCGACGAATGCCTGCCGCACCTTGAGGTGATACGCCAGGCCATCGAGGCCTATCGCATCCAGCTGCGCGACAAGCAGCAGCGCCCGCAGGACGACAAGCAGGGCAGGGCGCGGCGGGCCGGCAGTGCGGCCAATCAGGTGTCGGTAACGGTCAGCATGGGCGTGGCCGAGCGCGGTCTGGAACAGCGCAGCCCGGAAGAGGTGCTCAAGGCCGCCGATCAGGCGCTGTATAACGCCAAGAGTGCCGGGCGTAACTGCGTGCGCAGTCATGGCCAGCGGCGCGGGGCGGTCAAGCTGGAAGCTTCGCGCAACTGAGGCTGCCGGCGAATAGCAGTGTATTCAGCATCTGCACTGTGATTGTTGGCGCGCCGCATCAGCCGTAGCTTAAAGAGCTAATCCACGCTCTAGCTGACGGAGAAGCCAGCATGCCCGAGTACAAAGCCCCCCTGCGCGATATGCACTTTCTGATCGACGAGGTCTTCGACTTTCATGCCGGCTACGCCGCGATGGGTGCCAGCGACGCCACCCCGGACATGGTCAGCGCGATCCTCGCCGAGGGTGCGAAGTTCTGTGAGCAGGTACTGGCCCCGCTGAACCGCTCCGGCGATGAAGAGGAATGTCAGATCAACGACGGCGTGGTGACCACACCCAAGGGCTTCAAGGAAGCCTTTGCCCAGTACGTTGAGGGCGGCTGGAATGGCCTGGCTGCCGACCCGGCCTACGGCGGCCAGGGTTTACCGCATTCCCTCGGTCTGTTGATCGGGGAAATGGTCGGCGCGAGCAACACCTCCTGGGGCATGTACCCCGGCCTGACCCACGGCGCGATGTCGGCGATCCACGCTCATGGCACTGAAGCGCAGAAGCAGATCTACCTGAGCAAACTCACCGAAGGCAGCTGGACCGGCACCATGTGCCTGACCGAAGCCCATTGCGGCACCGATCTGGGCCTGATCAAGACCCGCGCCGTGCCTCAGGCCGACGGCAGCTATGCGGTCAGCGGCAGCAAGATCTTTATCTCCGCCGGCGAGCACGACATGAGCGAGAACATCGTGCACCTGGTGCTGGCCAAGCTGCCCGATGCGCCGGCTGGCACCAAGGGCATCTCGCTGTTTATCGTGCCCAAGTTCCTGCCCAACGCTGAAGGTCAGGCCGGCGCACGTAATGGCGTCAGCTGCGGTTCGATCGAACAC
The DNA here is from genome assembly GCA_964578635.1 of uncultured Pseudomonas sp. Lineage (GTDB taxonomy): Bacteria > Pseudomonadota > Gammaproteobacteria > Pseudomonadales > Pseudomonadaceae > Aquipseudomonas. The sequence continues at coordinate 1,370 of CAZOEC010000230.1, forward strand.
AAGATGGGCATCAAGGCCTCGGCCACCTGCGTGATGAACTTCGACAGCGCCACTGGCTACCTGATCGGCGAGGCCAACAAGGGCCTCAACTGCATGTTCACCATGATGAACCACGCGCGCCTGGGCACCGGCATGCAAGGGCTGTGTCTGGGTGAAACCAGTTTCCAGGGCGCGATCAAGTACGCCACTGAGCGTCTGCAGATGCGTGCGCTGACCGGGCCGAAAGCGCCGGATAAAGCCGCCGACCCGATCATCGTGCACCCCGATGTGCGGCGCATGCTGCTGACCATGAAGGCCTTCAACGAAGGCAATCGCGCGCTGGCCTATTTCACCGCGCAGCTGATCGATCAGGCGCACCGTGGCGACAGCGCCGAGCAGCGTGAAGAGGCTGAGAACCTGCTGGCCTTCCTCACGCCGATCTGCAAAGCCTTTATGACCGAGACCGGCCTGGAGGTGACCAACCACGGCATGCAGGTTTTCGGCGGCCACGGTTTTATCCGCGAATGGGGAATGGAGCAGCTGGTGCGTGACTGCCGCATTGCGCCTATCTATGAAGGCACCAACGGCATCCAGGCCCTCGACCTGCTCGGGCGCAAGGTGCTCGGTAGCCAGGGCAAGCTGCTGCGCGGCTTTACCAAGATCGTCCACAAACTCTGCGAGGCCCAGGCCGAGCATCCGCAGCTCAAGGGTTATGTCGCCCAACTGGCGACGCTCAACCAGCAGTGGGGCGCGCTGACCCAGAAGATCGGCATGGCGGCGATGAAGAACCCGGACGAAGTCGGCGCGGCGTCGGTGGATTACCTGATGTATTCCGGCTACGTCACCCTGGCGTACTTCTGGCTGCGCATGGCCCTGGTGGCCGAGCAGAAGCTGGCGGTGGGCGCGGGTGATGCAGCGTTCTACCAGGCCAAGTTGGCCACCTGCGAGTTCTACTTCAAGCGCCTGTTGCCGCGTACTGCCACCCACCTGGCCGGTGCCGAGGCGGGCAGCGAATGCCTGATGCGTTTGCCGGCCGAGCACTTCGCCCTCTGACAGGCGGTTGTAACCCAGGCAAAGCCCGCCACCCGGCGGGTTTTGCCGTTATTAAGGCGCTCGTTAGCCTAACAAACGAATGGTGACCTTTTGGTCACGACGCGACGCTATGTGTCTAAAAAGTTGTTCGGTTAGACTCGGTGCACATCTTTACACCTACTGCTTCACATCTGCTGCTCGTTCGAGGAATTGCCCCATGGCTGACTACAAAGCTCCCCTGCGCGATATGCGCTTCGTGCTCAATGAAGTGTTTGAAGTTTCCAAGCTGTGGGCCCAGTTGCCGGCCCTGGCTGAAGTGGTCGATGAAGACACTGCAGCGGCCATTCTCGAAGAAGCCGGCAAGGTCACCGGCGGCGTGATCGCCCCGCTGAACCGTAGCGGAGACGAAGAAGGTTGCTCCTGGGCCAACGGCGCGGTGAAAACCCCGGCCGGCTTCCCGGATGCCTACAAAACCTACGCCGAAGGCGGCTGGGTCGGCGTTGGTGGCGACCCGGTATTCGGTGGCATGGGCATGCCCAAGGCGATCTCGGCCCAGGTCGAGGAAATGGTCAACTCGGCCAACCTGTCGTTCGGCCTGTACCCGATGCTGACCGCTGGTGCCTGCCTGTCGATCAATGCCCACGCCAGCGAAGAGCTGAAAGAGAAATACCTACCGAACATGTACGCCGGCACCTGGGCGGGTTCCATGTGCCTGACCGAACCGCACGCCGGTACCGACCTGGGCATTATCCGCACCAAGGCCGAGCCGCAGGCTGATGGCAGCTTCAAGATTTCCGGCACCAAGATATTTATCACCGGCGGTGAGCACGACCTGACCGAGAACATCATCCACCTGGTACTGGCCAAGCTGCCGGACGCCCCGGCGGGTCCGAAAGGCATCTCGCTGTTCCTGGTGCCGAAGTTTATGGTCAACGCCGACGGTTCCCTGGGCGAGCAGAACAGCCTGTCCTGCGGCTCCATCGAACACAAGATGGGCATCAAGGCCTCGGCCACCTGCGTGATGAACTTCGACGGCGCCACCGGCTGGATCGTCGATGCGCCGAACAAGGGCCTCGCCGCCATGTTCACCATGATGAACTACGAGCGTCTGGGCGTGGGTATCCAGGGCCTGTCCCTGGGCGAGCGCAGCTACCAAAACGCCGTGGAATACGCCCGCGACCGTATCCAGAGCCGCGCGCCGACTGGCCCGGTCGCCAAGGACAAAGCCGCTGACCCGATCATCGTGCACCCGGACGTGCGTCGCATGCTGCTGACCATGAAAGCGCTGAACGAAGGCGGCCGTGCCTTCTCCAGCTACGTGGCCATGCAACTCGACACCGCCAAGTACAGCGAAGACGCCGCTACCCGCAAGCGCGCGGAAGAGCTGGTGGCCTTGCTGACGCCGGTAGCCAAGGCCTTCCTCACCGATATGGCACTGGAAACCACCACCCACGGCCAGCAGATCTTCGGCGGCCACGGTTATATCCGCGAGTGGGGCCAGGAGCAGCTGATCCGCGACTGCCGCATCACCCAGATCTACGAAGG
>CAZOEC010000231.1:0-3891 GCA_964578635.1 uncultured Pseudomonas sp.
TTGAAGTCCATGTCGCCCAGGTGGTCTTCGTCACCCAGGATGTCGGTCAGGACGGCGAATTTCTCGCCTTCTTTAACCAGACCCATGGCGATACCGGCAACCGGCGCCTTCATCGGCACACCGGCGTCCATCAGGGCCAGGGAAGCACCGCAGACCGAAGCCATGGAGCTGGAACCGTTGGACTCGGTGATTTCCGATACCACGCGAATGGTGTACGGGAACTCGTCGGCGCTCGGCAGCATGGCGGCTACGGAACGGCGAGCGAGACGGCCGTGGCCGATTTCGCGGCGACCGGTAGCGCCCATGCGACCACACTCACCGACCGAATACGGCGGGAAGTTGTAGTGCAGCATAAAGGGGTCTTTCTTTTCGCCTTCCAGGGTGTCGAGCAACTGCGCGTCACGGGCGGTGCCGAGGGTGGCAACCACCAGGGCCTGGGTTTCGCCACGGGTGAACAGCGCCGAACCGTGGGTCTTGGCCAGCACACCGACTTCGATGTTCAGACCGCGCACGGTACGGGTGTCACGGCCATCGATACGCGGCTTGCCGTTGACGATGTTCTCGCGCACGGTGCGGTATTCGATTTCGCCGAAGGCGTCTTTGACTTCGCCAGCGGACGGCTGGCCTTCTTCGCCTGCGAACTTGGCAACGATTTCATTGCGCAGCTCGCCCAGGCGGGCATAACGCTCGTGCTTGACGGTGATGGTGTAAGCCTGGGAGATCGCCTCGCCGAACTCGCCACGGATAGCGGCCAGCAGTTCGGTGTTTTCCGCTTTCGGCTGCCAGTCCCAGGTCGGCTTGGCGGCTTCGGCTGCCAGTTCGGTAACGGCCTGGATCACGACCTGGAATTCGTCGTGGGCGAAGAGTACGGCACCCAGCATCTGGTCTTCGGTCAGCTCTTTGGCTTCGGATTCGACCATCAGCACGGCGTCTTTGGTACCGGCTACAACCATGTCCAGGCTGGAGGCTTTCTGCTGCTCATAAGTCGGGTTCAGCAGGTAGCCGGTTTCCGGGTGGAAGGCTACGCGCGCGGCACCGATCGGGCCGTTGAACGGGATGCCGGAAATGGCCAGGGCAGCCGAGGTACCGATCATCGCTGCGATGTCCGGATCGGTCTTCTTGCTGGTGGAGATCACGGTGCAGATAACCTGCACTTCGTTCTGGAAACCTTCTGGGAACAGCGGACGGATCGGACGATCGATCAGACGCGAGGTCAGGGTTTCTTTCTCGGAAGGACGCGCTTCACGCTTGAAGAAACCGCCGGGGATCTTGCCGGCTGCGTAGGTTTTTTCCTGATAGTGCACCGACAGCGGGAAAAAGCCCTTGCTTGGGTCGGCGGTCTTGGCACCGGTTACGGCGACCAGTACGGCGACGTCGTCGTCAACGGTGACCAGCACTGCGCCGGAGGCTTGACGGGCGATACGGCCAGTCTCGAGGGTTACGGTCGATTGACCGAACTGGAACTTCTTGATTACCGGGTTCACGGTGTTTTCCTTCTCTTTGTTGCCCTTGGGGAAAGCGGTTTATTCATCTGCTGCGCGGATAACAGCGCCAACAGGTACTACTGAATTCGGTGGCGGCCTGGGGTATCGGACCCACATAGCGCCAAAACAACTGCAACAGAAACGCAAAAGCTGGAAGCAGGGATAACCCCACTTCCAGCTTCGGCAGTCAGCTACGCATAAGCATTGCTTAGCGACGCAGACCCAGGCGACCGATCAGGGCGCTGTAACGACTAACATCCTTGCCCTTCAGGTAATCCAGCAGCTTACGACGCTGGTTAACCATACGGATCAGGCCACGACGCGAGTGGTGGTCCTTACCGTTGGCCTTGAAGTGGCCTTGCAGCTTGTTGATGTTGGCGGACAGCAGTGCAACCTGCACTTCCGGGCTACCGGTGTCGCCAGCAGCTTGCTGGTAGTCAGTTACGATCTGGGCTTTTTCTTCAACGCTGAGTGCCATGTGGGCTTCCTCTCAGTTAGGCAACTGCCGAAACAGTCGCAATAGGCCGGGAATCGCTTCCCGTGTTTTTAAGTGAGGTATGACCGTGCCTATTAACAGCCACCCTCGATTTGGGTATTCGAGAACCAGGTTCTCGAACGCCCGAGACGGTCAGACCGACCGAATCCTGTACCGACCTAGGCTAGGCCTTGGTCGAAATCAAACGACGCGGCGCAATGCGCCCGTCTTCGCTCACTTCACCGATACCGATAAAGCGACCATTGTGATCCTGCACCCGTACCATGCCGAACTTCGGCGCTTCCGGGGCGCGTACCGGCTGCCCTTGCAGCCAGTAGAACGAACTGTGCTCGGAGAACTGCAGCAGCGGCCAATGTTGCAGTCCGCTATCGGAAGGCAACAGGAACTGATCGACCGCTTCATTGCCACCTTCGCCATGCACCCGCTCCAGCTCTTCGAGCGTTACGGTGCGACTCAGATCGAAGGGGCCGGCCTTGGTTCTGCGCAGCTCTGCAACGTGGGCACCACAACCGAGCAGCTGGCCGATATCTTCGACCAGGGTACGGATATAGGTGCCTTTGCTGCAGTCGACCGCGAGGCGCGCCTGCTCCGCCTCGCAGCCCAGTAATTCCAGGCGCGCAATAGTAACAGAACGCGGCTCGCGCTCCACTACTTCACCGGCACGGGCCAGCTTGTAAAGTGGTTGGCCGTCGCGCTTGAGCGCCGAGTACATCGGCGGTATCTGACTGATTTCACCGCGAAAACGCGGCAGCACAGCCTCGATATCGGCGCGACCAACGGTCACCGGGCGACGCTCCAGCACTTCACCCTCGGCATCCGCGGTGGTGGTGGTCACCCCCAGCTGCATCAGGGTTTCATAACCTTTGTCGGCGTCCAGCAGGTACTGGGAGAACTTGGTCGCCTCACCAAAGCACAGCGGCAATACACCAGTGGCCAGCGGGTCGAGGCTGCCGGTGTGGCCGGCCTTCTCGGCATTGAGCAACCAGCGCACCTTCTGCAGCGCGGCGTTGGAACTGAAGCCCTTGGGCTTATCCAGCAGGATGATGCCGTCGACGGCACGGCGAATACGTTTGACCTGAGCCACGCGCTTACTCCTTGGCCTCAGGTTTATCATCGTGCTGACGGTCTTCGCTGACCGCACGCTCGATCAGGGCCGACAGCTGCGCACCGCGAATTACGCTTTCATCGTAATGAAAACGCAGGTTGGGCACGCTGCGCAGCTTCATCGCCTTGCCCAACTGCATGCGCAGGAAACCGCTGGCATCGTTGAGCACCTTGATGCTCTGCACCACGGGATCGACACCCTCTTCCGGCTCACCGCCCATGATGGTGACGAACACCTTGGCGTGGCTGGAGTCGCGGCTGACTTCCACCGCGGTCACGGTCACCAGGCCGCCGAGACGCGGGTCCTTGATTTCCATGCGGATCAACTGCGCCAGTTCGCGCTGTATCTGGTCGCCGATGCGCTGGGCCCGGCTGAATTCTTTGGCCATTTCTACTACCTTCACTCGCCACGACGCTGCTAGGAGCATCGGACCTAAAAGCGGCAAACGCCCGGCCGCGCATAAACGGGGCCGGGCGCTGCATATTGCAACTCGCTGCTATATGCCTGTTACAGGCTGCGAGCCACTTGGACTTTCTCGAACACTTCGATCTTGTCGCCGACCTTGACGTCGTTGTAGCTCTTCACGCCGATACCGCACTCCATGCCGTTACGCACTTCGGAGGCATCGTCCTTGAAGCGACGCAGGGATTCCAGCTCGCCTTCGAAGATCACCACGTCGTCGCGCAGTACGCGGATCGGACGGTTACGGAAGACCGTACCCTCGACCACCATACAACCGGCAATCGCACCGAACTTCGGCGAACGGAACACGTCACGCACTTCGGCGATACCCAGGATGTTCTCGC
>CAZOEC010000232.1:0-3716 GCA_964578635.1 uncultured Pseudomonas sp.
ACTTGGCCGAGTTGGCCTTGCCCTGACCGATCTTGTTGCCCTGGTAGCTGTACCAGGCACCGGATTTCTCCAGCAGACCGAGCTGCACGCCGAGGTCGATGATCTCGCCGTTGCGGTAGATGCCCTTGCCGTAAAGAATCTGGAACTCGGCCTGACGGAACGGCGGAGCTACCTTGTTCTTTACAACCTTGACCCGGGTTTCGCTACCCACCACTTCGTCGCCTTCCTTCACCGCGCCGGTACGGCGGATGTCCAGGCGAACCGAAGCGTAGAACTTCAGTGCGTTACCACCGGTGGTGGTTTCCGGGCTGCCGAACATCACGCCGATTTTCATACGGATCTGGTTGATGAAGATCACCAGGCAGTTGGCGTTCTTGATGTTACCGGTGATTTTACGCAGCGCCTGGGACATCAGACGGGCTTGCAGGCCCACGTGCATGTCACCCATTTCGCCTTCGATTTCAGCCTTTGGCACCAGGGCGGCCACGGAGTCGACGATGATCACGTCAACCGCGTTGGAACGCACCAGCATGTCGGTGATTTCCAGGGCCTGTTCGCCGGTGTCCGGCTGGGAAACCAGCAGGTCGTCGACGTTGACCCCCAGTTTGCCGGCGTACTCCGGGTCCAGGGCGTGTTCAGCATCGACGAAGGCGCAGGTCGCACCGGCTTTTTGGGCCTGGGCGATCACCGACAGGGTCAGGGTGGTTTTACCGGAAGACTCAGGGCCGTAGATTTCGACGATACGGCCTTTCGGTAGACCGCCAATGCCCAGCGCGATGTCCAGCCCCAGCGAACCGGTGGAGATGGCCGGGATCGCCTGGCGATCGTGATCGCCCATGCGCATGACCGCACCTTTGCCGAACTGCTTTTCAATCTGGCCCAGGGCTGCCGCCAAGGCGCGCTTCTTATTCTCGTCCATTTAAGTCCTCACGTAATCAAGAAGGGCCAGCTAGCGGCCACCAACAACTGTATAAGTAGACAGTATTATTCCACAGGGCAAGTCGCCCGCCTACCCCGCGTTTGGATTTTCTTGCGCAAGCAGGCGCAACAGCCCAGCCAGCGCGGCCTCGACCGTTTGTCGGCGAACTTCGCTGCGGTCCCCGGAAAACTGTCGGCGCACACTGAATAGCTGCGCACCATCACCCCAGGCCAGCCAGACCGTACCCACCGGTTTCTCCGCCGAGCCGCCATCCGGCCCGGCCACACCACTGACCGCCACCGCATAACGCGCGCCACTCTGGGCCTGGGCACCACGGACCATGGCCTCGACCACCTCCTGACTCACTGCCCCGACAGTGACGAACAGCGCCTCGGGCACGCTCAGCTGTTTAGTCTTCTGCGCATTGGAGTAAGTGATATAACCGGCCTCAAACCAGGCCGAGCTGCCGGGGATGCGGGTAATCGCCTCGGCAATACCGCCGCCGGTGCAGGATTCGGCGGTGGTCACCTGGGCCTTGGCGGCAATCAGTTGTGCGCCCAAGTCGGCCGCCAGTTGGGTCAGGGCATATTCATTGGCAGTCATCTGCACTCCGGGGTTAAAGCCAGCCAGGTCGATACCGTACACTAGGCGCTTTTGCGATTCAGCCGGACAGTTAAAACGATGAGCCAAAGCGACCTCAGTTCTCACACGCCGATGATGCAACAGTACTGGAAGCTGAAAAATCAGCACCCGGAACAGCTGATGTTTTACCGCATGGGCGACTTCTACGAGATCTTCTACGAGGACGCGAAAAAGGCCGCCAAACTGCTGGATATCACCCTCACCGCCCGCGGCCAGTCGGCCGGCCAGGCGATTCCCATGTGTGGGATTCCCTACCACTCACTGGAGGGCTACCTGGCCAAACTGGTCAAGCTCGGCGAGTCGGTGGTGATCTGCGAGCAGATCGGCGACCCGGCCACCAGCAAGGGCCCGGTGGAACGCCAGGTGGTGCGCATCATCACCCCCGGTACCGTCAGCGATGAGGCGCTGCTCGATGAGCGCCGCGACAACCTGTTGGCAGCGGTACTCGGTGATGAGCGGCTGTTCGGCCTGGCCGTGCTGGATATCACCAGCGGCCGCTTCAGCGTGCTGGAGATCAACGGCTGGGAAAACCTGCTGGCCGAGCTCGAGCGCCTGAATCCGGTTGAGCTGTTGATTCCCGATGACTGGCCGCAGGGTTTGCCGGCAGAAAAACGCCGTGGCGTGCGCCGTCGCGCCCCCTGGGACTTCGAACGCGACACAGCTCATAAGAGTCTGTGCCAACAGTTCGCCACCCAGGACCTCAAGGGCTTCGGCTGCGAAAACCTGACCCTGGCCATCGGCGCTGCCGGCTGCTTGCTGGCCTACGCCAAGGAAACCCAGCGCACCGCCCTGCCGCACTTGCGCAGCCTGCGTCACGAGCGGCTGGACGACACGGTGATTCTCGACGGTGCCAGCCGGCGCAATCTGGAGCTGGATATCAACCTCGCAGGCGGGCGCGACAATACCCTGCAATCGGTGGTCGACCGCTGCCAGACCGCCATGGGCAGCCGCCTGCTCAGCCGCTGGCTAAACCGCCCTCTACGCGATCGTGCTGTACTGGAAGCACGCCAGGAGTCGATTGCCTGCCTGCTGGAACGCTACCGCTTCGAAACTCTGCAGCCGCAGCTGAAAGAAATCGGCGATCTGGAGCGCATCCTCGCCCGTATTGGCCTGCGTAATGCTCGCCCGCGCGATCTGGCACGCCTACGCGACGCCCTCGCCGCATTGCCCACGCTGCAGATGGCCATGACCAATCTGGAAGCGGCGCACCTGGCCGACTTGGCCGGCGTAGTCAGCACCTACCCGGAACTGGCCGAGCTACTGGCCCGCGCCATTATCGACAACCCGCCGGCGGTGATCCGCGATGGCGGCGTGCTCAAGACCGGTTACGACGCCGAGCTGGACGAGCTGCAGTCGCTCAGCGAAAACGCCGGCCAGTACCTGATGGACCTGGAGACCCGCGAGAAGGCCCGCACCGGCCTGGCCAACCTCAAGGTCGGCTACAACCGCGTGCACGGCTACTTTATCGAGCTACCCAGCAAGCAGGCCGAATCGGCTCCGGCCGACTATATCCGCCGGCAGACCCTGAAAGGCGCCGAGCGCTTTATCACTCCAGAGCTGAAAGAGTTCGAAGACAAGGCGCTGTCGGCCAAGAGCCGCGCCCTGGCCCGCGAGAAAATGCTTTATGACGAGCTTCTCGAACGCCTGATCAGCCACCTCGGCCCGCTGCAGGACAGCGCCGCGGCCCTGGCCGAACTGGACGTGCTGAGCAACCTGGCCGAGCGCGCGCTGAATCTGGATCTCAATCGCCCACGCTTTGTCGACGAGCCCTGCATGCGCATCGACCAGGGCCGTCACCCGGTGGTCGAGCAGGTGCTGACCACTCCATTCGTGGCCAACGACCTGAGCCTGGATGATGACACGCGCATGCTAATCATCACCGGTCCGAACATGGGTGGTAAATCCACCTATATGCGCCAGACCGCGTTAATCGTGCTACTGGCGCATATCGGCAGTTTCGTACCGGCGAAAAGCTGCGAGCTGTCCCTGGTCGACCGCATCTTTACCCGTATCGGCTCGAGCGATGACCTTGCCGGCGGCCGTTCGACCTTTATGGTGGAGATGAGCGAAACCGCCAATATCCTGCACAACGCCAGCGAGCGCAGCCTGGTGCTGATGGACGAAGTGGGCCGCGGCACCAGCACCTTCGACGGCC
>CAZOEC010000233.1:0-3646 GCA_964578635.1 uncultured Pseudomonas sp.
ATCGAAGACTGCAAGCAACACGGCGCCTTCGATCCGACCACCATGGGCAGCGTACCGAACGTTGGCCTGATGGCTCAGAAAGCCGAAGAGTACGGCTCGCACAACAAGACCTTCCAGATCAAGACCGACGGCGTTGTCCGCGTGATTGACGGCGCAGGCAAACTGCTGCTGGAGCAGAAGGTCGAAGCTGGCGACATCTTCCGCATGTGCCAGACCAAGGACGCGCCGATCCAGGATTGGGTCAAGCTCGCCGTCAACCGTGCACGCGCCAGCAACACCCCGGCCGTGTTCTGGCTCGACCCGATGCGCGCCCACGACGGCGTGATGATCGAGAAGGTCCAGCAGTACCTCAAGGACCACGACACCTCGGCCCTGGACATCCGCATCATGTCGCCGGTCGACGCCATGGCGTTCTCCCTGTCGCGAATCCGCGCAGGCCAGGACACCATCTCGGTGACCGGTAACGTGCTGCGCGACTACCTGACCGACCTGTTCCCGATCATGGAACTGGGCACCAGCGCCAAGATGCTGTCGATCGTACCGCTGATGAACGGTGGCGGCCTGTTCGAAACCGGCGCTGGCGGCTCTGCACCCAAGCACGTTCAACAACTGCTGGAAGAAAACTTCCTGCGCTGGGATTCGCTGGGTGAGTTCCTGGCCCTGGCCGCTTCCCTGGAGCACCTGGGCACTACTTACGCCAACCCCAAGGCACTGGTTCTGGCCAAGACCCTGGACCAGGCAACTGGCCAATTCCTGGACAACAACAAGTCGCCGGCACGCAAGGTTGGCGGTATCGACAACCGTGGCAGCCACTTCTACCTGGCGATGTACTGGGCTCAGGCCCTGGCCGCGCAAACCGAAGATGGCGCCCTGCAAGCGCAATTCACCGCCCTGGCCAAGACCCTGACCGAGAACGAAGCGACCATCGTCGCCGAACTCAACGCCGTCCAGGGCAAGCCAGTGGACATCGCCGGTTACTACAGCACCAACCCGGAGCTGACCAGCAAAGTCATGCGCCCTAGCGCAACCCTGAACGCGGCAATTGCTGCGCTGGTTGCATAAGGCACAGGCAAGCAAGCGCCTTCAGGCGTTGTAACACCAGGAACCCCGGCCACGCACCGGGGTTTCTGCTGTCTGCGCCACTGTTATGATCACTGCCCACCCGACTCTGGAGCATTACTATGGTTTGGCTTCCCCACATTACCGTGGCCACGGTCGTCGAAGACCAGGGCCGCTTTTTGCTGGTCGAAGAACTCAAGGGCGGCCGCGCGGTACTGAACCAACCCGCAGGCCATCTGGACCCCGATGAAAGCCTGGTTCAGGCAGCCGTGCGCGAGACCCTCGAAGAAACCGGCTGGGACGTGAAGCTTACGGGAGTGGTCGGCATCTACCTGTATACTGCTCCAAGCAATGGCGTGACCTACCAGCGCGTCTGCTTTGCCGCCAAGGCACTGCGCCATCACCCCGAGCGCACCCTGGACGACGGCATCATCGGCGCGCGCTGGTTGAGCCGCGACGAGATCGTCGAACAGCGCGAACGTTGGCGCAGCGAACTGCTGTTGCGTTGTGTCGATGATTATCTCGACGGCCCGCTGCACAGCCTGTCATTGATCCGCGAGCGCTAAAGGCTGCGGCCTGTTAGAATCTCGTCCTTTTTTCCAGAAACACATCGAACCCCTATGCGTGAACCAGCTGCTCTTCACCCAGAAACGAAACGCGTGATCGTCGGCATGTCCGGCGGCGTCGACTCTTCGGTTTCCGCCCTCCTGCTGATGGAGCAGGGCTACCAGGTGGAAGGCCTGTTCATGAAGAACTGGGAAGAGGACGACGGCACCGAATACTGCACCGCCCGCGAAGACCTGGCCGACGCCCAGGCCGTGTGCGACCGCATCGGCATCAAGCTGCACACCGCCAACTTTGCCGCCGAGTACTGGGACAACGTGTTCGAGCACTTCCTGGCCGAATACAAGGCCGGGCGCACGCCGAACCCGGACATCCTCTGCAACCGCGAAATCAAGTTCAAGGCGTTCCTCGACTACGCCCTGATGCTCGGTGCCGACCTGATTGCCACCGGCCACTACGTGCGCCGCCGCGATATCGATGGGCGCACCGAATTGCTCAAGGGCCTGGACCCGAACAAGGACCAAAGCTACTTCCTGCACGCCGTCGGCGGCGAGCAGATTGCCCGCACTCTGTTCCCGGTCGGCGAGCTGGAAAAGCCCGAAGTGCGCGCCATCGCCGAGAAGCACGGCCTGGCCACTGCCAAGAAGAAGGACTCCACCGGTATCTGCTTTATCGGTGAGCGCCGCTTCAGCGACTTCCTCAAGCAATACCTGCCAGCCCAGCCTGGCGAGATCAAAACCACCGAAGGTGAAGTCATCGGGCGTCATCACGGCCTGATGTACCACACCATCGGCCAGCGCCAGGGCCTGGGTATCGGCGGCCTCAAGGACGCCGGCGACGAGCCGTGGTACGTGCTGCTCAAGGATCTGGAGCACAACGAGCTGATCGTCGGCCAGGGCAATGACCACCCCTGGTTGTTTTCCCGCGCCCTGCTCGCCTCGGAGATCTTCTGGGTCAACCCGATCGACCTGAGCAGCCCCAGGCGCCTGACTGCCAAGGTCCGCTACCGCCAGAGCGATCAGCTGTGCACCCTGGAACAGACAACCAAAGGCTACCGCGCCGTGTTTGATGAGCCACAACGGGCGGTCACCCCGGGGCAATCGGTGGTCTTCTATGACGGTGAAATCTGCCTGGGCGGCGGCGTGATTGAAGTGGCAGAGCCGTGGAGCAGCAAGGAATCCAACGCATGAATCCGCTGCAAGAGCAATTGGTCGCCCTGGGCGGCGTGTTCCAGGCTGCCGTGCTGGTCGATCGCATCGCCAAGACCGGCCAGGTCAGCGAAGCAAACCTGGGCTGCATGCTCGGCAGCCTGTTGATTCGCGACCCCAAGGACACCCTTGAGGTGTTCGGCGGCGACGACCTGAACCTGCGCGATGGTTACCGCGCCCTGATCAGCGCCCTGGAGCGCGACCCCAGCACGCTGCAGCGCGAGCCACTGCGCTACGCCCTGTCGATGCTGGGCCTGGAGCGGCAACTGGCCAAGCGCGGCGAAATGCTCGACGTGATCGGCAAGCGCCTGCCGCAAATCCAGTCCCAGGTCGAACATTTCGGCCTGGTGCACGAAAATGTCATCGCCGCCAGCGGCGCGCTGTATCAGGACACCTTGAGTACGCTGCGTCAGCGCATCCAGGTGCACGGCGACATGCGCCAGCTGCAGCAACCGAGCAACGCCTCGAAAATCCGCGCCCTGCTGCTGGCCGGTATCCGCTCGGCACGCCTTTGGCGCCAGCTCGGCGGGCACCGCTGGCAGCTGGTGTTCAGCCGCCGTAAATTGCTGAGTGAGCTTTACCCGATGATGCGCGGCTGAAGGGCCCATCGCGGGCAAGCCCGCTCCTACACTGGCTCGACACAACTCCCTGTAGGAGCGGGCTTGCCCGCGATTGAATCACCACCGAATCCGCCTACCCGCAGTAACCGGATCGCTGGCAAGTCGAGTCGTCGCACCGCAGCCCCTACATTCCCGACGCGTTTTCATGTATGATACGCGCCCCATTTCGTTGCCCGACTGTCCGAGAACACCCCA
>CAZOEC010000234.1:0-3609 GCA_964578635.1 uncultured Pseudomonas sp.
AATGGCCGATTGGCAATCCCTCGATCCCGAGGCCGCACGTGAAGCGGAAAAATACGAAAACCCTATCCCAAGCCGTGAGCTGATCCTGCAGCATCTGGACGAGCGCGGCTCCCCGGCCGCCCGCGAAGAGCTGGCCCAGGAGTTCGGCCTCAGCACGGATGAGCAGCTGGAAGCCTTGCGCCGCCGCCTGCGGGCCATGGAGCGCGACGGTCAGCTGATCTATACCCGGCGCGGCACTTATGCCCCGGTGGACAAGCTCGATCTGATCCTTGGGCGGGTCAGCGGCCATCGCGATGGCTTCGGCTTTCTGATCCCCGATGACGGCAGCGACGACCTGTTCCTCAGCCCGGCGCAAATGCGCCTGGTGTTCGATGGCGACCGCGCCCTGGCCCGTGTCACCGGTCTTGACCGTCGCGGCCGGCGCGAGGGTGGTGTGGTCGAGGTGATCTCCCGCGCCCATGAATCCATCGTCGGTCGCTACTACGAAGAAAGTGGCATCGGCTTCGTGGTCGCCGACAATCCGAAGATCCAGCAGGAAGTGCTGGTCACCCCGGGGCGTAATGCCGGGGCCAAGCAGGGTCAGTTCGTCGAGGTGAAAATCACCCATTGGCCGACGCCGCGCTTCCAGCCCCAGGGCGATGTGGTCGAAGTGGTCGGCAACTATATGGCACCGGGCATGGAAATCGACGTTGCCTTGCGCAGCTATGACATTCCCCATGTCTGGCCGGAAGCGGTGATCAAGGAGGCGCGCAAGCTCAAGCCGGAAGTCGAGGAGAAGGACAAGGAGAAGCGCGTCGATCTGCGCCATCTGCCGTTCGTGACCATCGATGGCGAAGACGCCCGTGACTTCGACGATGCGGTGTACTGCGAGAAGAATGGCAGCAACTGGCGGCTGTTCTCCGGCGGCTGGAAGCTCTATGTGGCCATCGCCGATGTCTCCCATTACGTCAAGGTCGATTCGGCGCTGGACGCCGAGGCCCAGGTGCGCGGCAACTCGGTGTATTTCCCCGAGCGGGTGATCCCGATGCTGCCGGAGGAGCTGTCCAACGGCCTGTGTTCGCTCAACCCTCAGGTCGATCGCCTGGCCATGGTCTGCGAGATCAGCATCTCCAAGACCGGCAAGATGACCGACTACCAGTTCTATGAGGCGGTGATCCACTCCCATGCGCGCCTGACCTACAACAAGGTCAGTGCCATGCTCGAAGACCCCAAGGGGGGCGACGGCAAGGCCCTGCGCAGTGAGTACAAGCAGGTGCTGCCGCACCTCAAGCAGCTCTACTCGCTGTATCAGGTGCTGCTGGCGGCGCGTCACGAGCGCGGTGCCATCGACTTCGAGACCCAGGAAACCCGCATCATCTTCGGCACCGGGCGCAAGATCGCGGAGATCCGTCCGACCCAGCGCAACGATGCGCACAAGCTGATCGAAGAATGCATGCTGGCGGCCAACGTGGCCACCGCGGCCTTTATGCAGAAGCATGAGATCCCGGCGCTGTATCGCGTGCATGACGGTCCGCCGCCGGAGCGGGTGGAGAAGCTCAAGGCCTTCCTCACCGAGCTGGGCCTGTCCCTGCATCGCGGCAAGTCCAAGGACGGCCCTAGCCCTAAGGACTATCAGCTGCTGCTGGAAAGCATCCGTGAGCGTCCTGACTACCACCTGATCCAGACCGTGATGCTGCGCTCGCTGAGCCAGGCGGTGTACAGCGCCGACAATCAGGGCCACTTCGGCCTGAATTACGAGGCCTACGCCCACTTCACCTCGCCGATTCGTCGCTACCCGGATCTGTTGATCCATCGGGCGATCCGCAGCGTGATCCGCTCCAAGCAGGACACGCCGCACGTCAAGCGTGCCGGTGCGCAGAGCATGCCCAAGGCGCGCATCTACCCCTACGACGAGCCAGCCCTGGAGCAGCTCGGCGAGCAGTGCTCGATGTCCGAGCGGCGCGCCGACGAAGCCACCCGCGATGTGGTGAACTGGCTCAAGTGCGAGTTTATGAAGGACCGCGTCGGTGAAACCTTCCCCGGGGTGATTACCGCGGTGACCGGTTTTGGTCTGTTCGTCGAGTTGAAGGACATCTACGTCGAAGGCCTGGTGCATGTCACCGCGCTGCCGGGCGACTACTACCATTTCGACCCGGTGCACCATCGTCTGGCCGGCGAGCGTAGCGGTCGCAGCTTCCGTCTGGGCGACAGCGTCGAGGTCAAGGTCATGCGCGTCGACCTGGACGAACGCAAGATCGACTTCGAACTGGCCGAAGGCAAGGCGCTCGCGCCGGATGGTCCGCGTCGTGGTGGCTTTGAGTCGGCGGGTAAGGGCGGGCGGCGCAGTGAGCGTGCTGCCGGCAATACCGATGTGGCCAAGAGTCGTGAAGTGAAAAAGGCCCTTTTGTCCGAATCCAAGGGCAAGGGCAGCAAGGCGCGCACCGGCAAGGCCGAGGTGGCCAAGCCCGCTGCCAAGGCCGGCAGTCATCGCAAGGGTGGCGCGGGTGCAGCGCGCAAACCTAAGGCGAAATCATGAGTCAGCTGGAGAAAATCTACGGCGTGCATGCCGTGGAAGCCCTGTTGCGCCATCACCCGAAGCGGGTCAAGCAGGTCTGGCTGGCCGAGGGTCGTAACGATCCGCGGGTACAGGTCCTGCTGGGTCTGGCGGCAGAAGCCCGGGTAAGCGTCGGCCAGTGTGAGCGGCGCGAGATGGATGCCTGGGTCGAGGGTGTGCACCAGGGCGTGGTGGCAGATGTCAGCCCCAGTCAGGTGTGGGGCGAGGCCATGCTCGAAGAGCTGCTCGACCGCGCCGAGGGCCCGCCGCTGTTGCTGGTGCTCGACGGTGTGACCGATCCGCATAACCTCGGGGCCTGTCTGCGTACTGCCGATGCCGCCGGGGCCTTGGCGGTCATCGTGCCGAAGGACAAGTCGGCCACCCTTAACGCCACGGTGCGTAAAGTGGCCTGCGGTGCCGCCGAGGTGATCCCGCTGGTGGCGGTGACCAACCTGGCGCGCAGCCTGGAGAAACTCCAGCAGCGCGGTCTGTGGGTGGTCGGCACCGCTGGCGAGGCAGAGCTGGAACTGTACGATCACGATCTGACCGGGCCCACCGTGCTGATCATGGGGGCCGAAGGCAAGGGTATGCGCCGCCTGACTCGCGAGCACTGCGATTACCTGGTCAAGCTGCCGATGGCCGGCAGCGTCAGCAGCCTGAACGTCTCGGTGGCCACCGGGGTCTGCCTGTTCGAGGCATTGCGTCAGCGCAAGGTTGGCGGCAAGAAGTAACTCTGTGGCGGGCACCCTGTGGGTGCCTGCTGCTGTTGCTCCCTGAGCAACAGCCTCCCTTTCCGCGCATTCGTTGCGGATTGTTCAAATAATCACCAGTTCACCTTGCTTGTGCCCGGGGGCTTCACTAGAATGTCGCCCCTTGCCGCTCCGGCAGGCGCAATTGCGCCCTTCTGATCGAGCAAGACAAACAGTGTCATTCACTCCTTGCCTGACCGCATTTGGCGGCAGGCTACAACCCGTAAGGAGCATTTATGCGTCATTACGAAATCATCTTTCTGGTTCACCCGGACCAGAGCGAGCAAGTCGGCGGCATGGTTGAGCGTTACACCAAGCTGATCGAAG
>CAZOEC010000235.1:0-3487 GCA_964578635.1 uncultured Pseudomonas sp.
GTTTCCCCATGTGAGAGTAGGTCATCGTCAAGCACCTACACCAAAACCCCCGATCGTGAAAACGGTCGGGGGTTTTACTTTGCGCGCGTGAAAATAAAGCGTTATGCGCTGATCTAAGGTGTGGTTTGGCGCGGGTTTATCCCCGGGCTTATAGACCTTTGATAGGCAACTTATCGGCTCGCCGTTATCATGCGTGCCTGATCGGGTGGTGGGAATAGCATGCTTCCATTGTTAAAGCTTCTTCAAGATGGACAGTTTCACTCGGGGGAGGCCCTGGGCGCGGCGCTGGGGATTAGCCGCTCGGCTGTATGGAAGCAGTTGCAAGCCCTTCAGACCGAGCTTTCTCTAGGCATCCATACGGTGCGTGGCCGTGGCTATCGCCTGGAAAGCCCATTGCAGTTGTTGGATGCTGCCTGGATTGAAGCTAGCGCCGCGGGTTCCGGCTGGCCGGTTACGGTGTTGCCCAGCGTCGATTCAACCAATGCGGAGGCCCTGCGGCGAATTGAAGTGGCACAGTCTCTGCCATTTGTTGTGTTGGCGGAGCGCCAGACCAGTGGGCGAGGCCGACGAGGTCGCAGTTGGGTCAGCCCGTTTGGCGAGAACCTGTATTACAGCTTGGTGCTTCGGGTCGAAGGCGGCATGCGCCAACTCGAGGGGCTGAGTCTGGCTGTGGGGTTGGCGTTACTTCAGGTGATTCGCGAAAGCGGAGTGGTAGAGGCGGGGCTGAAGTGGCCGAATGATGTGCTGGTTGGTGAGCGTAAGCTGGCGGGTGTTCTTCTGGAGTTGTCGGGGGATCCGGCCGATGTCTGCCATGTGGTTATCGGTGTAGGCCTGAATGTGAACATGCTGTCGGCCGCTTCGGCGGCGATAGGCCAGCCCTGGACTTCCATGCGTGCCGAGTTGGGGCGTGTGATCAATCGCAATGAGCTGGTGGTCGGGCTCAATCGCCATCTCTCGCGCTACCTGGATATTCAGCTGCGCCACGGGTTCTCGGCGCTGCAGAGCGAGTGGCAGGACTGCCATCTTTGGCAGGGGCGCGAGGTGGTGCTGACGGCCGGCAGTGAGCCTGTGACGGGTATTGTGTTGGGGGTTGATCATTCTGGGGCGGTACGCCTGTTGGTCGATGGGCAGGAGCACAGCTTTAGTGGTGGGGAGCTCAGCATGAGGTTGCGCAATGATTCTTGAGCTCGACTGCGGTAATACTCTGATTAAGTGGCGTCTGCTGGGCCCTGATAATTCGCTTGCTGTGGCGGGCGGTGTAGTCGGCTCGGATGAGGAGCTGCTGCAGGCGGTTCAAGGTATGTCCGTTGCGCCTCTGGCCTGTCGTATGGTCAGTGTGCGCAGCGATGAGGAAACGGCGCGCCTGGTCGATTCTCTGCAGCAGACTTTTTCCATTCAATGCCAATGCGCGCGCCCGGCTTTAGAGTTGGCGGGCGTGCGCAACGGTTATGAGCAGTATGAGCGCCTCGGTCTGGATCGCTGGATGGCGCTGGTGGCTGCTTATCGGTTATCCCAGGCGGCTTGTCTGGTGCTGGACCTCGGGACCGCAGTGACTGCCGATTTTGTCGCTGCAGATGGGCAGCACCTGGGAGGCTTTATCTGCCCGGGTATGCCATTGATGCGTAGCCAGTTGCGCACTCATACGCGCAGGACGCGCTATGCCGATACCGAGGCTGTGCAGGCGCTTGGTAGTCTGCAGCCGGGGCGTTCAACGGCGGAGGCGGTTGAGCGGGGCTGTTCCCTGATGTTGCAGGGGTTTGTACAGGGTCAGTTGGCCTTGGCGGCCGAGTTACTGGGGGAATCCTTTGAAGTCTTCCTCACTGGGGGGGATGCTGCCCTGGTGGCGGCTATGCTTCCGCGCGCAAGGGTGATGCCGGATCTGGTGTTTGTAGGTTTGGCGATTGCCTGTCCATTACGTTGAGGTCATGCATGCGCTGGATGTTTTTGTGGTTGGTGGTATTGAATCTTTTCTATTACGTCTGGCATCAGCAGCAGGCTCCATTGCGGGTTACTGAGATTGCTCCCCTGCAACTGGCTGCGCAGACCAAGAGCGATATACGCCTGTTGAGCGAGTCGGCTGCTCCCGCGCGACGGCAGGGGGTGTCCGAGGAGCCTGTTGAGGCTGTCTGTCTATTTCTTGGCAGCTTCGAGCAGGTTGAGGATGCGGCGGCAGTCGAGCAGCGCCTGCTGAGTCTGGATATCCGTTCGCGGGTGCAGTCGATGGATGCTGCGGCGGGCGTCGATTACTGGGTCTATCTGCCCCCGCTGGCCTCGCGCCAGGCTTCACTGCGTCAATTGCGAGAGCTGCAGGCGCGCAAGATCGATAGCTACATCATTACCCAGGGTGATTTATCCAATGGTATTTCGCTTGGCATCTTCCCGCGCAACGACTCGGCGGAAAGTGTGATGCAGCGTTTGCGTGATGCCGGATATGAGCCCCTGCTAAGGGAATTGACCCGTGCGCACCGCAGTTTCTGGGTGCGCATAGCCCCGGAAAGTCGGCGTCTGGCTGATGATTCGCTGTTGCAGCGTTTGGCTTTTGACTTCAAAGGCTTACAACATCAATTAATGCCTTGCGAGGGGATTGCATCGCCTCAATAGATTGCATAGAATGGCGCCCGCTTCGCAGGGTGGCGCTAACAAGTGTTCTGCGAAGCTGCTGTCAATGTAGCTAACCTCAGGTTTTTTAATGAGAAATTGCTTGACAGTAGGTCGGCATCGAATGAGAATGCCGCCCCGTTTGGAGGGATTCCCGAGTGGCCAAAGGGATCAGACTGTAAATCTGACGTCATCGACTTCGAAGGTTCGAATCCTTCTCCCTCCACCAGATTTAGCGAGAGCTGCAGGCTCCGCGGGTATAGTTCAGTGGTAGAACCTCAGCCTTCCAAGCTGATGATGCGGGTTCGATTCCCGCTACCCGCTCCAGCTTCGGTGGTTGCGCAATGCGATTCGCTCATGTAGCTCAGTTGGTAGAGCACACCCTTGGTAAGGGTGAGGTCAGCGGTTCGAGTCCGCTCATGAGCTCCATTTAATAAAGGCAGATATGTGAGTATCTGCCTTTGTTTTAATGGCGGTGATACCTGCTCAATTCTTCGCTGGGAGACGGTCAAAATGGCTAAAGAAAAGTTTGAACGTAACAAGCCGCACGTCAACGTTGGCACTATCGGCCACGTCGACCACGGTAAAACCACTCTGACTGCTGCTCTGACCCGCGTCTGCTCCGAAGTGTTCGGTTCGGCCAAGGTTGACTTCGACAAGATCGACAGCGCCCCAGAAGAAAAAGCTCGCGGTATCACCATCAACACCGCTCACGTTGAATACGATTCGGCCGTGCGTCACTACGCACACGTTGACTGCCCAGGTCACGCCGACTACGTAAAAAACATGATTACCGGTGCTGCGCAAATGGACGGCGCTATCCTGGTTTGCTCTGCTGCTGACGGCCCGATGCCGCAGACTCGCGAGCACATCCTGCTGTCCCGTCAGG
>CAZOEC010000236.1:0-3480 GCA_964578635.1 uncultured Pseudomonas sp.
CCTTGAATCGGATAGTGAGTCGATCAACTAACCATTAATCAGGCGATATGAAGGGTCGTGCTGTTCACGACCTGGTGACACATCGCGCGTCTTGTCTTCCTTTAAGTCCTTGTCTTGCCCGAAGAGGTCACTGTGAACGCGACACTGTTCGAGGAGAATGCGACATGGATGGCAAACCCAGACTGCTCGGTCAGTATAAGCGGCAATTCAAATAGCGCTGCTGAGATGCCAGCAGCTTCCAGACACTGCTACTTCAGATGAGCCTTCAACGCGCCCCGGCTTGCCGAACCAGCCCACCGGCCATACGATTGGACTATTGCTCAGGCGGAGGAGTCATTGTGAAGCCAGTGATGCTCCTGACGCGCATCCTGGCGCCTGCCATCGCCCTGGCGCTGGCATCCGCCGACCTGCATGCCGACGACCCGTTCGCGCCATTGCGCGACGCCATGGTGCGGGAGATCGCCGACATGTCGTCCGGCACTCGCGACGAAATCGGCAAGGCCGAGTTTGCCGCGCCGGTGATGGCCGCGCTGGCCAGGGTGCCACGCCACAGGTTCGTCCCGCCCGACGAGGTGCCCTACGCCTACGAGAACCGGCCGCTGCCGATCGGCTATGGCCAGACCATCTCCCAGCCCTACATCGTCGCCCTGATGACCGACTTGGCGCAGGTAGGGCCAGGCGACGTGGTACTCGAGATTGGCACCGGCTCGGGCTACCAGGCGGCGATCCTCGCCGAGCTGGTGCAGGCGGTTTACACGATGGAGATCATCGAGCCGTTGGCAGTGCAGGCCGCGGAGCGCCTGGGCCGGCTAGGCTATGCGAAGGTGCAGGTCCGGCTGGGCGATGGTTACCACGGCTGGCCCGAGCACGGGCCTTATGACGCCATCCTCGTCACCGCCGCTGCCAGCCATGTGCCACCGCCATTGATCGCCCAGCTCAAGGCCGGCGGGCGGATGGTAATCCCGGTCGGCGCACCGTTCATGATCCAGTACCTGCTGCTGATCGAGAAGGGCGGCGATGGCAGTGTGTCCACCCGGCAGGTGCTGCCTGTGCGCTTCGTGCCGCTGGTCGGAGGCGGTTGAACATGCATTCGCCGCCGATGCTCGCCCTTGCGCTGCTGTCTGCCTCCGCGCTCGGCTATGAGGTGCTGCTGCTGCGGCTGCTTTCGATCATCCAGTGGCACCATTTCGCCTACATGATGATCAGCGTCGCACTGCTCGGCTACGGCGCTGCCGGCACCGCCGTGGCGCTGGCGCGGCCGGTGCTGGCGCCGCGCTTCCATGGCGTGTTCGTCGGCGGTTCGGTGCTGTTCGGGCTGAGCGCCATCGCCTGCTTCAGCCTGGCCCAGCAGGTTCCGTTCAATCCCCTCGAGATCCTCTGGGATGCGCGGCAGCCGGCGCGCCTGCTGGGGATCTACCTTCTGCTGTTCGTGCCGTTCTTCTGCGCGGCGGTGTGCATCTGCCTGACCTTCACCTGCTTTCAGGAACAGATTCACCGGATCTATGCCTTCGACATTCTCGGCGCCGGCATGGGCAGCCTGGCGATCATCGCCGTGCTGTTCGCCCTGACGCCCGTTGATGCGCTGCGGCTGCTGGGTGGCACCGGCATCACCGCCGGGGCGCTGGCCGCTATGGCTTGCACGCGGCACAGGCACTGGCTCGCGCCGTTGCTGCTGGCGGCGGCGGTCGCGGTGCCGGCCAGCGTGCCCGAGCGCTGGATCGCCCTGTCGCCCTCCGAGTACAAGGAGCTGAGCCAGACGCTGCGTATCAAGGACGCGCGCGCAATCGCTCAGACCTGGAGCCCGCTGGGCCTGCTCACGGTCGTCGACAGCCCGACCATTCCCCTGCGCCACGCGCCGGGCCTGAGCCTCAACGCGACGCAGGAACCGCCCGCGCAACTGGCCATCTTCACCGACGGCGACGGCCTTTCTGTGCTGAACCGCTATGACGGGCGCCGCGAGCCGCTCGCCTACCTGGACTACCTGACCTCGGCGCTGCCCTATCACCTGCTGCGCCAACCCCGCGTGCTGGTGCTGGGCAGCGGCGCCGGCGCCGATGTGCTGCAGGCGACCTACCACGGTGCCAGCGCGGTGGATGCCATCGAACTGAACCCGCAGGTGATTGAGCTGGTCCAGCGCCGCTTCGCCGACTTCTCCGGCAAGCCGTACAGCGCGCCCAACGTCCGTGTGCTGATCGGCGAAGCGCGCGGCCTGGTGGCTTCGCGCAGCGAGCCTTACGACCTGATCCAGATCGCCCTGCTGGACTCCTTCGGCACCGCCTCGGGCGGCCTGCATGCGCTGTCGGAGAACTACCTGTACACGGTGGAGGCCTTCGCCGAGTACCTGCGCCATCTTGCGCCTGGCGGCCTGCTGGCCATCACCCGCTGGGTCACCCTGCCACCGCGCGATGTTCCCAGGCTGCTGGCCACCGCGGCCGCGGCCATCGAGCGCGACGAACAGGCCAGCGCGGCGCGCCGCATCGTCATGATCCGAGGCTGGAAGACCGCGACGCTGCTGGTCAGCAACAGGGATTTCGACGACGCCGGCATCGCCGTGCTGCGGGCGTTCTGCCGGGCGCGCTCCTTCGACCTGGCCTACTACCCCGGGATGACCGTGGCCGAAGCGAACCGCTACAACCTGCTCGACCGGCCCTGGTTCTTCGACGCGGCGCAGGCCCTGCTGTCCGGCGAGCGCGCGGAGTTCCTGGAGCGCTACAAGTTCGACGTGCGTCCGACCACGGATGACCGGCCGTATTTCTTCCACTTCTTCAAGTGGCGCTCGCTGCCGGAACTGCTGGCGCTGAAGGCGCAGGGTGGCCTGTCGATGCTGGAGTGGGGCTATCCGGTGCTGATCGCCACGCTGCTGCAGGCCGGCGTGGCCGCCGTGCTGCTGATCCTGGCGCCGTTATGGAGGGCGCGGCGGCGCCAGCGGCACTCTCGCAATGCGGCTTTGGCCAGGTTCGAATGTCGGGTCGTGTGTTACTTCGCCGCCATCGGCTTCGCCTTCATGTTCGTGGAAATCGCCTTCATCCAGAAGTTCACCCTGTTCCTCAGCCACCCGTTGTATTCCGTGGCGGTAACGCTCAGCGCGTTCCTGATGTTCGCGGGCCTCGGCAGCCGTTACTCCGGCCGGCGGCGGAGGGACATTGGAACGGGGGAGGGGGCCCGTCATCCGCTGGCGCGTCCGGTTATGGTGATCTGCGCGATCGCGCTGCTCTACCTGATCGCACTGCCCCCGTTGTTCCAGCTGCTGGCGCCGGTGCAAACCCTCGCCAAGTTCGGCATCTGCGCCGCCCTGGTAGCACCGCTGGCGTTCGCCATGGGCATGCCGTTTCCGCTCGGCCTCGAGCGCGTCTGCGCCCGTGCCGAAGCACTGGTGCCGATTGCCTGGGGCATTAACGCCAGCGTATCGGTAGTGGCGGCCGTGCTGGCGACCCTGCTGGCGATCCACCTGGGCTTCACCGTGGTGTTGCTGCTGGCGTT
>CAZOEC010000237.1:0-3462 GCA_964578635.1 uncultured Pseudomonas sp.
TCGTTCCTGCGCAAACTGATCGCCGCCGACCACCCCGGGCTGCTTCTGCAGCGCCTGGCGGTGGGCCGCCGAGCGGTAGGCCTTGTATATATCCTGAAGCAACCGGGCATCTTCGCCCGGCAGCATGCCGACTCGCTCCAGCCCTTCCAGAATGCGGATGTTATCGGTGAATTCCAGCAGTTCCGGGTACTGACGCGACCAGGCCAGGGCCGCGTATTGCACCATAAATTCAATATCGACGATACCACCGGCATCCTGCTTCAGATCGAACGGCGCGCTGGCCTCGAAGGCATTCGCCGCCGTGCCGGCGGCCGTGGCCCTGCTGCCGAGGTTGTCGCGCATCTTGGCGCGCATCTCGCTGACCTCGGTGCGCAACTTGTCCAGATCGCGCTCGCGGCCCAGCACCCGGGCCCGCACCGCTTCGAAGGCCTTGCCCACCCGCGGGCAGCCGACCAGCACCCGGGCGCGCACCAGGGCCTGATGCTCCCAGGTCCAGGCCTCGTTTTCCTGGTAACGCTGGAATGCGCCGAGGGAGCTGACCAGCAGCCCCGCCGCACCCGAGGGGCGCAGGCGCATATCCACTTCGTAGAGCTGGCCGGAGTTGGTCTGGGCGGTCAGCAGATGGATGATGCGCTGGCCCAGACGGTTGAAGAACTGCGCACCGTCGATGGATTTTTCACCATCGGTTTCCGCCTGCGGATCGCCGTCGTGGATAAACACCAGATCCAGATCCGAGCCGTGACCCAGCTCGATGCCGCCAACCTTGCCGTAACCGACTATGACGAAATCCGGGTCGCAGACACTGCCGTCGGCGCGGCGCGGCGTACCGTAGCGGCTTACCGTATGCCGCCAGGCCAGGGCCAGCACCTGCTCAAGAATCGCCTCGGCCAGCCAGGTCAGGTAGTCGCTGACCTTCATCAGCGGCAGGCTACCGGCAATCTCCGAGGCAGCCACCCGCAGGCGGTGGGCCAGCTTGAAATGGCGCAGCGCCTCCATCTGCTGCTCCAGATCCTCCTCGGGAATACGCATCAGCCGCTCGCGCAGCTCGGCCGCCAGCTCGGGGGCCAGCGGTGGCTTGAACAGCCGGCCTTCGTTGAGCAGTTCGTCGAGCAATAAAGGAAAGCGGGTGATCTGTTCGGCGATCCACGGGCTGGCCGCGCACAGGGTCAGCAGACGCTGCAGGGCCCCAGGGTTTTCCGTGAGCAGCACCAGATAGGCCGAACGCCGCGCCACCGCCTCCACCAGCGGCAGTACGCGCTCCAGCACCAGGTCCGGGTTGGCGTGCTCCACCGCCTGGGCCAGCAGGCGCGGGACGAAGGCATCCAGGCGCTCGCGACCGAGGCGCTGCATGGCGCGCACCTGATTGCCATTGCGCAGTCCCGCCAGGCGCTGCCAGGCCGCCTGTGCATCGACGAAACCGGCTTCGGCCAGCTGGCGACAGGCGGCGGTCTCGTCCTGCACATCGTCCCACAGCGGCAGCCATTCGCCGCCCACGCACTCATCCTCGGCGATTTCGGCGTCCTCATCGGGGTCGGCGATCACCTGACGGAAGTGCCAGTCGACTCGGGCGCGCCAGTGCATCAGGCGTTCGTGGAACGCCGGCCAACTGTCGAAGCCCATGATCAAGGCCACGCGCGCCCGGTCCTGATCGTTGTCCGGAAGCATCTGCGTCTGCCGGTCGTCGATGGCCTGCAGGGCATGTTCGGCGTAACGCAGAAAGGCATAGCCATCGCGCAGTTCGTCGGTCACCGCAGCAGGCAGGTAGCCCTGATCGCGCAGGGTGTCGAGCACGGCGAACAGCGAGCGCTGCTGCAGGCTGAGGTCGCGGCCGCCATGGATAAGCTGGAAGGCCTGGGCGATAAACTCCACCTCGCGAATGCCGCCGGCACCGAGCTTGATGTTCTCGCTCATGCCCTTGCGCCGCACCTCTTGCTGGATCAGCTGCTTCATCCCGCGCAGCGCCTCGATCGCGGAAAAATCCAGATAACGCCGGTAGACGAAGGGCCGCAGCATCTCCAGCAACTGCGCGCCAGCGAGCTGATCGCCGCCGACCACCCGCGCCTTGATCATGGCGTAGCGTTCCCAGTCGCGGCCCTGGTCCTGGTAGTACTGCTCCAGGGCATTGAAGCTGAACACCAGCGAGCCGGACGAGCCATAAGGGCGCAGGCGCATATCAGTGCGGAAGACGAAACCATCGACGGTGATCACATCCAGCGCCTTGATCAGGCGCTGGCCGAGGCGAATAAAGAATTCCTGATTGTCCAGCGAGCGCTTGACCCCTTCGGTCTCCCCGCCCTCGGGGTAGCCGAAGATCAGGTCGATATCCGAGGACAGATTGAGCTCATGGGCACCCAGCTTGCCCATGCCGAGAATCACCATATGTTGCGGGGTGCCACTGCGCCTGCCGATGGGCGTGCCGAACTGCGCGCAATGCTTGGGATACAGCCAGTGGTAGGCCAGGTCGATGCAGATATCGGCCATTTCCGAGAGGTCGCGACAGGTCTCGATCAGATCGGCCTGGCGACTGAGATCGCGCCAGATAATGCGCAGCTGCTGACGATTGCGAAAGCGCCGCAAGCGCCGCCCCAGCTCATCCTCATCGCCACACTCGGCCAGCCGCTCGGCCAGCTGCGCGCGCATTTCGCCGGTCTGCAGCGGCCGTTCCAGCTCGCCGCTGGCGGCCAGTTCGAGAAGCATCTGCGGATCGCGCAGACCTTGCTGCACCACGAAATCGCTGGCCGCCCCGACCCGCCGCAACAGCGCCCGACGCTCGGCCGGCCAGGCGGCAAACTGTCCCTGAGCCTCGCTCGACAAGGCGTCGACGGCCTGCTGCAGCGATTGCTCGGCACGCAGCGCCAGGGGTTCGAGTGCGGCAGGTAAAGAGGCCAGCACGGGCAGGCTCATGGTCTATCCTTTTTGGCGAGCTGACAGTGAGCCTCGCAATCCGGCGAACACCTCGCGCTAGAGCGGGGCGGGTTACTGTCAGCAAAAATAATTGTAGTTTTACTACCAAAGATTGTATCCAAAAGGCTGAAATCGGCGTCGGAATGTAGTAAAACTACACGCAGCCGGTCCTACCCCCGGTCAATCCAAGAATTCACGCGGCCACTCACGAAGTCGGCCACGAAACCTGGCCTCCGATTCTGGAAGCCTTTCCGCCCTGGAGCAAGCCATGCAAGACCTCGATCCCGTCGAAACCCAGGAATGGCTGGACGCCCTGGAATCGGTTCTCGACAAAGAAGGCGAAGACCGTGCTCACTATCTGATGACCCGTATGGGTGAACTCGCGACCCGCAGCGGTTCGCAGTTGCCTTACGCCATCACCACGCCTTACCGCAACACCATCCCGGTAACCCACGAAGCACGCATGCCTGGCGACCTGTTCATGGAACGCCGCATTCGCTCGCTGGTACGCTGGAACGCGATGGCCATGGTAATGCGTACGAACCTGAAAGATTCTGA
>CAZOEC010000238.1:0-3235 GCA_964578635.1 uncultured Pseudomonas sp.
CCCTGCACGCAACCCGCGCAGCCGTTGAAGAAGGCGTGGTACCTGGCGGTGGCGTGGCTCTGGTACGCGCTCTGCAGGCCATCAGCGAGCTGAAAGGCGACAACGCCGACCAGGACGTAGGTATCGCTCTGCTGCGTCGTGCTGTTGAAGCACCGCTGCGTCAGATCGTTTCCAACGCTGGCGGCGAGCCAAGCGTAGTGGTCGACAAAGTCAAGCAGGGTTCGGGCAACTACGGCTTCAACGCCGCTACCGACACCTACGGCGACATGATCGAGATGGGTATTCTCGATCCGGCCAAGGTCACCCGTTCGGCGCTGCAAGCTGCAGCTTCGATCGGCAGCCTGATGATCACCACCGAAGCGATGATCGCCGAAGTGGCCGAAGACAAGCCTGCCGGTGGCGGTATGCCGGACATGGGCGGCATGGGTGGCATGGGCGGCATGATGTAAGCCAGCCCGGCTCCCATAGGCCATCGCCAGATGGCCTGCACGCTGTAAAGAAAACCCCGTGCCTGTCACGGGGTTTTCATTTTTCTCGGCTATAAACAGTCCTCCCGGCAAAGCGGTACGCCAATTGCTTTATATCTTTCGGGCTTAGCGGACTGGAGCCTGTCAATTCGGGGCGATGCTGGCCAACAGCGTGACCCCCATCTTGTGTTGATCCCACTTGGACGTGCTCTGGTATGCGGTTATCCCCGTACCCAGGGGCCTTGTTGTCTCAGCTTTTTCACTGGGTGCGCCACTTAAAACCGGCGGTTCTATCGAGCGCGGCGCTGATGCTGATGGGCAATTAAGTGACTCTGCACTGTTACCCGTGCACGAGTTGTGTGCCCATCGGGTTAATCCGCCTGAGAATTGAACCAATTGTTCGGGGCGTGCTCGAAGTCTGGCTGTGTTGTTTGCTTGCCGATCAGGATGATCCGGGCTGCATTTGTCGGAATTCCGGCAGTAACGACCGTTTATCGCCAAGTGCGACGCAATGGTCATCGGTGATCTAGGTTAAACAAACAGCGTTTGGCAGCGCTATCAAGAGGTTGCAGTGATGAAGTTAGAAATCGCACGAGGTTTGTTTCTCGCCGGCGCACTCAGTGTGGCGTCGCTGGCAGCGGCGGCCTGGCATGAGCCGGGCACCCAGGTGATCAGCCCGGACGAGCAGGGCTACAGCCCTGTGCCGGCCAAGGTGCGAGCGGACAAGGTCGTGCGCCCGGATCAGGATCTGTTGCTGTTTATGTTCGGCCTGTTGCAGGGCAAGGGCCCGCAAGGCTGACCCCCGCCTGCGCCAGCCGTAAAAAAGCCCTGCATTGCAGGGCTTTTTCGTGTTGGGCACTTCGCCCTTTCAGGCTTGCCGCAAAACGCTTCTGGCGTTGTTGTCAGTGCGCCTCGGCTGCTGTGGATTGCGCATCGGGTTGCGCCAGCAGGCTGTAGACGCAGGGCAGCACGAACAGGGTAAACAGCGTGCCGATCGACATGCCGGTGGCGATCACCAGGCCGATGTCGAAGCGGCTGACCGCACCGGCGCCGGTTGCCAGAATCAACGGCACCATGCCAAAGACCATCGCCGCGGTGGTCATCAGCACCGGACGCAGACGAATCGCCGCCGCTTCTTCGACGGCCTCACGGCGCGACAGGCCCTTGTCGCGGCGCAGCTGGTTGGCGAACTCGACGATCAGAATGCCGTGCTTGGTGATCAGACCGATCAGCGTCACCAGGCCCACCTGGGTGTAGATGTTCATGCTGGAGAAGCCGAGGAACAGCGGAATCAGCGCCCCGCAGATCGACAGCGGCACCGTGACCATGATCACCAGCGGGTCGCGGAAACTTTCGAACTGCGCCGCCAGCACCAGGAAGATCAGCGCCAGGGCCAGGCCGAAGGTGACGTACAGCGCGCTGCCTTCCTGCACCAGCTGGCGCGACGCGCCGGCGAAGTCGTAGGCGTAACCGGCCGGGGCTTCCTCCTGCATGATCCGGGTAATGGTGTCGATCGCCTCACCCATGCTGACAATCGGCACGCCCTGGATGATTGCCGAGTTGAGCTGCTGGAACTGGTTGAGCTGGGTCGGCCGGGCGCGGTCGCTGACCTTGACCAGGGTCGACAGGGCCAGCATCGCGCCGCTTTCGCTCTTCACGTAGTAGCTGCCGAGCCACTCCGGGTTGTCGCGGTAGGCGCGTTCGACCTGGGCAATCACCTTGTAGCTGCGCCCGTCGATGGTGAAGCGGTTGATCTCGCCTTCACCGAGCAGGCTGGCCAGGGTCAGACCGAGGTCTTCCATGGATACGCCCATCTGCGCGGCTTTCTCACGGTCGATCTCCACCACCACTTCCGGCTTGTCGAAGGCCAGGTCGACGTCGAGGAAGGCGAACTTGCCGGACTCCACCGCGCGTTGCTTGACCCGCTCGGTGACCTGCAACAGCGACTGATAGTCGTTGGGCGTGTTGATCACGAACTGGAACGGCAAGCCCTCACCAGTGCCCGGCAGGGACGGCAGGTTGAAGCCGAAGATCTGCAGGCCGGCGATCTGCGACAGGCGCGCCTGCACCTCAGGCAGAATTTCCATCTGGGTGCGTTCGCGTTCGTCCCAGGGCGTCATCAGAAAGCCGCCGATCCCCGACTGCACACCGTTGAAGCCGTTGATCTGGAACGAGGAGTAGTACTCGGGGAACTCCTTGAAGATGGTGACGAACTCATCGGTGTACTTGTTCAGGTACTCCAGGTTGGTCGGTTGCGGTGCGCTGGCCATCATAAAGATGATGCCCTGGTCTTCTTCCGGTGCCAGTTCACTTTTGGTGAACTTGAGCAGCACCGGGATCAGGCACATGACGATCAGGGCAAACACCAGCACCACCGGGCGGGTATCCAGAGTGCCGTGCAGGGCGCGCTGATAGCGCAGCTTGAGGCCATCGAAGATCTGGTCGAGCTTGTGCGCCAGGCCCGATGGGTTCTCGTCGTGACGCAGCAGCTTGGCGCACATCATCGGCGACAGAGTCAGGGCGACGATGCCGGAGATGATCACCGCGCCGGCCAGGGTCAGGGCAAACTCTTTAAATAGCGCCCCCGTAAGGCCCTCGAGGAAGCCGATAGGGGCGTACACCGCTGCCAGGGTGATGGTCATCGACACCACAGGTACAGCGATCTCCCGTGCGCCCTCGATGGCTGCATCGAACGGCGTTTTACCTTCCTCGATATGCCGGTGGATGTTCTCCACCACGACGATGGCGTCGTCCACCACCAGGCCGAT
>CAZOEC010000239.1:0-3226 GCA_964578635.1 uncultured Pseudomonas sp.
CCCACCGGGTCGCGGCGGATCATCGAGGTGTGGCCCGGCAGGTATTCACCGGCGGCCGAGCCGCTCATGCAGCGGTTGGCCCCGGCGAAGAAGCGGAACACGTCGGCAATGGCCGGGATTTCGTCGTTCAGCGCGGCGGCGTATGGCTTGCCGCAGTTGTCCGATTCCAGCTTGGCCAGTTCTGCGCCGTGGGCTTCGATGGCGTCGGCCAGTTTCAGCAGCAACAGCGAACGGTCTTTCGGGGCGGTTTGCGACCAGCTTTCGAAGGCGGCATCGGCGGCGCGCACGGCGGCGTCGACCTGGGCTTCTGTTGCTTCATTGATTTCCGTAAGGACGCGACCCAGAGATGGGTTGAAGACCGGTTGGCTCGGGCCTTCGCCAGTGACCAGTTGGCCGTTGATCAGCAGTTGGGTTTGCATGAAGAAAATTCTCGCAGGATTTCTTTTCTGTAGGAGCGGGCTTGCCCGCGATGGCCGCATGGCGGCCCCGGTTCCGTGACATAAAATTGGGCACCTGGGCTGCTGCGCAACCCATCGCGGGCAAGCCCGCTCCTACACAAAGCGGTTACTGGGGTTGTACTGAAGCACCACGGGGGGTGGTGGCAGCCTTGGGCTTGGAGAACTTCCAGGCGTCACCTGCCGGCGCCGTGCCTTTGTCGTAAGGCTTGGCCAGCAGCATGTAGAGGAAGCCCGCACCCATCACCACCACGGTGGTGAGGATCATCGAGTAGTTGATGTACCAGGCGGCATCCGGCGAGCGCGGCCAGACCATGTTCACAATGGCGCACAGGCCATACACCAGCGCGGCCAGGTTGACCCAGATACCCCAGGCACCCAGGGTGAACTGGCCGTTCGGGCGCCAGCCCTTGGCACGGGCGATCAGCGCGGCCACCACGATCAACTGGAAGGCGATGTAGATGCCGATGGCGGCAAAGCCGACGATGGTCGCGGTCGCGTCGGCCATGAACAGGCCCAGGCAGACGATGGCCGCGGGTACAACGCCACTGACGATCAGGGCGAAGGACGGTACCTGATTGGCCGACAGACGTTGCAGCAGCTTGCTGCCGACGATCATCTCGTCACGGGCATAGGCGAACAGCAGGCGGCTGGCGGCGGCCTGAAGGCTCAGCACGCAGGAAATGAACGAGACCATTACCACTGCCATCACCAGTTTCGAACCCACCGGGCCGAAAGCGTTGGCCAGGATGGTCGCTACCGGGTCGGTGTCTTCTCCGGCCAGCACTTTCTGCATGTCCGGAACCGCCAGGATCAGCGCCAGGCAAGCGAACATCGCCGCCGCACCACCGATGTAGACAGTCATGCGCATGGCCTTGGGAATGCGCTTGCCCGGGTTCGGGGTTTCCTCGGCGACGTCGCCGCAGGCTTCGAAGCCGTAGTACTGGAACAGGCCGGCCAGGGAGGCGGCGAGGAACGCCGGCAGGTATGAGCCGTTGATATTGAGGTCGAAGGTGTTGAACAGCACGCTCAGCGGCTGATGACGTTCGAAAATCAGCAGGTAACCACCGACCAGGATCGCGCCGACCAACTCGCAGAGAAAGCCGAACATGGCCACCCGCGCCAGCAACTGGGTCCCCACCAGGTTGAGCAACGTGGAGGCCAGGATCAGGACCAAGGCGATGTAGATGCTGATCTCACCGCTGGGCTCCATGCCCAGCATCAACGCCAGGTAGGGGCCGGCACCGACGGACACACCGGCGATGGTTGCGCACAGCGCCCAGGCATACACCCAGCCGACCATCCACGCCCAGCGCTTGCCTACCAGGCGGCGCGCCCAAGGGTACACACCACCGGAAATCGGAAACTGCGAAACCACTTCGCCGAAAATCAGGCACACCAGCAATTGACCGGCGCCGATCAGCAGGTACGACCAGAACATCGGCGGGCCGCCCGCTGCCAGGCACAGGCCGAACAGGGTATAGACGCCGACGACCGGCGACAGGTAGGTGAAGCCCAGGGAGAAGTTCTCCCACAGGCTCATGGTGCGGTTGAAGTCGGAGCTGTAACCCAGGGCGCGGAGTTGTTCCGCATCCTGGTCAGCAGTGCTGTTTGCACGCGAGCCACTCATGTTATTTCCTCTTTATAAATGGCAGTCGATTGATCTGCCGGCAGGCATGCCCGCCGGCGCGCTCAAGGAGCTGTTTGTTGTTATGGGTGTTGGTAGCAGAGCGTTATCCGGCCTTGCGTTCGCCTTCGGTTTGCGTGCCGTATTCCGGGTCGTATTGCGACAACCACTCCACGGCCGCATCGCGGTAGCGACTGAAGCCCTTGTAGTCGACCAGTTCCTGGTTCAGGGTCTTGAGCACGCGGTGCATGCGCCGGGCCCAGGCCGGGTTGGTGGCGATGTCTTCCAGGCTCAGCAGGTAGGTGCGGATCGGGAAGACGATGGCGTTGCTGCGCGGCAGGCGGTGCAGCGGTTGCAGTTCGATGCGCAGGTACACCAGCTTGCCGGCATTTTCTGCCGTCACGATGGTGCGGTCCGGTGCCCACTCGGGCAGGCTTTCGGCCGACACTTCCAGGCGCGGGTTGACGGTCAGCGACCAGTTCAGGCGGCGTACCGGGTGGCCGATGCGCAGGCGCAGCAAAAACTTCAGGGCACGGTCGAGCATGCCGATTTCTTTCACCAGCGGCACCGGGCCGTGGAATTCTTCCCAGCTCATGCCCAGGTTAAAGCGCAGCGAGTAGTCGGCGCGCTGGGTGGCGATACCGGCGCCCCAGTACAGGGTGCCATCGCGCTCTTCCTGCAGTACCCAGTCACCCTGGGCCTGACGGGTGATGTATTCCATCGGCTCATAGGGCAGGGTGGCCGGGTCGCCGAAGGTGAAGCGGTCGTCGATTTCCAGCAGGCGGTTGGTCCAGTGCCAGTTGCGGCCATCGCGCTCCAGGGTAAAGTACTCTGGGTAGTCCTTGGCGTAGGACTCCATGATCAGCTCCAGCAGGTCCCACTGGGCCTCCATCATGTGCGGCGCCGAGACGTAGTGCATGCCCGGGTCTTTTTCCAGGGTGATGGCTCGGTCGCGGCATTCGCTGATGTAGTGCTCGTCGATGTCGAAGGCCGCGCGCAAGGCACCGTCGCCGACCGAGACATGGGGCTCCAGGTTCATGGAGTACATGTAGTCGTCATCGGGGAACGGGAAGGGCGCGCGCGCGATGGTTTCCGGGCTGTTGGCGAAGGTGTAGTCGTCGCGGTAGGTTTCGTCGCGGTTGAA
>CAZOEC010000240.1:0-3213 GCA_964578635.1 uncultured Pseudomonas sp.
AGTTCAGGCTCTTGTTCACCAGCAACGGGAACGGGTGCGTCGGATCGAGGCCGATGGGGGTGATGATCGGCGCAATCTCGTCGCGAAAATAGCGACGCACCCAGGCCTTGAGCTTGGTGGTCCAGAAACGCCGACGGATAAAGTTGACGTTGTGCTTGGCCAGCGCCGGGAACAGGGTGTCGTTAAGAATCGCGTACTGCCGCTCAACCTGCTCGTGAGCCAGCTCGGCCACCCGCGCCAGCGCCTGGTGCGGCTGCAGGCCATCGGCCCCGGCCTGTTCGCGGGCGAAGTTGATCTGCTTCTTCAGCCCGGCGACGCGGATCTCGAAGAACTCATCGAGGTTACTGGAGAAGATCAGCAGGAACTTCAGCCGCTCCAGCAACGGATAGGACTCGTCCAGCGCCTGCTCCAGCACGCGGATATTGAACTTCAGCTGCGACAGCTCGCGGTGGATATACAGGCTGCTGTCGTCCAGGCTCGGAATCACCACGGGCGGCGGGGCCGGTACGGGTGCCGCTACCGGCAGCACCACCTCGACCGGCAGGGCCTCCGCGGCCACGGCCTCGTCGACAACCGGCTGGGCGTCCTGCAATTCGCTGTTACTGAGTCCTTCGGTGTTCATCACAAATGTCCCGGGGGCGTCATTGCCCCTGTTTGAGCAGTTCTGCCGCACGTACGGCGAAATAAGTCAGGATGCCATCGGCACCCGCGCGTTTGAAGGCAGTCAGCGATTCGAGAATCACCGCCTCGCCCAGCCAGCCGTTCTGGATGGCGGCCATATGCATGGCGTACTCGCCACTGACCTGATAGACAAAGGTCGGCACCTTGAATTCCGCCTTGACCCTCCAGAGGATGTCCAGATAGGGCATGCCCGGCTTGACCATGACCATGTCTGCGCCTTCGGCCAGATCGGCGGCCACTTCATGCAGGGCTTCGTCGCCATTGGCCGGGTCCATCTGATAGCTGGCCTTGTTGGCCTTGCCCAGGTTGGCAGCCGAGCCCACCGCATCGCGGAACGGGCCGTAGTAGGCGCTGGCGTACTTGGCCGAGTAGGCCATGATCCGCACATTGCTGTGATCGGCCAGTTCCAGGGCCTCGCGGATCGCCTGTACGCGGCCATCCATCATGTCCGAAGGTGCCACTACCTGAGCGCCGGCTGCGGCATGGGACAGGGCCTGCTTGACCAGGGCATCGACGGTGATGTCGTTCTGCACATAACCGTCTTCGTCGAGGATGCCGTCCTGACCGTGGGTGGTAAACGGATCGAGGGCCACGTCGCTGATCACCCCCAGCTCGGGGAACTTGGCGCGCAGGGCACGGATCGCGCGCTGGGCGATGCCCTCCGGGTTCCAGGCCTCCTCGCCGAGCAGGGATTTTTTCTCCAGTGGCGTCACCGGGAACAGCGCCAGGGCGGGAATGCCCAGGGCCACCCACTTCTCCGCCTCCTGCAGCAGCAGGTCGATGGACAGACGCTCGACGCCCGGCATCGAGGCAATGGCCTCACGGCGATTTTCGCCGTCGAGGACGAAGACCGGCAGAATCAGGTCATCGACACTCAGGCGATTTTCCCGCACCAGGCGTCGGGAGAAATCATCACGGCGGTTACGACGCAGGCGAGTGGCGGGAAACAGGCGATTGGCGGGGGTAAAGCTCACGACAGGCTCCAGAGCCCGGATCGACGGGCGAGTGTGACAGTTATAAGCGGCCATTATGACCAAAGTATGACAGCACACGACAGCGCTGCGACCGCTTGCCGCAAGCAGGCTCAGGATAGCGGGCGAAAAATCCGCGGCATAGTGCGGCACGCCGCGGCCAGCGCCTTTATTTCAGCAGCACGGCCCCTTGCGGGCCGCACTCAATACGTCAAGCTCAGGCCGTTACCGTGCTGCGCTCGCCTGGCGTGCAGTACAACGCCACCAGGCTAAGCAGGCTGTAGCCCAGCAGCAACGGCCAGAGCAGAGGCAGGGCCGGCAACAAGCCGAGTTGCAACGCCAGCCAGAGCGTCGGCAGGTTGAGCGCCAGGCGCAGCAATTCCAGGCGTCTGGCCGCCGGGCGGTTCTCCAGCCAGGTGCCGATCACGTACAGACCGCCAGCCATCCAGGCCAGGCCCAGTAACAACGCCGCCGCGCTCAGCTCGGCAGCCAGGGCCAGCAGGCCGGTGCCGGCGAGCACATAGAGGCTGAACTGAGCCACCGCATAGAGTTGCTGAGCACGGCCCAGCGGCACCTCGAACTTGACGAACTGGCCGAGATCCGGCTTGGCCTGCGGGTACCTGGCCGCCACATCGGCCGGCCGCCATCCGGTGGGCATAAACCAGATACGCAGCCTGTCCCACCAGGACTCGGCGCGGCGCGCATCACGCCATAGCGTCACATAGAACTGCGCATTGGCCCACAGCGGATTCCAACTGGCCAGCGGCGTGGTCACACCGAAGATCACCGGTTCTGCGTCCAGCTCTTCCTGGAAGGTGCCAAACAGCCGGTCCCAGAGAATGAACACACCGCCGTAATTGCGATCCATATACACAGCATTCTGCGCATGGTGCACGCGGTGGTTGGACGGTGAGACAAACAGCCACTCGAACCAGCCCAGCTTGGGAATATGCCGGGTATGTACCCAGAACTGGTAAAGCAGGTTGAGCGCCGCCACCGTCAGAAACACCAGTGGCGGCACGCCGACCAGAGCCATGGGCAGATAGAAGATCCAGCCGAAGATAAACCCGGTGCTGGTCTGGCGCAGGGCGGTGGAGAGGTTGTAGTCCTCGCTCTGGTGATGCACCGAGTGGGCCGCCCAGAGCACATTACGCTCATGGCCCAGGCGATGATTCCAGTAGTAGCAGAAGTCGTAGAAGATGAAGGCCAGCAGCCAGACCCAGAGCGCTTCGGCGGACAGCTCGAACACTGCCAGCTGCTGCCAGGCCAGAGTATAGATAAGCAGGCCAACGGCGCGGGTCAGCAACCCCGCGGTGGTCGACAGCACGCCGGCGCTAAGGCTGTTGATGGCGTCGGCCAGACGGTAATTGCTGACCCCGCGCCAGCGATCGACCAGCAGCTCCAGGGCGATCAGCGCAAAGAAAAAAGGCACGGCGTAGAGGATGTAATTCATAGTGTCGCCATATCGTTGTGCGGGGAGGATTTCTAACAAAAAACAAGCCGCCCCCCACACAACCGTAGCGGGGCGCCCAGCCCACATGGGTGGCAAATGGCGACAGGC
>CAZOEC010000241.1:0-3095 GCA_964578635.1 uncultured Pseudomonas sp.
GGCGGCGCACCGATCAGGCGCGACACGGTGTGGCGCTCCATATACTCGGACATGTCGAAGCGGATCAACTCCACCCCCAACGCCTTGGCCAACTGGCGCGCGGCCTCGGTCTTGCCCACCCCGGTAGGGCCGGCAAACAGGAAGGAACCCACGGGCTTGTCCGGTGCCTTGAGCCCGGCCCGCGACAGCTTGATCGCAGTCGACAGCGAATCGATCGCCGCATCCTGGCCAAAGACCGTCAGTTTCAGGTCGCGCTCAAGGTTGCGCAGCAGTTCTTTGTCCGAGCTGCTGACATGCTTCGGCGGAATCCGGGCAATTTTCGCCACGATATCCTCGACCTGCGCCACATCAATGCGTGACAGGCGTTTTTCCACCGGCTGCAGGCGCTGGTAGGCACCCGCTTCATCGATCACGTCGATGGCCTTGTCCGGCATATGTCGGTCATTGATATAACGCGAGGCCAGCTCGGCAGCTGCACGCAGCGCCTCATCGCTGTATTCGATGCTGTGGTGCTGCTCGAAGCGCCCTTTCAGGCCCCGCAGAATGCCGATGGTGTCTTCCACCGACGGCTCGACCACATCGACCTTCTGGAAGCGCCGCGCCAGGGCGCGATCCTTCTCGAAAATGCCGCGAAATTCCTGGAAGGTAGTGGAGCCGATGCAGCGAATCTCACCCGAGGACAACATTGGCTTGAGCAGGTTGGAGGCGTCCATCACCCCGCCGGATGCCGCGCCGGCCCCGATGATTGTGTGGATCTCGTCGATAAACAGAATTGCGTGCGGCCGCTTGCGCAGCTCATTGAGCAACGCTTTGAGGCGTTTCTCGAAGTCGCCGCGGTATTTGGTACCCGCCAGCAACGCCCCCAGATCCAGGGAGTAGACCACGCTGTCCGCCAGCAGGTCGGGCACCTGATTGTCGACGATGCGTTTGGCCAGGCCTTCGGCAATTGCGGTTTTACCCACACCGGCCTCACCGACCAGCAGCGGGTTGTTCTTGCGCCGGCGCGCGAGGATCTGCGCGACCCGCTCGACCTCCAGCTCACGACCAACCAGCGGGTCGATACGCCCCTGGCGCGCCAGTTCGTTGAGGTTGCTGGCATAGGCATCCAGCGGATTACTGGATGAAGAAGACTCACCGCCCTCTTCGTCCTGCATTTCCTGATCGGTTTCGGAATGGCCACCATGGCCCGGCACCTTGGAGATGCCATGGGCGATAAAGTTGACCACATCGATACGCGCAACACTCTGCTGCTTGAGCAGGAACACCGCCTGGCTTTCCTGCTCGCTGAAGATGGCCACCAGCACATTGGCCCCGGTCACTTCACGCTTGCCCGAGCTTTGCACGTGGAATACCGCGCGCTGCAATACCCGCTGAAAACCCAGGGTTGGCTGGGTTTCGCGCTCTTCATCGTGCTGAGGAATCAGTGGCGTGGTGGAGTCGATAAATTCTTGCAGGTCATGCCGCAATTTATCCAGATTGGCACCGCAGGCGCGCAACACGCTTGCCGCGGCCTCATTATCCAGAAGCGCTAGCAGGAGGTGCTCAACCGTCATGAATTCATGACGCTTGGTGCGAGCCTCCTTGAAAGCCAGATTGAGGGTGACTTCGAGCTCTCGATTTAACATAGCTTCACCTCATGCCCAAGCGGCCGGCGTTAACCGTCCTTCTCTATTTCACAGAGTAGCGGATGCTGGCTCTCTCTCGCATATTGATTCACCTGCGTAGCCTTGGTTTCAGCAATATCGCGGGTAAACACTCCACACACTGCTCGTCCTTCGGTATGAACGGTCAGCATGAGCTTGGTCGCCAGCTCTCGATTCAGGTTGAAGAAAACCTCGAGAACCTCGACCACAAAATCCATGGGCGTGTAGTCATCGTTAAATATGACCACTTTATACATAGGAGGTGCCTGCAATGCCGGTTTGGACTCCTGGACGGCGACACCGAAGGAATCGTCCTCATGCGCTGCCGGGCGATCCTGATTTAATGTTAGTCGAATCTGGCTACGTGCATGCATGGTGAATAGGGTTCGTTGATGGGCGAATAGGAGATGCCAGGCAGAGTTTGAACGGCTTCTCAGCCAGTTGCAGCATTGCCTTGACTATCGGCAAAACAGTGTTACAAACAATAAATACCCTGTCAGGGGTATAAGGGGTTCCACATCACCAGCGCTCAGCCAATCTATGTGTGGAATTTAAGTGGATGATACTCCAGTGATGGAGTCCTTTGCAGAGGGATATCAGCATGGTTAGCGGTAAGGTCAAGTGGTTCAACAACGCCAAAGGCTATGGATTCATCGTCGCCGACGGTCGAGATGAGGACCTGTTCGCCCATTACTCGGCTATCCAGATGGACGGCTATAAAACGCTGAAAGCTGGCCAGCCAGTAAGCTTCGATATTATTCAAGGTCCTAAAGGGCTCCACGCCGTCAATATCAGCGCGGCCACTGCCGCCACTGACACCCCGGCTGCGGTCAAGCAGCCCCAGGGCGCAACGGTAGAAGTCTGACTTACCGGGTTTATTGCTTACCCACAAAAAGGCCGGTCACTTGACCGGCCTTTCTTTATGGTCTGCCATCCCTGGCGACCACCCTACGGGCCGTCGCTCGCGCGACGTTAAAAATTGCTCCCTGCAATTTTTTATGGTCTGCCGCCCCATGGCGACCACCCTGGAGGTCGTCGTCATGGAGCGTTAAAAGCAGCTCGCTTACATATGCGAGATCAATGCATCACCGAATTCCGAGCAGGACAACAGCTTGGCACCGTCCATCAGACGCTCGAAGTCATAGGTCACGGTCTTGGCCGAGATAGCGCCATTGGTGCCCTTGATGATCAGATCGGCCGCCTCGACCCAACCCATGTGACGCAGCATCATTTCCGCAGAGAGGATCAGCGAACCCGGGTTCACCTGGTCCTTGCCAGCGTACTTGGGCGCAGTGCCGTGGGTGGCCTCGAACATGGCCACGGTGTCGGACAGGTTGGCACCCGGCGCGATACCGATACCGCCCACTTCGGCCGCCAGGGCGTCGGACAGGTAGTCACCGTTCAGGTTCAGGGTCGCGATCACATCGTATTCGGCCGGGCGCAGCAGGATCT
>CAZOEC010000242.1:0-2960 GCA_964578635.1 uncultured Pseudomonas sp.
TCGGCAAGTACATGGAGCTGCTGGACGCCTACAAGTCGCTGATCGAAGCGATGAGCCATGCCGGCATCCAGAACCGCACCAAGGTCAATCTGCGCTACATCGACTCCGAAGACATCGAGAACAAAGGCACCGCGCTGCTTGAAGGCGTTGACGCCATTCTGGTACCGGGCGGCTTTGGTCTGCGCGGAGTGGAAGGCAAGATCAAGACCGTGCAGTACGCCCGTGAGAACAAGATTCCCTACCTGGGTATCTGCCTCGGCATGCAGGTCGCGGTGATCGAGTTCGCCCGCAATGTGCTGGGCTGGAGCGATGCCAACTCCACCGAGTTCGACACCACCAGCCAGCATCCAGTGGTCGGTTTGATCACCGAATGGCAGGACGCTACCGGTGTGACCGAGCAGCGCACCGACGCCTCCGATCTGGGCGGCACCATGCGCCTGGGTGCCCAGGATTGCCAGCTGCTGGCCGGCTCGCAAGTGCACCAGTGCTACGGCAAGGATGTGATAGTCGAGCGTCATCGTCATCGTTATGAAGTGAACAACAACCTGTTGCCGCAGCTGATCGAAGCCGGCCTCAAGGTTACCGGCCGCTCCGGCGACGGCGCGCTGGTTGAAGTGGTGGAGTCACCGGATCATCCGTGGTTCGTCGCCTGCCAGTTCCACCCCGAGTTCACCTCGACGCCGCGCGACGGTCACCCATTGTTCAGCGGTTTCGTCAGCGCCGCCCTGGCGCAACACGCGAAGAAGGCATAAGGATATGACCCAGAAAATCATCAAGGTCGGCAACATCGAGATCGCCAACGACAAGCCCTTCGTGCTGTTCGGCGGGATCAATGTTATCGAGTCCCGTGACCTGGCCATGCGTGCCTGTGAAGAATACGTGCGGGTCACCGACAAGCTCGGCATCCCTTATGTATTCAAGGCCAGCTTCGACAAGGCCAACCGCTCGTCCGTGACCTCGTTCCGTGGCCCAGGCCTGGAAGAGGGCATGAAGGTCTTCGAGGAAATCAAGAAGACCTTCGGTGTGCCGGTGATCACCGACGTGCACGAGCCGCATCAGGCGCAGCCGGTGGCGGACGTGTGCGACATCATTCAGCTGCCAGCCTTCCTCTCGCGGCAGACTGACCTGGTGGTGGCCATGGCCAAGACCGGTGCGGTGATCAATATCAAGAAGGCGCAGTTCCTCGCGCCCCAGGAGATGAAACATATCCTGGCCAAGTGTGTCGAAGCCGGTAACGATCAGCTGATCCTCTGCGAGCGTGGCAGCTCCTTCGGCTACAACAACCTGGTGGTCGACATGCTCGGCTTCGGCATCATGAAGCAGACCAACTTCCCGGTATTCTTCGACGTGACCCACGCCTTGCAGATGCCGGGTGGTCGCGCCGATTCGGCCGGTGGTCGCCGCGCCCAGGTCACCGACCTGGCCAAGGCGGGCATGAGCCAGGGTCTGGCCGGTCTGTTCCTCGAAGCCCATCCGGATCCGGACAATGCCAAGTGCGACGGCCCTTGCGCCCTGCGCCTGGACAAGCTGGAGCCCTTCCTCACTCAGCTCAAGCAGCTGGATGATCTGATCAAGAGTTTTGCGCCGATTGAGACTGCCTGAAACGGCAATTCTGCGGTAAAGTGCCTTTTGTATACAATCTGACTAAATAGTCAGTACATGTTGCGCGCCGGAACAACCCCCAGCGCGCAATGAGTGTGCAGCTCGGTACTACCCTTTTCGTCAACTTTTTGGAGTGCTACACGCAATGGCAAAGATCGTCGACATCAAAGGCCGTGAGGTTCTCGATTCCCGTGGTAACCCGACTGTGGAAGCCGATGTAATACTCGACAGCGGCATCATGGGCAGCGCCTGCGCGCCGTCCGGTGCCTCCACCGGTTCGCGTGAAGCGCTGGAATTGCGTGATGGCGACAAGAGCCGTTATATGGGTAAGGGCGTGCTGAAAGCCGTTGCCAATATCAATGGCCCGATCCGCGATCTGTTGCTGGGTAAGGATGCCACCGACCAGAAAGCCCTCGACCTGGCGATGATCGCCCTCGACGGCACCGAGAACAAAGCCACCCTGGGTGCCAACGCCATCCTCGCCGTGTCCCTGGCCGCTGCCAAGGCTGCCGCTCAGGCCAAGGGCGTGCCGCTGTATGCACATATTGCTGATCTGAACGGCACTCCGGGCGTCTACTCGATGCCGGTGCCGATGATGAACATCATCAACGGCGGCGAGCATGCCGATAACAACGTTGATATCCAGGAATTCATGGTGCAACCGGTGGGGGCCAAGACCTTCGCCGACGCCCTGCGCATGGGCACCGAGATTTTCCACCACCTCAAAGCCGTGCTGAAGGCCCGTGGCCTGAGCACCTCGGTTGGTGACGAAGGCGGCTTCGCGCCGAACCTGGCTTCCAACGAAGACGCGCTGGCAGCCATCGCCGAAGCCGTGGCCAACGCCGGCTACACCCTGGGCGACGACGTCACCCTGGCCCTGGACTGCGCGTCCAGCGAGTTCTTCAAGGACGGCAAGTACGACCTGGCTGGCGAAGGCAAGGTCTTCGACGCCGCCGGTTTCGCCGACTACCTGGCCGGCCTGTCCGAGCGTTACCCGATCATCTCCATCGAAGACGGCATGGACGAGTCCGACTGGGCTGGCTGGAAAGTGCTGACCGACAAGATCGGCGATAAGGTACAGCTGGTTGGCGACGATCTGTTTGTGACCAACACCAAGATCCTCAAGCGCGGTATCGACGAGTCGATCGGCAACTCGATCCTGATCAAGTTCAACCAGATCGGCACCCTGACCGAGACCCTGGAAGCTATCCAGATGGCCAAGGCCGCTGGTTACACCGCGGTGATCTCGCATCGCTCCGGTGAAACCGAAGACAGCACCATCGCCGATTTGGCTGTGGGTACTGCTGCCGGCCAGATCAAGACCGGTTCGCTGTGCCGCTCCGACCGCGTGTCCAAGT
>CAZOEC010000243.1:0-2919 GCA_964578635.1 uncultured Pseudomonas sp.
TGGACGCGAAGAACTTCGCCGACCTGGACCTGGACCCAGGCGT
This sequence comes from uncultured Pseudomonas sp., assembly GCA_964578635.1. Taxonomy (GTDB): domain Bacteria; phylum Pseudomonadota; class Gammaproteobacteria; order Pseudomonadales; family Pseudomonadaceae; genus Aquipseudomonas. The sequence continues at coordinate 44 of CAZOEC010000243.1, forward strand.
CTGGTCGGGCAGCTCGCCAGCGGCCAAGGCCAGCAACCATGCGGAAATCGGCAACACGGTGCATCAGCGCTAAGTCGCCAACTTGATCTGACAAACAGGGGGCTTAGCCCCCTGTTTGCTTATAAGAACAATGAAAAAACGGAGAACCCCTATGGGTTGTAAAAAACTCCTGGTGCTTTATACCGGCGGCACCATCGGCATGCAGATGAGCGCCGAGGGCCTGGCCCCGGCGTCCGGTTTCGAAGCGCGCCTGCGCGCCCAGCAGGTGCGCGAAGCCCAGCCACTGCCTGAGTGGATCTTCCGCGAGCTGCTGCCGCCCATCGACAGCGCCAATATGAACCAGCACAACTGGCTGGCGATGGTCGCGGCGATTCGCGCCGGCGTCGAACAGGACGGCTGCGACGGCGTGCTGCTGCTGCACGGCACCGATACCCTGGCCTACAGCGCCGCGGCCCTGAGCTTTCTGCTGCTCGGCCTGCCCGCCCCGGTGATCCTCAGCGGCTCCATGCTGCCCGCCGGTGCCGAGGGCAGCGATGCCTGGGGCAACCTGTTCGGAGCCATGACCGCGCTGCAGGCTGGCGTCGCCCCAGGCGTGCAGCTGTATTTCAACGGCACGCTGCTGCATGGCACGCGGGTCAGCAAACTGTGCAGCGATGCCTTCGACGCCTTCAGCGTGCTACCGCGCCAGCGCCAGAGCCCGCGGGCCGAGAGCATCCCGGCCAGCATCGACTACCGCCAGCCGCGTCAGCCAGTCAATCTGGCGGTGCTGCCGTTTTACCCGGGCATCCAGGCCAGCCATCTGCGCGCACTGCTCGACAGCGGCGTGCAGGGCCTGCTGCTGGAATGCTACGGCAGCGGCACGGGGCCGGCAGGCGATGCCGAGTTGCTCGACGTGCTCAAGGCTGCACATGATCGCGGCGTGGTGCTGGCCGCCATCAGCCAGTGCCCCCATGGCCATGTCGAATTTGGCGTCTATGCTGCTGGCAGCCAGTTGGCCGCTACCGGGCTGGTTTCCGCCGGCGGCATGACCCGCGAAGCCGCCCTGGGCAAGCTGTTCGCCCTGCTCGGCGCGGGCCTCTCGCAGGCCGAAGTGGAACACTGGTTCGGCCTCGACCTGTGTGGCGAGCGGGCGCAATAAGCGCCCACCCTTGCAGCCCGGAGCCAGGCGTTCCAGGATGACCAGTCAGACCCGACGGCCTGCGCGCAGGCCCACCAAGGAGGTTAGCCTCATGTCCTTCCGTATACCCGTCGAGATCCGCCCGATCAGCGCCGCCGATCATGCCGCCTGGCTGCCCCTGTGGCAGGGCTATCAGCGCTTCTATATGACCGAAATCGCCGCGGCCACCAGCGACATCACCTGGCAGCGCTTTCTCGACCCGGCCGAACCAATGCACGCGGCCCTGGCCTGGCACGAAGGCCAGGCCATCGGCCTGGTGCACTGGATCTACCACCGCTCGACCTGGACCATCGGCGATTACTGCTACCTGCAGGACCTGTTTATCGCCAAGGACGTGCGCAGCAGCGGTGCCGGCCGCCAGCTGATCGAGCATGTCTACCGCGAAGCCCAGGCCCAGGGTTGCGCGCGCACCTACTGGCTGACCCACGAGAGCAACAGCCGCGCCATGCTGCTGTATGAACGCATCGCCGAGCGCTCGGGGTTTGTTCAGTACCGCAAAGTGTTTTAAGGCCATGTCCCAGACTGCGTTGCGCTCAGACGTCGGCGCTTAAGTCTGAGGGAGCCTGGCTTCGTAGGGTGACGCCGTACGCACCAGCGCTGACTGCAGATTCTTGGTGCGCACGGCCTAGGTGACCCCGCGTCACCCTACCCATTGCAGCCTCGCAAGCAGTTCACTCTTGCCAAGCACCCCATGCAGCACGCAATGAGTACATCGCCTATTTTCAGCCGCCCGCCGTACTGACCCGATGGTCAGAAAAACGGCCGGAGGCTCTTGCCGCCGGCTCCACTCGCAGCTATCTTCTGCGCCACGCCCGCCATTTGCGCCGTCGCGTACCTGGATCAGCAGACAGGGTAAACACTGAGCTGGCTAACCTGAACCCACCTTCAGAGGAGCCAATTCAATGGCTGCTACCCGTATCTGGATCAAGAACCCCCTCGCCATCTTCACCGCCAACACCCTCGACGCCGCCGGCGGCCTGGTGATTGAAAACGGCGTGATCAGCGAACTGCTCAAGGCCGGTCAACAACCGTCCCAGCCCTGCGAGCAGAGCTTCGATGCCCGCGAACATGTAGTGCTGCCGGGGCTGATCAACACCCACCACCACTTCTATCAAACCCTCACCCGCGCCTGGGGCCCGGTGGTCAACCAGCCGCTGTTTCCCTGGCTGCAAACCCTGTACCCGGTATGGGCGCGCCTGACTCCAGAAAAACTCGCCCTGGCCAGCAAGGTGGCCCTGGCCGAACTGCTGCTGTCCGGCTGCAGCACCGCAGCGGACCACCACTACCTGTTCCCCGGCGGCCTGGAAAACGCCATCGACGTGCAGGTCGAGGCGGTGCGCGAGCTGGGCATGCGCGCCATGCTCACCCGCGGCTCCATGAGCCTGGGCCAGGCCGACGGCGGCCTGCCGCCGCAGCAGACCGTACAACAGGGCGAGGTGATCCTGGCTGACAGCCAGCGACTGATTCAGAGCTATCACCAGCGCGGCGACGGCGCGCAGATCCAGATCGCCCTGGCCCCTTGCTCACCGTTCTCGGTGACCCAGGAAATCATGCGCCAGAGCGCCGAGCTGGCTGAGCAGCTGGACGTGCGCCTGCACACCCACCTGGCGGAAACCCTCGACGAGGAAGACTTCTGCCTGCAGCGCTTCGGCCTGCGCACCGTGGATTATCTGGACAGCGTCGGCTGGCTCGGCCCGCG
>CAZOEC010000244.1:0-2915 GCA_964578635.1 uncultured Pseudomonas sp.
CGGTGTCGAAGATCTCCAGCTCGGCCTTGACCCCCAGTTCGGTGATGCGCTTGGCACCGGCGCGCAGCTGGGCCGGGGTGGACACGTAGATAAAATCGCCGTCGCCGAAATTCAGGGTGCCGCAGTCCAGGGTGCAGATTTCCGGCAACAGTTCCTCGACATGGGCCAGGCGCGTCAGCGGCCCGACCAGATCGGTACCGAGACCGAATTCCAGGGGCTGTTCGCCGCGGCCGATCTCCAGATCGCCGCCCATGCCGGCGGTCAGGTTGATGATCACGTCGGTGTCGCTCTCGCGAATGCGCTCGACCAGCTCGCGGTACAGCGCCACATCGCGGCTCGGCTTGCCAGTCTGCGGGTCGCGCACATGGCAGTGGGCGACGGTGGCACCGGCCTTGGCGGCTTCGATGGCCGCGGCGGCGATCTGCTTGGGCGTGACCGGGATGGCCGGGTGGCGGCCGACGGTGTCGCCGGCACCGGTCACCGCACAGGTGACGATGACTTCATGGTTCATGGCTGTTGCATCCTTCTTCGGGGCGAGCGGAGGTCGTGCGCCGTGTGGCGCACCTATCACTCCAATGGGCTGGGTTACTGCAGTACGGCGAGAACGCTGTCGGTGCCGCTGCGGCCATCGACGGTGGTAACGCCATCGAGGAAGCGGCGCAGCACCTGCGGGTTGTCCTTGAGCCACTTGCGCGCTACTGCCTTGGCGTCTTCGCGGGCCATGATCGGCTCCATCAACTGGCTCTCCTGCTCGGCGGTAAAGGCCAGGTTGGTCAGCAGGCGGTTGACGTTGGGGCAGCGCTCGGCATAGTTCGGTGCGGTGACGGTGGACACCGACGCGGCACCCTCGTTGACCCCGAACACGTCCTCACTGCCGGTCAGGTAGGTCATCTGCAGCTGGATATTCATCGGGTGCGGCTTCCAGCCGACGAAAACGATGGGCTCCTTGCGTGCGTTGGCCCGGCCGACCGCAGCAAGCATCGCCGCCTCGCTGGATTCGATCAGTTTGAAATCACCGAGGCCGAACTGATTACTGTCGATCATCTTCTGGATAGTGCTGTTGGCTCCGGTCCCCGGCTCAATGCCGTAGATCTTGCCGCCCAGCTGCTGCTTGAACTTGGCGATATCGGCAAAGGTGCGCAGGCCCTGTTCGGCGGCGTAGCTGGGCACCGCCAGGGTGGTGATGGCGTTCTTCAGGCTGGGTTCGGCGAACACCTTGACCTGGCCCTTGTCGAGGAAGGGTTTGATATTGCTGTCCATTGCCGGCTTCCAGTAACCGAGAAAGAAATCGATCTGCTGCTTGTCGATGCCGGAGAAGATGATCTGCTGCGAAGCGTTGATCTGCTTGGTCTGGTAACCCAGGCCCTCGAGCAGGGTTGCGGCGACCGCACTGGTGGCGACCACATCGGTCCAGCCGACCACGCCGATGCGGGTCTTCTGGCAACTGGCGTCCTCGGCGGCCAGCAGCGAGGAACTGAACACACCGAGCAAACAGCAACCGGCGAATACCTTGAGTGCTTTCATCGATTCAACCCTCCAACAGTACGGTTATAGCTTTTATTTTGTGTAGAGGCTCGCGGCCTCTGGTTGTCGGGTTTCACTGCCCGATGGAGGCAGATTACGCAGCGTTTGCGCGGGCAAAACGCACTAAAACGACTACCTGTTGAATTGAAACGACCACCTTGCTTGCCATGCTCGCGCCGATACCTTTTAGTAAAAGGCTGACAGCCTCTGTCCCGGCGGAATGACCTGCATGCCCCAGACTCTGTGGTTTCTCCTGCTGCCCGGCTTTTCCATGATGGGGCTGATGGCCGCCATCGAGCCGTTGCGCGTGGCCAATCGCTTTCGCGGCGAGCTGTATCGCTGGCGCTTGCTCAGCGCGGACGGTGCGGCGGTGGCCGCCAGCAACGGCATGTCGCTGAACGTCGATGGTGCCCTGCAGTTGCCAGCCGCGGGTGACCAGCTGTTCGTGGTTGCCGGCTTCGAACCGCTGGCGACCTTCGATCAGCGCCTGTCGCACTGGCTGCACCGCGCCGAACATGAAGGCGCGCTGCTCGGCGCTATCGACACCGGCAGTTTTATTCTGGCCGAGGCCGGACTGTTCGCCAGGCAGCGCCTGACCCTGCATTGGGAAGCCACCGAAGCCTTTCGCGAACGCTACCCGCGCCTGGCGGTGACCCAGGAACTGTTCGAGATCGACGGCCGGCGCATCACCAGCGCCGGCGGCACCGCCAGCCTGGACCTGATGCTGACCCTGATCGGCCGCGAGCATGGCGAAGAGCTGGCGCTGGCAGTGTCCGAGCAGTTCGTTCTCGGCCGCATCCGCTCGCGCCAGGATCACCAGCGCATGCAGATCGCCAGTCGCTATGACGTGCACAACAAGAAGCTGGTGCAAGTGATCGGCGAGATGCAGCGCCACAGCGAACAGCCGCTCAGCTCCCAGGCCCTGGCCGAGCTGATCAAGGTGACGCCGCGCCAGCTGGAGCGACTGTTCCGCCATCACCTGCGCGAGACCCCATCCAGCTTCTACCTCGCCCTGCGCCTGGACAAGGCCCGCCAACTGCTGCGCCAGACCGACATGAACGTGCTGGAAGTCGGCCTGGCCTGCGGCTTCGAGTCCTCCTCGTACTTCTCCCGCTGCTACCGCGCGCGCTTCGCCACCTGCCCCAGCCAGGACCGCCACGAGCACCCAACGGCCAGCGTCTGAGCTGTCCTGCCAGGCGGCATATCCACCCGCGACCCAGCTTTGACGCTTTCGGCAATACCCCGGTCGTTTTTGCACCGGGCTGCCCAGGCCCTCGGGGATATGCTCAATCCAAAGCGCCAACAATGGGTTTGGCGATACAGCTAAAAGGGGACTGCCTGATGAGCCCAGCCGAATTGCACGCCGACAGCATCGTTATCGACGGGCTGAT
>CAZOEC010000245.1:0-2882 GCA_964578635.1 uncultured Pseudomonas sp.
TCATGCTCTGGGTCCACTCTTCGGCTTTGCTCTGGCTGTTGGCCGGGTCGACGAAGTTGCGGTTGATATAGAAGTTGCGCAGGCCGAGGGTGACCTTGGCATCGTCGGTGAAGCCGGCAGCCTGGCTGCTGAGTGGCAGGGCGAGGGCCATGCTGCCTGCGCTGAGCAGGGCGAGCGAGAGGGCATTGCGTACAGTCATTGTTGTTGTGCTCCCATTTTTGAACAAGCCGTTCCCTGCCTGCCTTGAATAGCCAGCGGCGAGCGAAAGGAACGAGTGAGTTGCCCCATGCCAGGGCGACAGGCGTGTCCGCGGTCGGAACGCGCCTCTGCTTCGGGCTTAGCCGTCGGCGAATGCGAGGTGTGTGTGCGGCTGTCGCTGAGGCGTTCTGCGGGCGCGCCGCAAAGCGGGGCCGGGCGGGAGGGGCGAGAAGCGAGCCGATGCGGCGAGGGCAACAGTCGTCATGGTCGGGCCTTGTTTTTGTTTTTATGATTAGTCATATGTTGTCGTACAACTTTGGCTGGATTATCGACAGCCTTGCCCGACTTTGTCAACGCGTCCCTAGACGAAAGTTCAATAAGAAAAATCTCTGGCGGCTCATCCCGTTTTCCGCTGAATAGGCGTAATTAGTGGTTTATAGCGGTTGCTTGCTCAGTACTCGCGGTTACCGCAGGCGTTGCCGAAGGCCGCCGGCCGTGTCGACGGAAGCTGCTCTTTCGCGCGGAACAGGCTGTTATTGCTGGATTTGTTGTGCGATAACGTACGACAAAATTGAGCAGTTTATGTTCGACAGACCTATGGGAGACGCCTATGCCGCACTGCCTTATCGAGGGCTCGCAAAGCCTGACGCAACTGATCACCCCGTCCGAACTGCTTGGCGTTGTTGAGGACGCGGCGGCGGCCACCCAGTTGTTCCAGCCAGGTGAGGTCAAGCTGCGTCTGAGCCTGTATGAGCATTTCAGTGTGGGCGGCACTCAGGAGGATTTTGTTCACCTGATCTTCTACATCCTCGCCGGGCGCACGGATGAGCAGAAGCGCCTGCTGTCACGGCAGATCGTGGGGGCACTGGTCGAGCGCTTGCCAAGCGTCAATGCGCTGTCGCTGGATGTGCGCGATATCGACCGCGAGGTGTTCAGTAATCGGCGCAGTTGCCTGCTGCCGGACTGAGCCGGTGACATTCACCTGGGGCTGAAATAGAGTGCCGGGAACATATTCAGGCAGAGGTCTTTATGCAGCTGGCGGCTCCGATTCCCATTCTGCGCAGCTTCGATGAAGCCAAGGCGCGGGCGTTCTACTGCGAGTTTCTGGGGTTTAGCGAGGATTGGGCGCATCGCTTCGAGGCGGGCTTGCCGCTCTATCTGCAAGTGTCCAGGGCGGGGTGCGTGCTGCATCTGTCCGAACACCACGGCGATTGCTGCCCGGGTGCGGCGCTGCGTATCAGTGTCGATGATCTGGATGCCCTGCACGCCGAGCTGACGGCGCGGGCCTATGGCAATGCGCGGCCGGGTATTACCAGCCAGCCCTGGGGGCGTGATATGGCGGTGACCGATCCGTTTGGCAATCGCCTGATCTTTACCGATATCAACGCTGCATAGCGTTGAGCGCCTGCAGCACTGACCTAGCGGGCGGTGCTGCAGGTCTAGCAGGTTGTTGAAAAACTACCTGCGTTGGCAATACTGCGTTAAAAACGGCCTCAAAATGCTCATTTACAGCTCGTAAACTCCGCTTTTTCGGCCGTTTTTGCCTTGTCTTGCCTGCCTCGCCTACGTTTTTCAACGGCCTGCTAGTCGTTAACCGCGGTAGTAGCGCTGCGGCACAAACGGGGTCTTGGCCACTTTCATCGCCACGCGCTTGCCGCGCACCATGGCCCATACCTCGGTATCCAGGGCGATATGGCTGCTCTGCAGGTAACCCATGGCCACCGGGGCGGCGAGGGTTGGGCCGAAGCCGCCGCTGCATACGGTGCCGATCACAGTGCCGTCGGCATCGACGATTTCCGCGCCTTCACGTACCGGTACACGTTCCTGCGGTAGCAGGCCGACGCGCTTGCTGGCAACGCCTTGCTGTTGCTGGGCGAAGATCCGCTCTGCACCTGGGAAGCCGCCAGCCCGTGCGCCATCGGCGCGGCGGGCCTTGGAGATGGCCCACAGCAGGCTGGCTTCGATCGGCGTGGTGCTGGTGCTCATATCGTGGCCGTACAGGCACAGACCGGCTTCCAGACGCAGCGAGTCTCGGGCACCAAGGCCGATGGCGGCCACTTCCGGTTCGGCCAGCAGGCTGCGCGCCAGGGTTTCGGCGTGGGCGGCCGGCACCGAGATTTCGAAGCCGTCTTCGCCGGTGTAGCCGGAGCGGCTGACGTAGCAGTCGACACCCAGCAGGCGCACCGGGGCAAATTGCATAAAGGTCATCTTGGCTACTTCGGGTGCCAGGCGCGCCAGTACGTCGACGGCTTTCGGGCCTTGCAGGGCGAGCAGGGCGCGGTCGAAGCAGGCTTCGATCTGGCACTGGCTGGCGATCTGCAGTTGCAGGTGCATCAGGTCCTGGTGCTTGCAGGCTGCGTTGACCACCAGGAACAGGGTGTCGTTGCCCAGGTTGGCGACCATCAGGTCGTCGAGGATGCCGCCCTGGTCATCGGTAAACATGGCGTAACGCTGCATGCCCACGGGCAGGTCGATGATGTCCACCGGCACCAGGCGCTCCAGGGCCTGGGCCGCCTGAGGGCCGCGCAGAATGATCTGGCCCATATGCGAGACGTCGAACAGGCCGGCGGCTTCGCGGGTGTGCAGGTGTTCCTTCATCACCCCGAGCGGATACTGCACCGGCATGTCGTAGCCGGCGAACGGCACCATGCGTGCGCCCAGTTCGAGATGCAGGGCGTGTAGCG
>CAZOEC010000246.1:0-2877 GCA_964578635.1 uncultured Pseudomonas sp.
GGCAAGATCATCAACATCGCGTCGATGGCCGCCCTGATGCAAGGCCCGGCCATGAGCAACTACAACGTGGCCAAGGCCGGCGTGGTGGCGTTGTCGGAAAGCCTGCTGATCGAGCTGAAGATGCTGGAGGTGGGCGTGCATGTGGTGTGCCCGTCGTTCTTCCAGACCAATCTGCTCGACTCCTTCCGCGGCCCGACTCCGGCGATGAAGGCGCAGGTGGGCAAGTTGCTGGAGAGCTCGCCGATCAGTGCCAGCGAGATCGCCGATTACATCTACCAGGAAATCGCCAAGGGCGAGTTTATGATTCTGCCCCATGAGCAGGGCCGCATGGCCTGGGCGCTGAAGCAGAAGAACCCGCAGCTGCTATACAACGAAATGACCACCATGGCCGACAAGATGCGCGCGGCAAAACCCAAGCAGGGCTGACCCATAGGGGCTGTCCCAATAGCGTGTTGCATGGGCGATTCAGGCTTAGCGCCTTTTCGCATAGCTGGCACGGGTAGGGGAGGCGGGTCGCCTAGGCCGTGCGCACCAACGCAGGCAACGAACACTGGTGCGCACGGCGCACCCTGCGGACCCAGACCACTTCAAACTCTGTGGCGATAATTGAACGCAGCACGCTATTGGTACATAGCCGGCCATAGCGCTTAGTTGATTTATCGGTCAGCTTTATTGCGCCCCGGGCTTGCCTGTCGCAGGTCCGGGGGGTAGGGTTTGCCGTCATGTCGGCCTGGCCGCGAAACCGATGGATGTTCTGTGAAACCTTTCCCGCGGGCCATGCTGTTGCTGGCCCTGATTCTGGCGGCGATCAATCTGCGCCCCGGCATCACCTCCCTGGCTCCACTGATCGAGCGCATCGCTGCCGAGCTGGCCTTGAGCCGCAGCCTGATCAGCCTAACCACGGCGCTGCCCGTTCTATGCATGGGGCTGCTGGCCCCGTTGGCTCCGCGCCTGGCGCTGCGCCTCGGTCTGGAGCGCACCCTGGCCCTGTGCATGGGGGTAATCGCCCTGGCGTTGCTGCTGCGTCTGGCTGGGCATAACAGCCTGATCCTGATCGGCAGTGCAGTGTTGCTGGGGGCAGCCATTGCGGTGGCCGGGCCGCTGCTGTCGGGTTTTATCAAACGCTATTTCATGGCCAGCATGGGCAGTGTGGTGGGCTGGTATTCCCTGAGCATGGCCGTGGGCGGGGCCGGAGGCGCGGTGTTGACTGCGCCGGCCACCCAGCTGCTGGGGGATGACTGGGCGCGTGGCCTGGCGGTCTGGGCCGTACCGGCCTTGCTGGGCCTGCTGTTATGGTTGTGCCTGCCGAACCGGATCGAGGCGGCGGATGCCGGCGAGGGCAACGCCGGTCTGCCATGGCGACAGCCCAGGGCCTGGCTGATCAGTGGTTTTTTTGCCTTGCAGGCCGGTTTGTTCTACGCCCTGGCCACCTGGGCGGTGGCGCGCTATCACGAGGCCGGGCTAAGCCTGATGCACAGCAACAGCCTGTTCAGCCTGTCGATGCTGATGGGCTTGCCCGGCTCCTTTCTGATGCCCTGGCTGGCCCAGCGTTTTGACAATCGTTATCTGCTGCTTCTGGGCTGCGGCCTGCTGTCCTCCCTGAGCCTGGGGATGATCACCTTTGCGCCGACCTTCCTGCCTGAGCTGTGGGCGGTCACTATCGGCCTGGGCCTGGGCGGCTCCTTCGCCCTGTCCCTGGTGTTGCCGCTGTATGAGGCGGGATCGCCATTGGCGGTCAGCCGCTGGACCGCCATGATGCTGTTCGTCGGCTACAGCCTGGCCTGCCTGACGCCGGTGCTGACGGGGCTGGCCCGGGATCTGGCCGGCAACTACCAGCTGCCCTTTATGGTGCTGACCAGCCTGGCGGTAGTGATGAGCCTGCTGGCGTGGATCATGGGTCGCGAAAGGCGGTCGCGCGCTTCGCGTTAACGGGCGCGTAATAGCGGTAGATCGGGGTTGCCCCGGTGCGCACGGCGCACCCTACATGAGATGCGCGGCCATGGTCCCGTAGGGTGCGCCGTGCGCACCGGCCTGATCGGGTAGCCATGAGTTCGCCTGCCTATTTCGCTTATTTAGCGGCAGTTCCTTCCTTGCTTACGGGGGCTGTGATAGAAGGCAGCCTGGTTTTTTTGGAGTGGCGATGTGGAGTCCGAGTCCATCGTTTATGGCTGTATCCGTGATTGGCCGTCGGACAGTCCAGCGGAGAGCCGTCTGCGTCGCGAGATCAATCGGCAGGTGCTCGACCAGTTGCCGGCGGGCGATGCCTGGAGCTTTCTCGGCCGGGAAATGTTTGCCTGCTGCGAGCAGCCTGGGGATGGTCTGTACCAGACCCAGGTGATTCACTTCGGGGCCAGCTACCGCACCGTTGAGTACGAGTGGAGCCTGTGGATCAAGCAGTTCGAGGCCTTGCTCAAGCGCCTGTACTGGGCCAGTGCGGTGGTGCACCTGGAAACCGAGTTGAACGGTACCCACACCTTTCGCTGGGAGTCGGACAATGGTTTTCACAGCCCCGATGAGGGCGAGTTGCGCGTGCGCTGCGCCTGGGAGCGCGAAGGCGGCCTGCGCGGTTAACGCAATGCTTCAGCCGAGGCGCACAGTGACGAAACCCAAGGAGCATACCGCGCCGTTGGGCTTCGCTGCGCTTAGCGCCAACCTACGAGCTGTGTTTATTCCTCCAGTGCATCCAGCCATTCCTTGGGTACATCGCGCCTGAGTGCCAGCTGACATTGCTGGCTTTCCGGGTCGAAGACAATCACTGCCTGGCCTTTGTCCAGGGCATGGCGCACGCGTTCGATGCGGGTGTGCAGCGGGGTTTCATCGCCGTTGTCGGTGCCGTCACGGGTGACGAAATCCTCGATCAGGCGGGTCAGGGTGTCG
>CAZOEC010000247.1:0-2822 GCA_964578635.1 uncultured Pseudomonas sp.
GTGATGCAGGCCCAGGGCAGCGGCCTGACCAACAAGTACGCCGAAGGCTATCCGGGTAAGCGTTATTACGGTGGCTGCGAGCATGTCGACAAGGTCGAGGCGCTGGCCATCGAGCGCGCCAAGCAGCTGTTCGGCGCCGACTACGCCAACGTGCAGCCGCACTCCGGCTCCTCCGCCAACAGCGCGGTGTATCTGGCACTGCTGAATGCCGGCGATACCATCCTCGGCATGAGCCTGGCCCACGGCGGCCACCTGACCCACGGGGCCAAGGTGTCGTCCTCCGGCAAGCTGTACAACGCGGTGCAGTACGGCATCGACGAGCAGGGCCTGATCGATTACGCCGAAGTCGAGCGCCTGGCCGTCGAGCACAAGCCGAAGATGATCGTCGCCGGCTTCAGTGCCTATTCGCGCACCCTGGATTTCGCCCGCTTCCGCGCCATCGCCGACCAGGTCGGCGCCCTGCTGTTTGTCGATATGGCCCACGTTGCTGGCCTGGTGGCCGCTGGTCTGTATTCCAATCCGCTGCCCTTTGCCGATGTGGTGACCACCACCACCCACAAGACCCTGCGCGGCCCGCGTGGCGGCTTGATCCTCGCTCGCAGCAACGAGGAAATCGAGAAGAAGCTCAACTCCGCCGTCTTCCCCGGCAGCCAGGGCGGCCCGCTGATGCATGTGATCGCGGCCAAGGCCGTGTGCTTCAAGGAAGCGCTGGAGCCAGGCTTCAAGACCTACCAGCAGCAGGTGATCGACAACGCCCAGGCCATGGCCGAAGTGTTCGTTGCACGCGGTTTTGATGTGGTCTCCGGCGGCACCGACAACCACCTGATGCTGGTCAGCCTGATCAAGCAGAGCCTCACCGGCAAAGCCGCCGACGCAGCCCTTGGCGCAGCGCATATCACGGTGAACAAGAACGCCGTGCCGAATGACCCGCAATCGCCCTTTGTCACCTCCGGCATCCGCATCGGCACCCCGGCGGTGACCACCCGTGGTTTCAAACAGGGCGAGTGCCGCACCCTGGCCGGCTGGATCTGCGACATCCTCGATGACTTGGAAAACCCGGCCGTGATCGAACGCGTTCGCGGTCAGGTTGCGGACCTATGCGCCAGTTTCCCGGTCTACGCTGACTAGGACGGCACGCAGTTTTTGCCACTATCGGCGCGGTTATCCAGCGCGCCGCATCATCGCCGCCCCACAAGGGCCGCAGCAAAACACGCAGTCGGAGCAAGCATGTCACTTAGCGTTTTTGACCTCTTCAAGATCGGCATCGGTCCTTCCAGCTCGCACACGGTCGGCCCTATGCTGGCCGCCCTGCGCTTTGCCGAAGGCCTGCGCCGCGATGACTTACTGGCCACCACCGACGCAGTGAAGGTGGAGCTATACGGCTCCCTCGGTGCCACCGGCAAGGGCCATGGCAGCGACAAAGCCGTGCTGCTGGGCCTGGAAGGTGAACAGCCGGACAGCGTCGATACCAGCAGCGTTGACGCCCGCCTGGCAGCGATTCGCAGCAGCGGCGAACTCAAGCTGCTCGGCGAAAAAGCCATCCGCTTTGTCGAGAAACAGCATCTGGCAATGATCCGCAAACCCCTGGCCTTTCACCCCAACGGCATGATCTTTCGTGCCTTCGACGCCGCCGGTTTGCAGATCCGCTCGCGCGAATACTATTCGGTGGGCGGCGGTTTCGTGGTCGATGAACAGGCCGCCGGGGCCGACCGCATCGTCGAAGACAGCACCGTGCTGCAATACCCCTTTACCACCGGCAAGCAGTTGCTGGCCCACTGCGCCGAACACAAGCTGTCTATCAGCCAGGTGATGCTGGCCAACGAGGCCGCCTGGCGACCGGAAGCCGAGACCCGCGCGCGCCTGCTGCATATCTGGCAGGTGATGCAGGATTGCGTCGAAGCCGGTTGCCGCAACGAGGGCATCATGCCCGGCGGCCTCAAGGTCAAACGCCGCGCCGCCGATCTGCACCGCCAGCTGTGCAAGAACCCCGAAGCCGCGCTACGCGATGCCCTAAGCGTGCTCGACTGGGTCAACCTCTACGCCCTGGCGGTGAATGAAGAAAACGCCAGCGGCGGCCGTGTGGTCACCGCACCGACCAATGGCGCGGCCGGCATAGTGCCGGCGGTGCTGCATTACTACAGCCGCTTTATCCCCGGTGCCAACGACGACGGTGTGGTGCGTTTTCTCCTTACCGCCGCCGCCATCGGCATCCTCTATAAAGAAAACGCCTCGATCTCCGGTGCCGAAGTCGGCTGCCAGGGCGAGGTCGGCGTGGCCTGCTCCATGGCCGCTGGTGCCCTGTGCGAAGTGCTCGGCGGCAGCGTCAACCAGGTGGAGAACGCCGCCGAAATCGGCATGGAACACAACCTAGGCCTGACCTGCGACCCCATCGGCGGTCTGGTTCAGGTGCCCTGTATCGAACGCAACGCTATGGGCTCGGTGAAGGCGATCAACGCCGCACGCATGGCCCTGCGCGGCGACGGCCAGCACTTCGTTTCGCTGGATAAGGTCATCCGCACCATGCGCCAGACCGGTGCCGACATGAACAACAAGTACAAGGAAACCGCCCGCGGCGGCCTGGCCGTAAATATCATCGAGTGCTGATACCGCGCTTCGGCACAACTCACAACCCCCTTTAGGAGCGAGCTTGCTCGCGATGCTTTTAGCAGCGGATCGCAAGCAAGAACCAGGCGTCCCCCCGCTCCTACAAAAACGACCTATACAGACACGGAGAACCGCATGACCACTGAAACCCTGGCGAAAACCCCGCTACACGCCCTGCATCTCGAACTGGGCGCACGCATGGTGCCGTTCGCCGGCTA
>CAZOEC010000248.1:0-2692 GCA_964578635.1 uncultured Pseudomonas sp.
CGGGCAACGCCGGCACCGCCATTGAAGCCAAGTGCGAGAACGTCGCCATCGACGTTCTGGCCCTGGAGCAGCTTGCGGACTTCGCCGAGAAAAACGTTGCACTGACCATCGTTGGTCCTGAAGTGCCACTGGTTGCCGGTGTCGTCGACCTGTTCCGCAGCCGTGGCCTGGATTGCTTCGGCCCGACCGCCGGCGCGGCCCAACTTGAAGGCTCCAAGGCGTTCACCAAGGACTTCCTGGCGCGCCACAAGATCCCGACCGCCGACTACCAGAATTTCACCGAGATCGAGCCAGCCCTGGCTTACCTGCGTGAAAAAGGCGCACCGATCGTGATCAAGGCCGACGGCCTGGCCGCCGGCAAGGGCGTGATCGTGGCCATGACCCTGGCCGAAGCCGAAGACGCCGTTCGCGACATGCTCGCCGGCAACGCCTTTGGCGACGCCGGTTCGCGCGTGGTGATCGAAGAGTTCCTGGACGGCGAAGAAGCCAGCTTCATCGTCATGGTCGACGGCAAGAATGTACTGCCGATGGCCACCAGCCAGGACCACAAGCGTGTCGGCGATGGCGACACCGGCCCCAACACCGGTGGCATGGGTGCCTACTCCCCTGCCCCGGTCGTGACGGCCGAGGTGCACCAGCGCGTCATGGACCAGGTGATCTGGCCGACGGTTCGCGGCATGGCCGAGGAAGGCAACGTCTACACTGGCTTCCTGTACGCCGGTTTGATGATCGACAAGGCCGGGAACCCGAAGGTTATCGAGTTCAACTGCCGCTTCGGCGACCCGGAAACACAGCCGGTGATGCTGCGCTTGCAGTCGAGCCTAGTGCTGTTGATCGAGGCTGCATTCGCCCAGGCCCTGGACAAGGTCGAGGCCCAGTGGGACCCGCGCCCGAGCCTGGGTGTGGTGCTCGCCGCTGGCGGCTACCCTGCCGATTACGCCAAGGGTGCCGTGATCAACGGCCTGGACGCTGCTGCCGCGCTCGACGGCAAGGTGTTCCACGCCGGTACCGCGCTCAAGGACGGTAACGTCGTAGTGGCCGGTGGCCGCGTGCTGTGCGCGACCGCTCTGGGCGATAGCGTCGATGCGGCCCAGGCACAAGCCTACCAATTGGCAGGCAAGATCGACTGGGAAGGCAGTTTCTACCGCAAGGACATTGGCTACCGTGCCATTGCCCGCGAGCGTGGCGAAGCCCCGGAGTAAGCCTCCGGTTGGCTGGCTGGCGAGGTGCCCGAGGGCTCTTGCCAGCAGCCAGGCTTCCTGCGCATAGTTATCTACAGGCATTCACCTACGAAGGGATTTCGCCGTGCGCTGGCTCAGGATTGCCATAGGATTGACTGTCAGCTTGCTGACCCTGCTCTGCCTGCTCCCGGCTTACGCCGAGCAAGGCAGTGGTTGGGCGGTTTTGCTCGACGATCAGGCAAACCTGCAATTAAGCGACGTCCGCTCGGAACGCTATCGCAACCAATTCAGCCCCATCGAACTCAACGCACTCAACGCGGCCGCGCCGCAAAGCGCGCTCTGGCTGCACTATCGCCTGCCTGCCAGTGAGCGGGAACAGCTGCTGCGTATCTTTGCCCCGGACCTGGCCAAGCTCGACCTGTATGTGCTCGATGGCCAAACGTTGCTCAAACAGCAACGCAGCGACAACGATCCGCTCTTCAACAACCTGCCGGTACCGAGCAGCGATCATATCCTGCCTCTGCCCACCAGCCAGAAACCGCTGGATATCTACTTGCGCCTGGTGTCAGAGCACCAATTGCGCCCCAGCATCACACTGGAGCCCGCCGCCCTGGCCGCCGCCGACCAGCGCCAGCCACTGCTGTTCGGTGTGTTGTTCGGCTGCCTGCTCATGCTGGTGCTGCACAACCTCACGCGCTTTGCCTACTCGCGCTCCAGCACCACCCTGTGGCTCAGTGCGCATCAGGCGTTGCTACTTTGCAGTGCCCTGATCCTGCTCAACCTCAGCGGACCATGGCTGACGCTGTGGCATCCGGCGCAAACCCCGGCGGCCTACTTCACTGCCTTGCTGGCCACCCTGGCCGGCCTGATGTTCACCCTGCGCTTTTTTGCCCCGCGCGGGCAAGTGCTGCTCAATCGCGTGCTGCTCAACGAAATGCTCCTGGTCGGAGTGTGCGGCCTGCTGCTGTTGTTCGTCGAAACCCTGCCGTTGAACCTCATTACCTATGCCCTGGTCGCCCTTGGCAGCCTGAGCATGCTGGCGGTCGGTGCCTATCACTGGCAGAAAGGTTACTCGCCAGCGCGACTGTTCAGCGTGGCCATGCTGATTTTCAACCTCGGCTGCCTGGTGATACTGCCCGCCCTGCTCGGCCTGACCCGCACGCCGACCCAGTGGTTGCTGTTTATCCTGCTGGCATTTGCCGGCATCAGTGGCTGGCTGCTCAACAGCGCCGTCAGCGAGCGCCTGCGCGGCATGGCCGAAGCCCGTTTCAGCGCCAGCCGAGCCCTGGCGGCCAGTACCGCCGAGGTCAATGCGAAGGCCGAGTTCCTGGCCAAGATCAGCCACGAGATTCGCACCCCCATGAACGGCGTACTGGGCATGACCGAGCTGCTGCTGGGCACACCGCTGTCGGTCAAGCAACGCGACTATGTGCAAACCATCCATAGCGCCGGTAATGAGCTGCTCACCCTGATCAACGAAATTCTCGATATCTCCAGGCTTGAATCCGGGC
>CAZOEC010000249.1:0-2672 GCA_964578635.1 uncultured Pseudomonas sp.
CAGTACCAGGAAGGCTGCCTGTCGGTGCCGGGTTTCTACGAAAACGTCGACCGCCCGCAGAAGGTCAAGATCAAGGCGCTGGACCGCGACGGCCAGCCCTATGAGCTGATCGCCGAAGGCCTGCTGGCGGTGTGTATCCAGCACGAATGCGACCACCTCAATGGCAAGCTGTTTGTTGATTACCTGTCCAACCTCAAGCGCGACCGGATCAAGAAGAAACTGGAAAAGCAGCACCGCCAGCAGGCTTGATCCACACCTTTCAAAGGCTTGCTACGGCAAGCCTTTTTCTTTCTAGCAGTGAGAACCCATGTCTGAGTCTTTGCGTATTGTCTTTGCCGGCACCCCGGAGTTCGCCGCCGAACACCTCAAGGCCTTGCTCGACACGCCACACCAGATCATTGCCGTGTACAGCCAGCCAGACCGCCCAGCCGGACGCGGACAGAAGCTCACGCCCAGCCCGGTCAAGCAGCTCGCCGTGCAGCATGAAATTCCCGTGTACCAGCCGCAGACCCTGCGCGATCCCGCTGCCCAAGCCGAGCTGGCAGCACTCAAGCCCGACCTGATGGTGGTGGTGGCTTACGGCCTGATCCTGCCGCAAGTGGTGCTGGATATCCCGCGTCTGGGCTGTATCAACAGTCACGCCTCGCTGCTGCCACGCTGGCGTGGTGCCGCGCCGATCCAGCGCGCGGTGGAGGCCGGTGATGGCGAATCCGGGGTAACGGTGATGCAGATGGAAGCCGGTCTGGATACCGGGCCGATGCTGCTCAAGGTCAGCACGCCGATCTCAGCCGCCGATACCGGCGGCAGCCTGCATGATCGCCTGGCCACACTCGGCCCGCAGGCGGTGATTCAAGCCATCAGCGGCCTGGCAGCCGGTAACCTGGTCGGCGAGGTGCAGGACGACAGCCTGGCCACCTATGCGCACAAGCTGAACAAGGATGAAGCGCGCCTGGACTGGAGCCGCCCGGCCATTGAGCTGGAACGCCTGGTCCGTGCCTTTCACCCGTGGCC
Organism: uncultured Pseudomonas sp.; assembly: GCA_964578635.1. Classification (GTDB taxonomy): domain Bacteria; phylum Pseudomonadota; class Gammaproteobacteria; order Pseudomonadales; family Pseudomonadaceae; genus Aquipseudomonas. The sequence goes on from CAZOEC010000249.1 coordinate 1,012, forward strand.
GATCTGCCATAGCACGCTAAATGGCGAAGCCATCAAGGTGCACGCGGCTGAGCTGGGCGAGGGCAGTGGCGCTCCCGGCACTATTCTCGCCGCCGATAAATCCGGTCTGACCGTAGCCTGTGGCCAAGGCACGCTGCGCCTGACCCGCCTGCAGTTGCCCGGCGGCAAGGCGCTGAACTTCAGCGATCTGTACAACAGCCGCCGCGAGCAGTTCGCCGTTGGCCTGGTGCTAGGCGCATGAACCCACGTCTGGCCGCCGCTCGCGCCCTGGCCGTGGTGCTCAATGGCAAGGCCTCGCTAGGCAGCAGCCTGCCGCCACTGCTGGATAAGGTCGAGCAGCGCGACCGCGGCCTGGCCCAGGACCTGGCCTTCGGCACCGCGCGCTGGCAGCCGCGCCTGGCCCTGATCGCCGAGAAGCTGCTGCAGAAACCCTTCAAAGCCGCCGACCGTGATGTCGAAGCGCTGCTGCTGATCGGCCTCTATCAGCTGTTCTACACACGTATTCCGGCCCACGCCGCCATTGGCGAGACGGTGGCCTGTGTCGACAAGCTGAAGAAGCCCTCGCTCAAGGGCCTACTCAATGCCGTGTTGCGCAATGCCCAGCGCGAGCATGAGGCGCTGCTGGCCGAGCTGGATCGCGATCCAGTGCTGCATACCGCCCACCCGCGCTGGCTGCAGAAAGCCCTGAAAGCTCAGTGGCCGGAACACTGGGAAGCCATCTGCGCAGCCAACAACGCCCATCCGCCGCTGATTCTGCGGGTCAACCGCCGCCTCGGCAGCCGTGATGACTACCTGGCAGAACTGCGCCGCGTAGGCTTTGAGGCGGAGCCCTGCACCTTTAGCCGTGATGGCATCCGCCTGCTGCAGGCCTGTGATGTCACCACCCTGCCGGGCTTTGCCGAAGGCCGGGTCAGCGTGCAGGACGAAGCGGCGCAGCTGGCGGCCGAACTGCTCGACCTGGCCCCCGGCCAGCGCGTGCTGGACGCCTGCGCCGCACCGGGCGGCAAAACCTGTCATCTGCTGGAGGCCGAACCCGCGCTGGCCGGCGTGGTGGCGGTGGATCTGGAAGAAAAACGCCTGGTGCGCGTGCGCGAGAACCTCAAGCGTCTGGGCCTGGAAGCCGAGCTGTTCGCCGCCGATGGTCGCGACCTGGCGGCCTGGTGGGATGGTACGCCGTTCCAGCGCATTCTGCTCGACGCCCCCTGCTCGGCCACCGGGGTGATCCGCCGTCACCCGGATATCAAGCTGACCCGCCAACCCGAAGACATTCCCGCACTGGCTCAGCTGCAGGGCGAGCTGCTGGATGCCCTGTGGCAGACCCTGGAAGTCGGTGGCATCCTGCTTTACGCCACCTGTTCGGTGCTACCCGCAGAAAATAGCGACAGCATCGCCGCCTTTCTCGCCCGCACCCCCGGTGCCCGCGAGCTGGATATCGCCGGCGCGTTCGGCCTCAAGCCGGCCCACGGTCGCCAGTTATTGCCGCAAATCGACGGCCACGATGGCTTTTACTATGCCAAGCTGATCAAAATCGCTGCCACCCGCGGCTAAGGAACAGACTGCATGAAGATCATCATTCTCGGGGCCGGCCAGGTTGGCGGCACCCTGGCCGAACACCTGGCCAGCGAAGCCAACGACATCACCGTGGTCGACACCGACGGCGA
>CAZOEC010000250.1:0-2469 GCA_964578635.1 uncultured Pseudomonas sp.
CGATGTTCGGCTTCCAGCGTATCGGCGACCTGGCCTGGGCCGCTGGCGACAGCCGTACCCGTGGTTTCCTGATCGGCGGTACCGCCGGCCGTACTACCCTGAACGGTGAAGGCCTGCAGCACGAAGACGGTCACAGCCACATGCTGGCCGCGACCATCCCGAACTGCCGCACCTATGATCCGACCTACGGCTACGAGCTGGCGGTGATCATCCAGGACGGCATGAAGAAGATGACCGAAGAGCAACAGGACGTCTTCTACTACATCACCGTGATGAACGAGTCCTACCAGCAGCCAGCCATGCCGGCCGGTGTCGAGGAAGGCATCATCAAGGGCATGTACCTGCTCGAAGAAGACAAGAAGGAAGCCGCGCATCACGTGCAGCTCCTCGGCAGCGGCACCATCCTGCGCGAAGTGCGAGAGGCGGCGAAGATTCTGCGCGACGAGTACAACATCGCGGCCGACGTGTGGAGCGTCACCAGCTTCAACGAGCTGCGCCGCGACGGCCTGGCCGTGGAGCGCAATAACCGCCTGCACCCGGAGCAGAAGCCCAAGCAGACCTATGTGGAAGAATGCCTGAGCGGCCGTCAGGGCCCGGTTATTGCCAGCACCGACTATATGAAGCTGTTCGCCGAACAGATTCGCCAATGGGTACCGAGCAAGGAATTCAAGGTACTGGGCACCGACGGCTTCGGCCGCAGCGACAGCCGCAAGAAGCTGCGCCACTTCTTCGAAGTGGACCGCAACTGGGTGGTTCTGGCTGCCCTGGAAGCCCTCGCCGACCGCGGTGATATCGAACCCAAAGTGGTGGCCGAAGCCATCGCCAAGTTCGGCATCAACCCGGAAAAACCCAACCCACTGGACTGCTAAGGAGCGAAACGATGAGTGAATTGATTCGCGTACCCGACATCGGTGGCGGTGAGGGTGAAGTAATCGAACTGATGGTCAAGGTCGGTGATCGCATCGAGGCCGATCAGAGCCTGCTGACCCTGGAATCAGACAAGGCCAGCATGGAAATTCCCGCGCCGAAAGCCGGCGTGGTGAAAAGCCTGAAAGTGAAGCTGGGCGATCGCCTGAAAGAAGGCGACGAACTGCTGGAGCTGGAAGTCGAAGGTGCCGCCGAAGCAGCACCAGCAGCCCCCGCTGCGGCACCGGCCGAAGCGCCTCCAGCCGCTGCAGCGCCCGCAGCGGCCGCCGCACCTGCGCCAGCCGCGCCGGCCAGCAGCAGCGTGCAGGATGTGCATGTGCCGGATATCGGCTCGGACGGCAAGGCCAAGGTTATCGAAGTGCTGGTCAAGGTCGGCGACAGCGTCGAAGTCGACCAGTCGCTGATCACCCTGGAGTCGGACAAGGCCAGCATGGAAATCCCCTCGCCGGCTGCCGGCGTGGTGGAAAGCATCAGCGTCAAACTGGAAGACGAAGTCGGCACGGGCGACTTTATCCTCAAGCTGAAAGTCGCAGGCGCGGCAGCGCCGGCCGCAGCCGCACCGGTTGCAGCAGCGCCCGCACCTGCAGCCGCCAGCGAGATGCACAAGGTTCCGGCCGGTGCTCACCCGGCGGTCGCCGCCGAAGTCAGCGCGATTGCCTCCCTGGCCGCCGCCGCTGCCAAGGTCGCCGACGCCCCGGCGCGCGCCAGTGGTAGCAAGGTGCACGCCGGCCCGGCGGTACGCCTGCTGGCCCGCGAGTTCGGCGTCGAGCTGGATGCCGTGCCTGGCACCGGGCCGAAAGGCCGCGTACTCAAGGAAGACGTGCAGGTTTACGTCAAAGCCATGATGCAGAAGGCCAAGGCTGCACCGGAAGCCGGTGGCGCAACCGGCGGTGCGGGCATCCCGCCGATCCCGGTGGTGGACTTCAGCAAGTTCGGTGAAATCGAAGAAGTGGCCATGACCCGCCTGATGCAGGTCGGGGCCAACAACCTGCATCGCAGCTGGCTCAACGTGCCCCACGTGACCCAGTTCGATTCGGCCGACATCACCGAGCTGGAAGCCTTCCGCGTGGCGCAGAAAGCCGTGGCGGAAAAGGCCGGGGTCAAACTCACCGTGCTGCCGCTGCTGCTCAAGGCCTGCGCCTTCCTGCTCAAGGAACTGCCGGACTTCAACAGCTCACTGGCACCGAGCGGCAAGGCGATTATCCGCAAGAAATACGTGCACATTGGCTTTGCCGTGGACACCCCGGATGGCCTGCTGGTACCCGTGATCAAGAACGTCGATCAGAAGAGCCTGCTGCAGCTCGCCGCCGAAGCCGCCGTACTGGCGGAAAAGGCACGCAGCAAGAAGCTGTCGGCCGACGATATGCAGGGTGCCTGCTTCACCATCTCCAGCCTCGGCCATATTGGCGGCACCGGCTTTACGCCGATCGTCAACGCGCCGGAAGTGGCGATTCTCGGTGTGAGCAAGGCGACCATCCAGCCGGTCTGGGATGGCAAGGCCTTCCAGCCCAAGCTGATGCTGCCGCTGTCGCTGTCCTACGA
>CAZOEC010000251.1:0-2440 GCA_964578635.1 uncultured Pseudomonas sp.
CAAGCGCACGCTCCTCCGCGGCGATCTGCAGGCGGTTTATATAGAGGATGAATCCCAACACCCCGAGCAGCGCCCAGGGTGATGCCAGGAACACTGCCCAGGCAGCGAGAAACAGGGCAAAACCAAGGTACATCGGGTTACGCGACACCCTGTAGATCCCCGAACTCACCAGCGCCGATGCCGTCTGCGGTTTCAGCGGATTGACCGTGGTTCTGGCCCGGTGGAACGACAGCACACCCGCCAGGCAGAAGAACGCGCCCAGCGCCAACAGGGCCGCCGTGGCGATCAGGCGCAGCGTATCGCTCACTGCAACCTTGGGCAGCACAGCGGCAAGTGCCCACATACAAAGCGCGAAAAGCGTCGCGACCAGTGGCGGCGGAATCCTGTTTTCTAGTGTTGGCATGGATGCTGTCCTTGGGCTGGGCTGGGCTGGGGTGCAGGGTAGGGCGGGCCGACAGGTTCAGTAAAGCGTCGATCAGTGCTCTGCGACACCCCACACAAAACTCCGGACACGACCGTATGGCTTTGCAGGCTATGCCGTGCGCACCGCTTGCCTGTGGTTCCCGGTGCGCGCGGCGCACCCTACGGTTAGGTGTCCGACTGAGCTACGGGGGGGCTGTCGGCGCTGCCATTGGCAGGTTTAAAGCCTTCCGTGGATCTTGATCGAGGTCAAGCTCGGCTGGAGCTTTCTCGGGTAACTTTCACTGCATATTGTGGTTTTAGATAAATAAACATCTATATGTAGTGCCAGGAGGCGACATGCTCAGCTCGGTTAAAGCCTTTCACCCTCAGCAGTTGTGCAAGCGCGATGGCAGTATCGCCGCGTTCGATCTCGGCAAGATCCGTCAGGCGATCATCGCGGCGGGCGCGGCCAGTGGCGAGTTCGACCAGGCACTGGCGGGGGAGTTGGCCCAAGCGGTGCTGGTGCGCCTGCTGGACTTGCCCAGTATCGATGTCGAGCAGGTGCAGGATCGCGTCGAACGGGTGCTGATGGAGGCCGGTTTCTACCAGACCGCACGCGCCTATATCGTCTACCGCGAACGCCATGGCCGCTTGCGCCGTGATCGCAAGGCGCTGGTGGATGTGGCGGCGTCGATGAACGAATACCTGTCGCGCGAGGACTGGCGGGTGCGCGCCAATGCCAACCAGGGCTATTCCCTCGGCGGTCTGATTCTCAATGTATCGGGCAAGGTCACCGCCAACTATTGGCTGGACGAGGTGTACAGCGAGGCCATCGGCCAGGCACACCGCGAGGCCGATCTGCATGTTCATGATCTGGATATGCTCGCCGGCTACTGCGCCGGCTGGTCGCTGCGCAGCCTGCTCAACGAGGGTTTCAACGGCATTCCCGGGCGGGTCGAGGCGGGGCCGCCCAAGCACCTGTCCAGTGCCCTGGGGCAGATGGTCAATTTCCTCGGCACGCTGCAGAACGAGTGGGCCGGGGCTCAGGCCTTCAGCTCCTTCGATACCTACCTGGCCCCCTATGTGCGCAAGGACAACCTGGGTTTCGCCGAGGTGCGCCAGGCGATTCAGGAATTTATCTACAACCTCAATGTGCCGTCGCGCTGGGGCACCCAGACGCCGTTCACCAACCTGACCTTCGACTGGGTGTGCCCGGAAGACCTGCGCGAGCAGATCCCCTATATCGGCGGGATCGAAATGCCCTTCGCCTATGGCGACCTGCAGGCCGAGATGGAGCTGATCAATCGCGCCTATATCGAGGTGATGCAGGCCGGCGACGCCATGGGCCGGGTGTTCACTTTCCCGATCCCGACCTACAACATCACCCATGACTTCCCCTGGGACAGCGAGAATGCCGACCGTCTGTTCGAGATGACCGCGCGTTACGGCCTGCCGTACTTCCAGAACTTCCTCAATTCCGACATGCAGCCCAACCAGGTGCGCTCGATGTGCTGCCGCCTGCAGCTGGACGTGCGCGAACTGCTCAAGCGCGGTGGCGGCCTGTTCGGCTCGGCCGAGCAGACCGGCTCCCTGGGCGTGGTGACGATCAACTGCGCGCGCCTGGGCTACCTCTATAAGGGCGACACCCAGGGCCTGCTCAAGCGCCTCGACCAGCTGATGGAACTGGCGATGGAGAGCCTGGAGGTCAAGCGCAAGGTGATCCAGCACCATATGGACGCCGGCCTTTACCCCTATACCAAGCGTTACCTGGGCACCCTGCGCAATCACTTCTCCACCATCGGCCTCAATGGCATGCACGAGATGCTGCGCAATTTCAGCGGCGACGAGGAGGGCATGCATACGCCGAAGGGCCGCCAGTTCGCCCTGCTTCTGCTCGACCATGTGCGGGCCACCCTGGTGCGTTTCCAGGAAGAAACCGGGCAGATGTACAACCTCGAAGCCACCCCGGCCGAGGGCACCACCTACCGCTTCGCCAAGGAAGACGCCAAGCGCTACCCGGACATCCTGCAGGCGGGCA
>CAZOEC010000252.1:0-2384 GCA_964578635.1 uncultured Pseudomonas sp.
AGCGACACGATGGAGTCGGTGGGGAAGTAGACATGCCGCAGCGCGCCGCCGGACTCATAGAGCACTTTGCCAAGTGGCATCGCGACCAGTTCGAGGTGGGGGAGCAGGCGCTCCAGCGCTTGCGCCGGAAGCGCTGCCAGGAGGTAGTTCTGATGTGGCTTGGGTACAGCAAACATATCAGCCACCGTTCGAGGGAAAATACCCTGATGGGTACAGGTTACTCCAAAGCGCACTATGCGGGGCAACGCACCGAAGTAGCCGTTGCAATCTGCGATGCTCAAGGGAACGACGCTGCATCTGCAGCGCCGAACGTTGGAGGTTGTCATGAGCAAACACATCGACCCGAACCTTCGCCAGGGCCCTGGCAAGCCCACTGCGAAACAACCGCAGAGCACGCCCAGACCCATGGATTACAAGCCTGGGCAGTCTGCCAACCAGTCTGTACATACCAAGCTGAGCGAGGCCGTGCAGCCGCACCACCAGGGCCCCGGGTCCTCCTAGTGGCCTGTGTGGTCAATTCGCTTACTCAACTTCGGCCCAAGACTTCGCCAGGCGGCGTTGCCACTCCTCGCCGTAGCCCTGCTACGACTCGTCGCGGCGCCTTGCCTGACGAACCCCTGGACTCGAATTTGAGTACTCGAATTAACCGTACAGGCCACTAGCGCAACCCTGGCCCGCCAAGCGCGCTCAAGGAGCATTATCATGAGCATTAACCGAATGAATGACGTGCAGGAAGATCGCCGTAACCAGCACATCGCCGACATTCTGGGGCTATGCAAGGATGAGGTCGATGAGTGGAAGATTGGCGAGAGCCTGGATGAAAGTGATGGTGTCGTCTATGGGGAGATCATCACCTTCTCGCAGAGAACCCCAAGGTTGATACTTGATAAAGCAGGAGCACAGAAGGGTAAGTTCCACATCATCATGTGTGAGCTTTTCAGCGACCGAGGCTAAACAGGCATCAGTGTCTGCAAAGCCTCGGGCACCCGCTGCCATCGTCTTGATTTTTTTCGTGCCTCTATACCTCAGCGCTCAAGATTGGCTTCGGCGGTTCTATCGCACCCCGGTGTCTCTGGTTGATGCGCTTTTACCGCGCATAACACCTGGACCTGATGTTCTTTGCCGTCATCGAACAACTCCAGCGCATCCTTGCCCAGCTGCTCACCGTCCAGTGTGATCGAAGGTACAGTGGCCGTGCCTGGGCGCACATTGATTTGGTAGTGCGCCCCCCCATAGCGGTAGCGCAGGGTGTAACCAGGCCAGCCTTCCGGAAGCAGCGGTACGATATGCAGCGAAGTCCCTACACGCTGCAGCCCGAGCAATGACTCCACGATGAATCGGTACATCCAGCCGGCCGACCCGGTGTACCAGGTCCACCCCCCACGGCCCGCATGTGGCGGTGTGCCATAGACGTCGGCAGCCATGACATAGGGTTCGACCTTGTAGGTTTCGGTCCGGCTGGCGATTTCATGGCCTGCGGGGTTGATCATGTTGAGCAACCGCCAGGCCCTGGTGTTGTCGCCAAGCCTGGCCAACGCCATGCCGGCCCAAACCGCAGCATGGGTGTACTGGCCGCCATTTTCCCGTACACCCGGCACATAGCCCTTGATATAGCCGGGCTCAAGCGAGCCTTTGTCGAAGGGTGGATCGAGCAGCAGTACCGCACCTGTGTCGGCGCGTACCAAGTGCTTCTCGAATGAGGCCATGGCAGTGCGGCGCCGCGTTTGCGGGGCGGCACCCGACAGTACAGACCAGCTTTGCGAGATCGAATCGATGCGGCATTCGTCATTGTGTGCCGAGCCCAGTACCTGGCCATCGTCAAACCAGGCGCGTCGGTACCATGAACCGTCCCAGGCATGCTCCTCCAGAGAGGCCTGCAGCTTGGCAGCCTGCTGGGTACAACGCTGTGCGAAAACAGGGTCTCCATGCAATTGGGCAGTGAGGGCGAACTGCTGCAGAACAGTAAAGCCGAAGAAGCCCAGCCACACGCTCTCCCCACGGCCCAGATGGCCGACCCGGTTCATCCCGTCGTTCCAGTCGCCAGTGCCCATCAAGGGCAGGCCGTGGCTGCCGCGCTGCAGGCTGTGTTCGATTGCGCGTACACAATGCTGATACAGGCTTTCTTGCAGGCTCGATTTGCCCGGCAGGTCGTAATAGGACTCTTCTTCGGCATTGAGCGGGCGGCCTTCCAGGTAACCCACGGGTTCGGCCAGCACGCTGAGGTCTGCGGTGACGCTTACATAGTGGCTGGTCGCCAGTGCCAGCCAGAGATAATCGTCCGAACAGCCACTGCGCACGCCACGTTCCAGCGGCGGGTGCCACCAATGTTGAACGTCGCCTTCGGCATATTGATGGGCTGCACACAGCAACAAATGGCCACGCAC
>CAZOEC010000253.1:0-2354 GCA_964578635.1 uncultured Pseudomonas sp.
GACCGTTTCGGCAAGCCGGCCCTGCGCCTGGCCATGCAGACCCGCGAGCAACATATCCGCCGCGAGAAGGCCACCAGTAACATCTGTACCGCCCAGGTGCTGCTGGCCAACATCGCCAGCATGTACGCCGTGTACCACGGCCCGAAAGGCCTGACCCAGATCGCCCAGCGCGTACACCAGTTCACCGCGATCCTGGCCCAGGGCCTGCGCGCCCTGGGTTACAGCGTCGAGCAGGAGTTCTTCTTCGACACCCTGACCGTCGCCAGCGGCGCACGCACCGCGCAACTGCACCAGCAGGCGCGGGCGATGGACATCAACCTGCGCGAGATCGACGGCGAGCGCCTGGGCTTGTCCCTGGACGAAACCACCGACCAGGCCGCCATCGAGCGCCTGTGGGAAGTCTTCGCCGAGCCGGGCCACAGCCTGCCGGACTTCGCTGAACTGGCTGCCGGCGTAATCGCCCAGCTGCCAAAAGGCCTGCTGCGCGAATCGGAAATCCTCAGCCACCCGGTATTTAATCGCTACCACAGCGAAACCGAGCTGATGCGCTATCTGCGCAAGCTGGCCGACAAGGACCTGGCACTGGACCGCAGCATGATTCCGCTGGGCTCCTGCACCATGAAGCTCAACGCCGCCAGCGAAATGATCCCGGTGACCTGGGCCGAGTTCGGCAATCTGCACCCCTTCGCCCCCGCCGAACAGAGCCAGGGTTACACCCAGCTGACCACTGAACTGGAAGCTATGCTCTGCGCGGCCACCGGTTACGACGGCATCTCCCTGCAGCCGAACGCCGGCTCCCAGGGCGAGTACGCCGGCCTGCTGGCCATCCGTGCTTACCACCTGAGCCGCGGCGATGATCAGCGCGATATCTGCCTGATCCCGCAATCGGCCCACGGCACCAACCCGGCGACCGCCAGCATGGCCGGTATGCGCGTGGTGGTGACCGCCTGCGACAGCAGCGGCAACGTCGACATCGCCGACCTCAAGGCCAAGGCCGAAGAGCATAAAGAGCGTCTGGCCGCGATCATGATCACCTACCCGTCGACCCACGGCGTGTTCGAGGAAGGCATCCGCGAGATCGCCCAGATCGTCCACGACAACGGCGGCCAGGTGTATATCGACGGTGCCAATATGAACGCCATGGTCGGCCTGTGCGCCCCGGGCAAGTTTGGCGGCGACGTGTCGCACCTGAACCTGCACAAGACCTTCTGCATCCCGCACGGCGGTGGCGGCCCAGGTGTTGGTCCGATTGGCGTCAAGGAACATCTGATTCCGTTCCTGCCCGGTCACGGACATATGGCCCGCAAGGAAGGTGCCGTCAGCGCCGCACCGTTCGGCAGCGCCAGCATCCTGCCGATCACCTGGATGTATATCAGCATGATGGGCGGCGAAGGCCTCAAGCGCGCCTCGCAGATGGCCATCCTCAACGCCAACTACATCGCCCGCCGCCTGGAAGAGCACTACCCCGTGCTGTATTCGGGCAGCAACGGCCTGGTGGCGCACGAGTGCATTCTGGATATCCGTCCGATCAAGGACAGCAGCGGCATCAGCGTCGACGACGTGGCCAAGCGCCTGATCGACTTCGGCTTCCACGCCCCGACCATGTCCTTCCCGGTGGCCGGCACCCTGATGATCGAGCCGACCGAAAGCGAATCCAAGGAAGAGCTGGATCGCTTCTGCGACGCCATGATCGCCATCCGCAACGAGATTCGTGCGGTGGAAGCTGGCCAGCTGGATGCCAACGACAACCCACTGAAAAACGCCCCACACACCGCCCTGGAACTGGCCGGCGAGTGGACTCACGGCTATAGCCGCGAGCAGGCCGTGTACCCACTGGCCAGCCTGATCGAGGCCAAGTACTGGCCGCCGGTCGGCCGCGTGGACAACGTGTTCGGCGACCGCAACCTGATCTGCGCCTGCCCGTCCATCGAGGCGTACCAGGAAGCATAAGGCTGCAACCTACACCCGTAGGATGGGTTAGCGGTGCGGGACACCTCTCGCATTGCTAACACCCATCTACGCGCACCGCGTAACCCATCAATGGCATACGCGATGCAATGATGGGTATCGCTGCGCTCAATCCATCCTACGGTTTTGTTTACCCAAGAATCTCGACTCACCTCTACCCGAGGCGGGTTAGCTGCACCTCATATAAAAATCAGAGGGCCTCACCATGTTTAGCAAGCACGACCAACTGCAAGGCTACGATGACGCCCTGCTCGCCGCGATCAACGCCGAAGAGCTGCGCCAGGAAGACCATATCGAGCTGATTGCCTCGGAAAACTACGCAAGTCAGCGCGTGATGCAGGCCCAGGGCAGCGGCCTGACCAACAAGTACGCCGAAGGCTATCCGG
>CAZOEC010000254.1:0-2339 GCA_964578635.1 uncultured Pseudomonas sp.
TGGTGACTTTGTCTTTTACGGAAAAACTCGGTAGAGACATGGTGCCCTCCTTGGTTTGTTGTCAGTTATCAGGCGTCAGTTGTCGGACTCCCCACCGCCGATGGGACCGCGAACCGGAAAATCCCCCTTTGCAGGCTGTCCAGAAAGCCCTTTTCAACCCCCTTGATCCCCATTCTTGGGGGACTTTTGAAGCTGGGGGGCACCCCCAGACCTCCGGCAGGAGGTCTCCTGCACCTCTTTTTAGACAGCCAGTATGTCCCCCTTTGCAAAAGGGGGTTAAGTGTCATTGGGGCTCGCCCCCCACCGGGATCACTGCCCCACTCACGTAGGCCGAGGCATCTGAAGCCAGATACAAGGCCGTACCCAGAATATCCTCCGGCTGCCCCACCCTTCCCAACGGAACGGTGCTGACATACTTCTCGAACATCTCCGGCGGCATCCACTTGCGTTCGGTATCGGTAGCAATCAAGCCCGGTGAAATCGCGTTGACCCGCACCTTGCACGGGCCCAATTCCACCGCGAGCACGCGGGTTAGCTGGATCACCCCCGCTTTGGCCGAACCGTAATGGGTCATCCCGTAAACGGGGTGAATGGCCGCCCCGGAACTGAAGTTGATGATGCTTCCCGATTTCTGCTCCGCCATCACCTTTCCCGCCGCCCGGCAACAAAGGTAAACGCTCTTGAGATTGAGATTGACGATGCGATCCCATACTGACTCATCCATATTGAGCAAAGGAATGGAGCGATCCGCCCCCGTTCCCCCGGCGCAGTTTATGAGCACATCGATCCGTCCAAACGCCTCCGTGGCCTTGCGAACCATCTCAGAGACCTGAGCACCGTCAGTGACATCTGTGGGAACTGCAAGAACTTCACCCCCACGGGATTCGATTTCCCGAACGGTCAATTCGAGTTCCGCTATACTCCGGGCCGCGAGCACGATGGCGGCTCCGGCATCGACGAACCCCTTGGCCAGCGCATTGCCGATCCCATGGCTCGCCCCGGTGATGATCGCCACTTTCCCCTCAAGGGATGATCCGGTGATGGTCACAGCACGGCCCGCGCCCCCGATTCTCGATATCCTCTCGTTGACCAAGAAGAACTTGACCCTGCTCATATCGAGGAAGCTCGCTTCGTCTTTGGGGATGGCCGCATCCCCTTCAATTCGAGTTGCTTTGATGCTTGCGTTGAAGGCATCAATATCTTTGTACCAGAGATAGGTGATCGTATCGAACCCCGGCTCTTCAGGCCCCATAACGATGATATGGTTCCTCGCGTAACCCACGAGTCCGCTTGAGTGTTTGATGATGAGTGGGACATGGGTCTCCTCATAGTGGCGGAGGTACTCCTCGCGGGAGAGCCCCGGCTTTCGCTTGAGAAGCGCGATGGCCTTGACCAGGCGGCGCATCCTCGGCTTGCCCGGCAATACGGGAAGGTCTGACACATTTTCATCAACAAGGAACGAGACCGTCTTGCCGCTATCGATGAACGAGTGCTCATCTTCCAGAAGCGGGCGGCCCGCCTCCGATTGCACGATTTCCATGACCCCCATCGCGTCCTCGATGCGGTCAAACCAGAACTCGCTCGCTGAGTCGAAACCGGGGTCTTGCGCGCCGGGGGAATCGATCACATGGTTACGGGCGTATTTCCTGATCATCGGCAAGAGTGTGAGTGCCAAAGGCGCGTGGGTTTCCTCATAGTGTCTGGCAAACTCCTCGCGGGAAACCCCCGGCTTCCGATGGATGAAGGCGATGGTCTTAATCATGGTCGTTCACCTCCGCTAGTCAACTCAGGGAAGCTCTGATTGGATTCAAACCAATCTCCCAGGACTTCCGGCGTGAAACATTGTGCTCAGTGTTTCGGAAGTTCCTCAGGGGCCATAAGCAAGGATGTTTACTGATTATTTATGATCGATTTGCCCGATCACCGGGCCTACCCCGCACGTGCCCGAGGCATCGAGCATATACTCTTTATATTTGGTAAACCTTCCTTGAAGGTGCACATCTATTTGCTCTTGGGTGTAATCGATGATGATGATAAGAACTTGCTTTTACAGGGCCGGAGTATATGGTGATTAGTCTTGTGTGTCAAGACGAAAACAATGTCTGCATATAGTGGCGAGGATCTTATGGTGTTCAGCCAGATAAAAAAGGTGGGGACAATAAAGGTCAAATGGAGGCCTGGGGGATGTACGTCAAACCGAAAGAAATATTGGATGGTATCAGGGACAAAAAGCGGACTTAATTTCAGTATGGCAGAAGAAGCACATTCTCTTAGAACCCTTTAAAAATAAGGTTTATCTAACAGTCAGGGCTTCTTGCCTTATGTTGCGAGTTAGCCCA
>CAZOEC010000255.1:0-2316 GCA_964578635.1 uncultured Pseudomonas sp.
TGTGGCACGACAACGCGCTGATCTCGAAGATGCACGCCAAGCTGTTCTTCGGCATGTTACTGCGTGCGCCACAGATCCTCTGGCGCAGGTGCCGCGCATGAGTGGCCAGCAGCACTGGGCCGGGCAGCGCGAGCGCGGCAGTTTTATCCTGATGAAATTTACCGCGCTGCTGGCGCGCCTGCTCGGCCGCCGGCTGATCAGCCCGCTGCTGTATTTGATCGTGCTGTATTTCTACCTGTTCGGTGCCAAGGCACGGCGCAGCATTCGCCAGTACCAGCGCAACCTGGCCAACTGGAGCGGCCGCACCGAGTTGCAGCCGACCCGGCACAGCGTGTTCCAGCATTTTATGAGCTTCGCCGACGCCCTGCTGGACAAGCTCGATGTGTGGAATGGCAAGCTCGGCCTGGAGCAGGTGACCCTGATCGACCCGAGCAACGCCTGCGCCCAGCTGCACCAGCAAGGCCGTGGGCAGATGCTGGTGGCCGCCCACCTGGGCAATCTGGAAGTCTGCCGCGCCCTGGCCGAACTCGGCGAGCAGGTGACGATGAATGTGCTGGTGCACACCAAACACGCCGAACAGTTCAATCGTCTGCTGGGCGAGGCCGGTGCCACCCACCTGCGCCTGATTCAGGTCAGTGAACTGGACGCGGCGATCATGCTGCAATTGTCCGAGCGTCTGGAACGCGGCGAGTGGCTGGCGATTGCCGGCGACCGCGTGCCGCTCAAGGGCAGCCGCAAGGTCAGCGTGGACTTTCTCGGCAAGCCTGCGGCCTTTCCACAAGGCCCGTGGTTGCTGGCCGGGCTGTTGCAATGCCCGATCAACCTGATTCACTGCCTGAAAATCGACAAACGCTATCAGGTGATCATCGAACCCTTCGCCGAGCGCCTGCACTGGAAGCGCAGCGAACGGGACGAGGTGATCCGCCACTGGACCCAGCGCTACGCCGACCAGCTCGCGCAGCGCTGCCTGGATGCGCCCCTGCAATGGTTCAATTTCTACCCGTTCTGGAATGAAGATGACGACAAATCAGCCTGATCCCATCGTGTTTGGCGAACAGCCCCTGCGCATCGAGCAGGTTGTCGCCCTGGCCAGCCGCAGCGCCCCGGCGCAGCTGCAGAGCGATGCCGCCTACCGCGAAAAAATCGCCAAGGGTGCGCGTTTTCTCGACAGCCTGCTGGACAAGGAAGGCGTGATCTACGGCGTCACCACCGGCTACGGCGACTCCTGCGTGGTGGCCGTGCCACTGCACCAAGTCGAGGCGCTGCCGCGTCACCTCTATACCTTCCACGGCTGCGGCCTGGGCAAGCTGCTGGATGAAGCCAGCACCCGCGCCGTGCTCGCCGCGCGTCTGCAGTCGCTGTGCCAGGGCGTTTCCGGCGTGCGCGTGGAACTGCTGGAGCGCCTGCAGGCCTTTCTCGAATTTGATGTGCTGCCGCTGATCCCGGAAGAAGGCTCGGTGGGTGCCAGTGGCGATCTGACGCCGCTCTCCTATGTCGCTGCCACCCTGAGCGGTGAGCGTGAAGTGATGTTCAAAGGCGAGCGCCGCAGCGCCGCCGACGTACATAAGGAACTCGGCTGGACGCCGCTGACCCTGCGGCCGAAAGAAGCCCTGGCGCTGATGAACGGCACCGCGGTGATGACCGCCCTGGCCTGCCAGGCCTATTCGCGCGCCGATTACCTGCTCAAGCTGGCCACCCGCATCACCGCACTCAACGTGGTGGCGCTGGAAGGCAACCCGGAACACTTCGACGAGCGCCTGTTCGCCGCCAAGCCGCACCCGGGGCAGATGCAGGTCGCCGCCTGGCTGCGCCAGGATCTGGCCATCGACGCCCCGACCGCGCCGCTGCACCGCCTGCAGGACCGCTACTCGCTGCGCTGCGCGCCCCATGTGCTCGGTGTACTGGCGGACAGCCTGGGCCTGCTGCGCCAATTTATCGAGATCGAACTGAACAGCGCCAACGACAACCCGCTGATCGACGCCGAAGCCGAGCGCGTGCTGCACGGCGGGCACTTCTACGGCGGGCATATCGCCTTCGCCATGGACAGCCTGAAAAACCTGGTGGGCAACGTCGCCGACCTGCTCGATCGCCAGCTCGCCCTGCTGGTCGACACCCGCTACAACCACGGCCTGCCGAGCAATCTGTCCGGCGCGCCGAGCGTCAGCGCGATGATCAACCACGGCTTCAAGGCCGTGCAGATCGGCACCAGCGCCTGGACCGCCGAGGCGCTGAAAAACACCATGCCGGCCAGCGTGTTCTCTCGCTCCACCGAATGCCACAACCAGGACAAGGTGAGCATGGGCACCATCGCCGCCC
>CAZOEC010000256.1:0-2201 GCA_964578635.1 uncultured Pseudomonas sp.
ACGGCGCGACCTTCCTGATCTTTATGGAATACGCGCGCAATGCCGTGCGCATGTCCGCCCTGATGAAAAAGCGCGTCCTCTATGTATTCACCCACGACTCCATCGGTCTCGGTGAAGACGGCCCGACCCACCAGCCGATCGAGCAACTGGCCAGCCTGCGTGGCACGCCGAACCTCGACACCTGGCGCCCATGCGACGCTGTGGAATCGGCGGTGGCCTGGAAGTACGCCATCGAGCGTAACGACGGCCCGTCCGCGCTGGTGTTCAGCCGGCAGAACCTGCCGCACCAGTCGCGCAGCGCCCAGCAGTTGGCCGATGTCGCCCGCGGCGGCTATGTGCTGAAGGACTGCGCCGGCGAGCCCGAGCTGATCCTGATCGCCACCGGTTCGGAAATCGGTCTGGCCGTAGCGGCCTACGACAAGTTGAGCGCTGAAGGTCGCCAGGTGCGTGTGGTATCGATGCCGTCCACCAGCGTGTTCGACCAGCAGGACGCCGGCTACAAACAGGCCGTGCTGCCGGTGCAAGTGGGTGCGCGGATCGCCATCGAAGCCTCGCACGCGGACTACTGGTACAAGTACGTCGGTCTGGAAGGCCGCATCATCGGCATGACCAGCTTCGGCGAGTCGGCCCCGGCCCCGGCGCTGTTCGAGCACTTCGGCTTCACAGTCGACAATATCCTGGAAACCGCCGCCGAGCTGCTGGACGCCTGATCCGGCGAATGATGGGTGATGCCGCTTTGCGGCTAACCCATCCTACGGTTCCCCATCGAGATCGCCATGCCCAAGCGCCCCTATCGAATCGCCCTCAACGGTTACGGCCGTATCGGCCGCTGCGTGCTGCGTGCGCTGCATGAGCGCGGTGCCGGAGCGAGCCTGGAAATCGTTGCGCTGAATGATCTGGCCGACCAGGCCAGCATCGAATACCTGACCCGCTTCGACTCCACCCACGGGCGTTTTCCCGGCGAGGTACGGGTCGACGGCGATTGCCTGCATATCAATGGCGACTGCGTAAAGGTGCTGCGCCAGGCCACGCCGGAAGGCGTCGACTGGGCTGCGCTGGATATCGACCTGCTGCTCGAATGCTCCGGCCAGTACACCAGCCGAGCCGATGCCCAGCGTTTTATCGATGCCGGTGCGCCGCGCCTGTTGCTGTCGCAACCTATGGCCAGTGAGGCGGATATCGACGCCACGGTGGTCTACGGGGTCAATCAGGATTGCCTGAGCGGCCGCGAGCTGCTGGTGTCCAACGCCTCCTGCACCACCAACTGCGGCGTGCCGCTGCTCAAGTTGCTCAACGAGACGGTGGGTATCGACTACGTGTCGATCACCACCATCCACTCGGCGATGAACGATCAGCCGGTGATCGACGCCTATCACCATGAGGATTTGCGCCGTACGCGTTCGGCCTTCCAGTCGGTGATTCCGGTGTCCACTGGTCTGGCCCGCGGTATCGAACGCCTGCTGCCGGAACTAAGCGGGCGTATCCAGGCCAAAGCTATTCGCGTGCCGACGGTAAATGTCTCGTGCCTGGATATCACCCTGCAGACCGCCCGCGATACGTCGGCGGCCGAGATCAACGCGGTGCTGCGCCAGGCGGCCGAGAGCGGCCCGCTAAAAGGTCTGCTGGCTTACACCGAGCTGCCCCACGCCAGCTGCGATTTCAACCACGACCCGCATTCGGCGATTGTCGATGGCAGCCAGACCCGGGTCTCTGGCCCGCGCCTGGTCAACCTGCTGGCCTGGTTTGATAACGAGTGGGGCTTTGCCAACCGCATGCTTGATGTCGCCGAACACTTTCTTTCCCTGACTACTCCAGCCCCCGTGAAGGACTGATTACATGACCGTTCTGAAGATGACCGACCTCGACCTCGCCGGTAAGCGCGTGCTGATCCGCGAAGACCTCAACGTGCCGGTAAAAGACGGCGTGGTGAAGAGCGACGCGCGCATCCTCGCCTCCCTGCCGACCATCAAGCTGGCGCTGGAGAAGGGCGCAGCCGTGATGGTCTGCTCGCACCTGGGTCGCCCGACTGAAGGTGAGTTCAGCGCAGAGAACAGCCTTAAACCAGTCGCCGACTACCTGAGTAAGGCTCTGGGCCGCGATGTACCGCTGGTCGCGGATTACCTGGGTGGCGTTGAACTCAAGGCCGGCGAGATCGTGCTGTTCGAGAACGTGCGCTTCAACAAGGGCGAGAAGAAGAACAG
>CAZOEC010000257.1:0-2175 GCA_964578635.1 uncultured Pseudomonas sp.
GCTTCCTTGGCGTGCTGGGCATGGGGGGCCGAGTCGGTGCCGAGGAAGAACTTGGCATTGCCGCTGGTGGCGGCATCCAGCAGGGCGTCCTGGTGGGTGTTGCGCTTGAGAATCGGCAGGCAGTAGAAGTGCGGGCGAATGCCGCCGACCAGCATATGGTTGCGGTTGTACAGCAGGTGATGGGCGGTGATGGTCGCGCCGACATTGGCCGAGGCGCTCTGCACGAACTGCACCGCATCGCGGGTGGTGATGTGTTCGAACACCACTTTCAGACTGGGGAAACGCTCGACCACACGGGTCAGGTGTTCGTCGATAAAGACCTTCTCGCGGTCGAATACGTCGATCTCGTTGCGTGTCACTTCACCATGCACCAGCAGCGGCAGGCCGATTTCGGCCATGGCCTCGAGCGCCGGGAAGATCTTGTCGATGCTGGTCACGCCGGAGTCGGAGTTGGTGGTCGCACCGGCCGGGTAGAGCTTGGCCGCATGGACGAAACCCGAAGCCTTGGCCGCGCGCACATCGTCCGGGTTGGTCAGGTCGGTGAGGTAGAGCACCATCAGCGGTTCGAAGCGGCTGCCGGCAGGGCGGGCGGCAAGGATGCGCTGGCGGTAGGCGTCGGCTTCGCTGGCGTTGCGCACCGGCGGCACCAGGTTGGGCATGATGATGGCGCGGCCGAAGGTGCGGGCTACATCGGCGACCGTGTGCGGCAATACGGCACCGTCACGCAGGTGGATATGCCAGTCGTCGGGACGCAGCAGGGTAAGGCGGTCAGTCATGGAAGCTTCCAGGCGGGCGAAACGTGGCGAGAATGCTACCGGAAAAGGCTTGTGGCGGCACGCTGAAAGCGGCCCAGTCCGACAATCTCGGACGGATGCCAGGGGCGTTTGGCGCGGCAAGTACTGCGTGCATAGCCGCAAGGCCTCAAGTTTTCCCCCCAGGCACCGATAGCCAGAGCGTAAGCCGTATTCCTGGGAGCCTGTCGTGCGACGTTATCCACTCGTCCTGCTTTGCCTGCTGGCATGCCAGCCAGTGCTAGCCATTAGTTTCCAGACCCGCCTGGAGAAGGTCGAGTGGCAGGTCGAGGGCGATCAGTTCGAATGCCGTCTGAGCCAGCCCATTACCGATTTTGGCTCCGGGGTGTTTGTGCGTCGGGCGGGCGAGCAGGTGACCTTCCGCATGCAGGCCCGCGAACGCTGGCTGGGGGCGGGGTCGGCGACCTTGCTGGCGGCCGCTGCACCCTGGCAGCCCGGGCGCGGCGATATCAATCTGGGCTCGGTCAGCGTCGGCTCCTCCGAGGTGCTGTTCAACAGCTCTCAGGAGCAGGGCGCACGCCTGCTGACCGGCTTGCTCGAAGGCCGCAGCCCATTGCTGCGCCACCGCACCGCCCAGGGCGGCGAAGCCATCGAGGTGCGTCTGCTGCCGGCCAGATTCAACAAGGCCTATAACGACTACCTCGCCTGCACGGCCAAACTGCTGCCGGTGAATTTCGACCAGGTGCGTCGCAGCCAGGTGGGCTTTCCGGGGGGCGGGGTGGACCTCGAACCAATGGCCCAGGCCAAGCTCGATATCATCCTCAGCTTTCTCAAGGCCGACCCCAGCGTCAATCGCATTCAGCTCGATGGCCATGCCGACAACAGCGGTAATCGCCTGATCAATCGCGACCTGTCGCGCCGCCGCGCCCTGGCCGTGATGGAGTACCTCAAGGCCAACGGCGTGCCGGCCGAGAACATCACCCTGCGTTTCCATGGCGAGCGCTACCCGCTGGTGCCGAACAACAGCGAGGCCAACCGGGCGAAGAATCGTCGCGTCAATGTGCAACTCGAACGCGCCCCTGAAGCCCCGCCCGCGGCACCCACCGAAGCTCCAGCCGCCGACCCGGCCGCGCCTGCAACAACCTCCTGAGCCCAGGGAAACACGGCTGGCAGGCGACAGAAGCTGTCGCTTGGTCGTCTCAGGCTGTCGCGGCCCTGTAAATTGACCGCCGAGGCCAGTAGAATCACGGGTTTTCCCGCACAACCCCGTGGAGTTGATGGCATGGCCGACGTAAACAAGGTAGTCCTGGCATATTCCGGTGGCCTGGACACTTCCGTGATCCTCAAGTGGCTGCAAGACACCTATAACTGCGAAGTGGTGACCTTCACCGCGGATCTCGGCCAGGGTGAGGAAGTCGAGCCG
>CAZOEC010000258.1:0-2171 GCA_964578635.1 uncultured Pseudomonas sp.
AGCTGCAGCACTTGGGGGTTTCTACGGATCGTACTCAGCTGTCATGGAGAGCTCGGTCGCCTTGATGCTCTAAAATCACCCTAATCCGATAGAAAGCGTTTGTTATCCTGTGCGCTTTAGATGTGTGCCGCGTGGTACACCGTCCTAATTTCGGATGCGATATGACTGTTTTTTCTCAAGGATATGGAGCTTCGACGCCGCGCCAGGGCTACAAAACCCTCGGCCTTGCAGCATTGGGCGGTGCATTGGAGATTTATGACTTCATCATATTTGTCTTCTTTGCGCTGACCTTGAGCCAGTTGTTTTTCCCGCCACAGATGCCTGAATGGCTGCGCTTGCTGCAGAGCTTTGGCATATTCGTCACCGGTTACCTGGCCCGGCCATTGGGCGGGATCCTGATGGCCCATTTCGCCGATCATCTGGGGCGCAAGCGGGTGTTCAGCCTCAGTATTCTGATGATGGCCTTGCCATGCCTGCTGATCGGGTTCATGCCGACCTATGCCCAGATCGGCTATTTCGCCCCCTTGATTCTTTTGGTGCTGCGCATTCTGCAGGGCGCTGCGGTGGGCGGCGAAGTGCCCAGTGCCTGGGTTTTCGTTGCCGAGCACGCCCCTGCCGGTCGGCGCGGCTATGCGCTGGGGTTTTTGCAGGCAGGCCTGACATTCGGCTATTTGCTCGGGGCACTGATGGCCACGGCGTTGGCGCAGCTGTTTACCGCTCAGGAGATCCTCGACTATGCCTGGCGCTTTCCTTTTCTGCTCGGAGGTGTATTCGGTGTGATCGGTGTGTGGTTGCGCCGTTGGTTGAGCGAAACACCGGTATTTCTGGCAATGCGCGAGCGGCGTGAGCAAATGGCCGAGTTTCCCTTGCGCACCGTCTTGCGCGAGCATCGCAGGGCGCTGCTGCCGGCACTGGTGCTTACCTGTGTACTGACGTCAGCGGTGGTGGTGCTGGTGGTCATCACGCCGACGCTCATGCAGCAGCGGTTCGGCATGACGGCCGGCCACACCTTCGCCTTGAGCAGCCTGGGAATTGTCTTCCTGAATATCGGTTGTGTGTTGGCCGGCCTGCTGGTGGACCGGATCGGCGCGATGCGCTCATTGATGGTCTATAGCGTCTTGTTGCCGGTGGGAGTAGGGGGGCTTTATGCGAGCCTGATCGGTGGCGGAGCCTGGCCCGGGATTGCTTATGCGCTGGCGGGGCTGGCCTGTGGGGTCGTGGGTGTAGTGCCGTCGGTAATGGTCGGCTTGTTTCCGGCGAATGTGCGGGTTTCAGGTATTTCCTTTACCTACAACATTGCTTACGCCTTATGGGCGAGCACAACGCCATTGCTGCTGATCGCGCTGGTGCCGTGGAGCCCATGGGTGTGCGTCGGTTATTGCGTAATCATGGGGGGCGTGGGGTTGCTGACTGCCTTGCGCTATGCGCGCAAGGATACAGCCTGGGGCGATGCAGTGCAGGCCCCGAACTGAGCGACGGCGGGCATGACCGTTGAAGGTCGTGCCCGCCGCAGATGACTTACATGTTCGGGTAAGTCGGGCCGCCAGAACCTTCCGGCGCGACCCAGGTGATGTTCTGCGAAGGGTCCTTGATGTCACAGGTCTTGCAGTGCACGCAGTTCTGGGCGTTGATCTGGAAGCGCTTTTTACCGTCTTCCTGAGTTACCACTTCATACACGCCGGCCGGGCAATAACGCTGTGCCGGTTCGTCGTAAAGCGGCAGGTTGGTGCCGATCGGGATGTTGGCGTCAGTCAGCTTCAGGTGGCACGGTTGTTCTTCTTCATGGTTGGTGCTGGAGAGGAACACCGAGCTGAGCTTGTCGAAGCTGAGCTTGCCGTCGGGTTTGGGGTAGTCGATCTTTTTCGAGTCGGCCGCAAGCTTCATGCAGGCGTAGTCCGGCTTGGTGTCGTGCAGGGTGAACGGCAGCTTGCCGCCGAAGAGGTTCTGGTCCAGCCAGTTGAAACCACCGCCGACGATAGCGCCGAACTTGTGGATGGCCGGGCCGAAGTTGCGGCTGGCGAACAGCTCTTCGTACAACCAGCTGGACTTGAATGCGTCGACGTAGGTGTTGAGTTCGTCAGCGCCTTCGGAGCCTGCGAACAAGGCGTCGGCCACCGCGTCGGCAGCGAGCATGCCGGACTTCATGGCGGTGTGGCTGCCCTTGATCTTGG
>CAZOEC010000259.1:0-1017 GCA_964578635.1 uncultured Pseudomonas sp.
GGTTACTATCCTGCGGTCGCCAAGGCCAAACCCCACCGGATCAACGAGATGATCTCGGCGCGGGAGGTCCGCGTCATCGACGAGGAGAAGAACGCCCTCGGCGTCCTGCCCACGGCGCAGGCCGTCCAGATGGCCCGCGACCGGGGCCTCGATCTCGTCGAGATCGCGGCCGCGGCCGATCCCCCGGTCTGCAAGATCACCGACTACGGCAAGTTCCTGTACGAGCAGCACAAGAAGGACCACGAGGCCAAGAAGCACCAGAAGCAGATCCAGATCAAGGAGATCAAGTTCCGCCCCAAGATCAGCGTCCACGACTACGACTTCAAGATGAAGCACGTCAAGCGCTTTCTCGGGGAAGGCAACAAGGTCAAGATCACGGTGATGCTGCGCGGCCGCGAGAAGCAGAAGCCGGAACTCGGCTACCAGGTCCTCGACCGGGTCCTCGGCGACGTCAAGGACCTGGCCACCCAGGACGGGTCGGCCCGGAAGCAGGATTGGATGGTGTCGGCCCTATTGATCCCCACAAAAACTGGAGGAAAAGATGCCAAAGTTAAAAACCCACAAGGGAGCGCAAAAGAGGTTCAAAGTCTCGGCCAAGAAAAAGTTCCTGCACGAGAAGGCCAATAAGGGACACATCCTGACCAAGAAGGCCTCCAAGCGTAAGCGCCATCTGGGCCAAGTCGGGGTGGCCAGCGCCGCCGACCGCAAGGCCCTCAAGACGATGCTCCCGTACGACATGTGACCCGCGCCCCGCGCACAAGGAGACGACCATGCCACGCGTAAAACGCAGCACCAAGAGACGCGACCGGCGGAGGAAAGTCCTCACGCTGGCCAAGGGATACTTCGGCGCCAAAAGCCGCAATTACCGTACTGCCAAAGAGGCCGTGGAGAAATCCCTGCTCTACGCCTACCGGGACCGCCGCAACAAGAAGCGGGACTTCCGCAGCCTCTGGATCGTCCGGATCAAGGCCGGGGCCGTCGCCAACGGCACCTCTTACAGCCGCTTCATCAGCGGGC
>CAZOEC010000259.1:1027-1309 GCA_964578635.1 uncultured Pseudomonas sp.
GAAGAAGCTCGGCGTCATGCTCGACCGCAAGATCCTGGCCGACCTGGCCGTCAGCGCCCCGGAGACCTTCGCCCACTTGGTCCGGATGACGAAAACGCCGGCGGCCTAGGCTCCCGCCATGGCCAGCCTGAAGGACCGGATCGAAGGTCTCAGGAGGGCGTTCGACGAAGAGTCCGCCAAGGCCGGCGACGCCAAGGCCCTTGACGAGCTCCGGACGGCCTACCTGGGCCGCAAGAATGGCCACGTCACCCGTCTGTTCGAAGACCTGAAGTCCGTTCCGGC
>CAZOEC010000259.1:1341-2136 GCA_964578635.1 uncultured Pseudomonas sp.
TTATCAATGAATTCAAGGATTTTGTTCATGAACGGCTGCGCTGCCGGGGAGAAGAAATCCTCCCAGGTGTGAAATATGCAGCAGGCTCCATCGAGGCGAAATCAGACGCAAAAGCCTCTGCCACCGTTATCCACCCTACGGATATTACGCTCCCCGGGCGCCGGCGCTACGTGGGGACGCCCCATCCGCTGACGCTCTTCCAGGAGGAGATCGAGGCCATCTTCCTCGGCATGGGCTTCACCATCGAGGAGGGGCCGGAGATCGAGACCGACTACTACAACTTCGAGGCCCTCAACTTCCCGCCCCATCACCCCGCCCGCGACAGCTGGGACACGCTCTACATCAAGGACGACCTGCTCCTCCGGACCCACACCTCGCCGGTCCAGATCCGGGTCATGGAGCGGTCCAAGCCGCCCATCCGCATCGTCTGCCCCGGCCGGGTCTTCCGCCGCGAGACGCCCGACCCGACCCACCTGCCGATGTTCATGCAGATCGAGGGCCTGGTCGTCGACGAGGGCATCACCTTCGCCCACCTCAAGGGCACGCTCGAGTACTTTATCCGGGCCCTGTTCGGCGAGAAGATCAAGGTCCGCTTCCGGCCGAGCTTCTTCCCCTTCACCGAGCCGTCGGCCGAGGTCGATATCGAGTGTATCGTCTGCTCGGGCAAGGACCCCGCCTGCCGCGTCTGCGGCGGGACGGGCTGGAAGGAGATCCTCGGCTCGGGCATGGTCGATCCCCAGGTGCTGAAGAACGTCAACATCGACCCGGAGAAGTATTCCGGCTGGGCCTTCGGCC
>CAZOEC010000260.1:0-2121 GCA_964578635.1 uncultured Pseudomonas sp.
TGGCCCCAGTAGGGGTCGAGGTTCTTGCGCCGGCTCTTGAACTCGCCTTGCCAGCTATTGTGTTCGGCCAGGCCGGAGCGGGCATCGAACAGCAGCTCGCCGAGATTCTCCAGGGCGGGCATCTCCGACAGCCGCCGGCCCTGCACTTCGGCGCTGCTGTACAGGGTGATGGCGGTAAAGCTGGGATTGACGTACTCCACCAGGCCGTCGCGGTCGAGCAGGATAAAGGCGCTGGAGCTCTGCTCGACGGCGCGCTGGAATAGGTACAGAGAACTGGTGGCCGTACGCCGTTGCTGGTTGCTCAGAACCTGCGCGTACTGGTCGGCCAGCTCGCCGATAAAGGCGATTTCGTCGGGCTGCCAGCTGCGCCGCGAACCGGTGTGTTCCAGGCACAGCACCGCAACCACTTCGCCGTCGACGCGAATGCTGGCGTCGAGCATGGCGGTGATCGTCAGCGGCTGCAGATAGTCGTCGTTCAGTTCGCGGGTGCGCGGGTCGTGTGCGGCGTCATGGGCATCCAGCACGCGACCGCTGTGCAGGGCACTCAGGTAGTCGGGGTAGGCGCTGGCATCGATGGTCGGTTGTTCCACATAGCCACCCGGATCGCGCTGGTACAGGGCCATGGGCTGCAATAGCTGACCGTCGAGGTGCCAGATGCCG
Source organism: uncultured Pseudomonas sp. (assembly GCA_964578635.1). Taxonomy (GTDB): domain Bacteria; phylum Pseudomonadota; class Gammaproteobacteria; order Pseudomonadales; family Pseudomonadaceae; genus Aquipseudomonas. Next base: position 661 of record CAZOEC010000260.1, read on the forward strand.
GCGCGGGCCACACCATAGGCATCGCAGGCGCTCTTGCTGATCAGCTCGGCGGCCTCGCGCAGCGGGTCGTCGCCGTAGTGGTGACGGGCCAGGCGCACGATCAGGTTCTGTTTGGCCTGGGAGCGGCGTTGTTGCTGCTCGCTCTGGGCGTGCGCCTCGCTGGTTGGGGGTGCGAGTGCCTTCTCCTGGCCCGGGTCGAGGAGCAGCAGGTAGCCGCGCAGCAGATGCCGCCCATGCTGCTTGAAGGCTTCGCCCTGTTCCAGCAGGGTCAGGGTGCCATTGGGGCTGTGCAGCTTGTACTGCACGCTGTAGTGGTTCTGGCTGGCGAGTTGCTGAGCGATGCTGTCGTGCAACTGATGGCGCGCTGCGGGCTCCATCAGGCTGGCATAGGGCGAGTCGAGCAGGGTGCAGAGTTGCTGGGCGGGCAGGCCCAGTTGCTGCTCGCAGGCGGGGTCGAGATACAGCAGTGTCCAGCTGGCTTCATTCAAGCGCTCGAAACGCAGCATGCCGAGGCGCGATGGCACTGGCAACTGTGTCACAACCTCGGCCGCTAAACGACTTGCGGCATCTGGATGGCTTTTCATTCAGTGGCGGGCTTCCAGTATGCTGAGCGAGGCGAGGGTCAGACCTCCCTCCACATATAGCGTCGGCTAAGGGTGCATCATGCAATTGCGACTGACAAGAAAACTAATCTGCGCAGTATTGCTCGGCGGCTGTGTGGCGGTCTCGCCGGTATTTTCCGGCGAACCCGGTGGCGGTTTGAGCAGCGCCGAGCAGAGCAACTACCTGGCCGAATTGAAGCGTCTGTATCTGACTCAGGATGAACGTCAGGCGCTGCTCGCCCATAGCAATGACCTGCTGAAAACCTATGCCCTGCGCGCCGCCTACCAAGTCGGCCAGGCGCAGCGCCAGGACCGTCTGTACCAGCTGAGTGTGGCAGGCCCCGGCGAGTTGCTGCTGCGCGAGGAAGTGCGCAGCGAGAGCGGCACCGACGTCGCGGTGCGCAACCAGCGCATTGTCCTGTTCGGTGTCGATCCCTTTGTGCGCTACGACTGCCCGGCCAGCGGCATCCGCTGCGTGCTGCATAACCCCCAGGACGGCAGCCCGCTGCTGAGTATCGTGCGCGATCACAAGGGCGCGGCCGAACTGGCCAAGGCCCTGAGCTTTCTGATTCGTAACCTGCAGAAGGGTTGAAGGCCGGTGCGCGCGGCACACCCTACCCAGTGCATGCGATATCTGACGGGTACAAAACCTAAAAAAAACCCCGCCAAAGGGCGGGGTCGAGGATAACGAGCGTGGCTGCTCGAAAATTGATGCGTTACAGCAGCATGGTGCGGATGTCCGCCAGCACGTCGCTCAGGCGCTTGGTGAAGCGCGCGGCGGCGGCACCGTTGATCACCCGGTGGTCGTAGGACAGCGACAGCGGCAGCATCAGCTTGGGCTGGAAGGCCTTGCCATCCC
>CAZOEC010000261.1:0-2112 GCA_964578635.1 uncultured Pseudomonas sp.
GGCCATGCCTGAGGCTCCCTCAAACTCGGTTCTTGCCACTGCCATGCAAGTTACGCGGCCGCTGCGGCGGGGTGCGTGAGCCCGGTCACGATCCGGGCGGGGGAACCGGCCCTAGCAGCCTGTCGGACTGAGCATTTCAGTTGATCAGGCAACAGTCAGTGGATTGTGTGGATTCAGGTTGATGCGGATCAAAAATGGTGAGTGCAGCAGTCCCGATGCCCTCTCAGCAGGGCTGCAGGGCGAACATGCGCTTGATGTTCCAGCTCATCGTCACCAGGTTCCACTCGCCGGTGACGTTCTCGAGCCCTCGCAACAACGTTTGGCGATAACCCATGACGGATTTGATGATGCCGAACACCGGTTCCGGGGTCTGCTTGCGCAGGCCGTAGAGTTTTCGGCCGGCTGGCGTCTTCAGTCGATGCGCCATCTGCTGCAGCGGGGTGGCCGAAGCCGGCGGTGCTTTGGGCGCCGGTGCAAAGCGCTGCCGCCAGCTCGGGTGATGCTGCGTGCGCCCCAGCGCGATCAGCGGTTCAATCTTTGCGGCCGCACACTTATCGACGTTGGCCTCGCTGAAATACCCATTGTCGGCCAAGATCCGTCGGCTGCGCCCCAGTTCTGGTGGCAGTGCCTGCAGCTTCTCGATCATCGGCTCCAGCTGCCGTTTGTCGTTGCCCGCTTGCGTGACCGCGTTGGCTACCACCAGCAAGCTGCCGGCAGCAACCACGGCCTGAGCGTTGTAACACTGCTCGAAGCCACCCCCGGCCACCTTCATGATGCGCGAGTCTTCGTCGGTCAGATTGATCTGATCGTTCTCACGCACCCCGCCGGTCGGCGGCTCGGGCGGGCGGCCACCAGGCTTCTTGCCGGTGAGCTTTTCCTGCTCGGCGCGCGCGGCCAGCTTGGCCTGATACTCCGCCTGTTCGCGCTCGAGGCGCTCCTCGGCCCGCGCTTCGATCTTGGCCTTCGCCTCGGCAATGGCCGCCAAGCGCGTCTCGCGGCGCTCCAGCTCCTCAGGGATCGACATCCCATCGGGGAGATCCGCGTCATCGGCCCGTTCGGCCAGACGCAGCAGTTGCTTGACCTCGCGCCTCAGCTGCTTCTCGATCTTCTTCGCATGGCCGTACGAGAGCGCGCTGTGCCGGCTCGCATTGGCATGAACCTTGGTGCCATCGATAGCCACGGTGCCCAGCTTGAGCATGCCCATCGCATGCGCCAGCTTCAGCACGTCAACAAACAACGTCTCGATCTGCCCGAGAAAGCGCTTGCGGAACGCCGCGATCGTGTCGTGATCGGGATGCTCATTGCCGGCCAGATACCGAAACGCCACCGAGTCGTAGGTCGCACGCTCAATCGCCCGGCTGGAAAACACCTTGGTCGCGTAACCGTACAGCAGCAGCCCCAGCAGCATGGCCGGGTGATACGACGCCGAGCCCGAACCGCGATACGCCTTCGTCAGTGCCGACAGATCCAGCCCGTCGATCACTTCCACCACAAAGCGGGCCAGGTGCCGCTGCGGCAGCCACTCATCTACCGAGGGTGGCAGCAGAAAACCCGTGTCGCGGTCGATCGTGCGAAAGTTGCTCATGGCTTCCCGTACAGCAGCAGAACTGCAATGATTATCTCGCAGCCCATCACGTCACGCCCGTCATTAAGTCCGACAGGCTGCTAGGGCTTCCTGCCGCCAAGCAGCAGCAAGGCCGCGCCGATCGCAATCGCGCCTGCGCCGGCCCAGACCGGGACGTTGACCGTTTCCTTTTCCTTCACGGACATCTCGATCGGCCCCATCTTGATGTCGTGCGTCTCTTTCGTATAGCTGAAGCTGCCGTAGCCGAGTCCGAGGACGCCGGCGACGATCAGCACGATGGCCACAATCTTGACTGGATTCATGTTCGCTCCCGCCGCTTGGCCCTGCCGGCGGTCCGGCAGGGCGACGGCATGCTCCGACTCTTACAACGCGCGCCGGCCCTGGATCACATTGATCAGGATGACGACGATCGCCAGCACCAGCAGGATGTGAATGAATCCGCCCAAGGTGTAGGAGCTCACCAGCCCCAGCAGCCAAAGGACGATGAGGATGACGGCAATGGTCCACAACATTTCGTTACTCCTGTT
>CAZOEC010000262.1:0-2100 GCA_964578635.1 uncultured Pseudomonas sp.
ACCAAGTTGAGCGAGGAAGCCCTGGGCGAGATCTTCGGCGTCAGCCGCACCATCATTCGGCGCGCGCTCTCGCGCCTGGCCCACGAAGGCGTGGTGCTGTTGCGGCCCAACCGTGGTGCGGTGGTCGCAAGCCCGAGCGTGGAAGAAGCCCGCCAGGTGTTCTTCGCCAGGCGCATGGTGGAGCGCTCGATTACCGAGCTTGCGGTCGAGCATGCCACAGCCGAACAGATTGCCGAGCTGCGGCAGATGGTGCTCGACGAGCGCGACAGTTTCTCTCGCGGTGACCGCGGCGCCGGTATTCGCCTGTCGGGTGAGTTCCACCTGAAACTGGCCGAAGCGGCCATGAATGCACCCTTGATCAGCTTCCAGCGCAGCCTGGTATCGCAAACCTCGCTGATCATCGCCCAGTACGAAAGCGGCAACCGCTCGCACTGCTCCTACGACGAACACACCCAGCTGATCGACGCCATCGAGGCGCGCGATGCGGTGCTGGCAGTGAACCTGATGATGCACCACATGGATCACATCGACAGCAAGCTCAACCTCGAAGAGGAAGGGGCATCCGATGACCTGCATGCGGTGTTCTCGCATTTGCTGCAGACCAAGAAGCCTGGGCGGGCGGGGTCGCCGGTCAAGGGCTGAGGTCTTGTTGCACCCTTGAGGGCCTCATCGCGGGCAAGCCCGCTCCTACAGGGATCGTGTTGTAGGAGCGGGTTTGCCCGCGATGAGGCCCGCCACTGGCACAACTCCCACCCTGTGCTAGATTCACCTCACCACAGCATCCAGATCAAGCAGTTCGGATTGCGACTTAAAGTCAGCATTCAACTTTGCGAGGTAAGGTGTATGGCGAGTCCTTTAGGGAAGCGGATGGCAGCCGAGTTGCTGGGTACGTTCTGGTTGGTATTGGGAGGCTGTGGCAGTGCCGTGCTGGCAGCGGCTTTCCCCGAAGTAGGCATCGGCCTGCTCGGTGTTTCTTTCGCATTCGGGCTTACGGTCCTGACGATGGCGTTCGCCATCGGGCATATCTCCGGTTGTCATCTGAATCCTGCCGTCTCGGTCGGGCTGGCAGCCGGCGGGCGTTTTCCAGCCAAGGAGCTGCCGGCCTACATCATCGCGCAGGTGATCGGCGGCATTCTGGCGGCGGCATTGCTGTACTTCATTGCCAGCGGCAAGGCCGGGTTCGACCTCGCCGGTGGCCTGGCCTCCAATGGCTATGGCGAGCATTCACCGGGCGGCTATTCGCTGGTTGCAGGCTTTACCAGTGAAGTGGTGATGACCGCGATGTTCCTGTTCATCATCATGGGGGCCACGGATTCGCGCGCACCGGCAGGCTTTGGCCCGATTGCCATCGGCCTGGCGTTAACCTTGATCCACCTGATTTCCATCCCGGTCACCAATACGTCGGTCAACCCGGCGCGCAGTACCGGCCCGGCATTGATCGTCGGCGGCTGGGCTATCCAGCAGTTATGGCTGTTCTGGGTCGCGCCGCTGATTGGCGCGGTCATCGGGGGCGGGGTGTACCGCTGGCTGGGCAAGGAAAACTGACAGTACTGCGGCTGCAGGGGTGACCTGCAGCCGCAAACCGAGTTTAACGCTGATGCACGAGGCGGCCGGCCGCATAGGTCTGCTGCACAGTGCGGTCATCCCCCAGGGTCATCAACACAAACAACGTCTCCTCAATGCTGCGCGACTGCTCGATCCGGTAGGACAGCAGCGGCGTGGCGTTGTAGTCCAGCACCACGAAGTCGGCATCGCTGCCTGCTTGCAGGCTGCCGATGCGATCGTCCAGGCGCAGGGCGCGGGCACCGCCCAGGGTGGCCAGGTACAGCGATTTGAAAGGGTTCAGGCGTGCGCCTTGCAGCTGCATGACCTTGTAGGCTTCGTTAAGCGTCTGCAGCAGCGAGAAGCTGGTGCCGCCACCGACATCGGTACCCAGGCCGACGTTGAGCTTGTGCTTCTCGGCCATCGGCAGGTTGAACAGGCCGCTGCCCAAAAACAGGTTCGAGGTCGGGCAGAAGGCGATGGCCGAACCGGTTTCGGCCAGGCGCTGGCATTCTTCGTCGCACAGGTGCACGCCGTGGGCGAACACCGAGCGCTCGC
>CAZOEC010000263.1:0-2080 GCA_964578635.1 uncultured Pseudomonas sp.
GGACGCGACGAGTCAACTGTTAAATGTGCATATTTCCGATATTTCTCAGGGCGTTGCGCAGCAGGTGACGGATTCGTGACGGCCCTCACGATTGGCCGGCGTTGCCTGCCCGCGCGGCAACCCCTACAGTCCGGCGCCTTGCGCTGCAAAACGCCCGGAGCGAGCCGACCGATGCTGCTGCCCCAAGACCAACTGGCTGAATTGCGCCGCGGCGCGTCCGAAGTCCTGCTCGAGGCGGACCTGCTCAAGAAACTGTCGCGGGGCAAGCCGCTGCGCATCAAGGCCGGTTTCGACCCGACGGCCCCGGACCTGCACCTCGGTCACACGGTGCTGATCAACCGGATGGCGATGTTCCAGCGGCTCGGCCACGACGTCATCTTCCTGATCGGCGATTTCACGGGCCTGATCGGCGACCCGACGGGACGCAACGCTACGCGGCCGCCGCTCACGCCCGACGAAATCAAGGCGAACGCCGAGACGTACCAGGCGCAGATCTTCAAGATCCTCGATCCCGCGCTCACCCAGGTGGCATTCAACTCGACCTGGATGACCGAAATGGGATCCGCCGGAATGATCAAGCTGGCCTCGCGCCATACCGTGGCGCGGATGCTCGAGCGCGACGATTTCGCCAAGCGTTACAAGGGTGGACAGCCGATAGCGATCCACGAGTTCCTGTACCCGCTGATGCAGGGTTACGACTCGGTCGCCCTCAAGGCCGACGTCGAGCTCGGCGGCACGGACCAGAAATTCAACCTGCTCGTCGGCCGGCAGCTGCAGGAGGCCTACGGCCAGGAGCCCCAGGTCGTCATGACCATGCCGCTGCTCGAGGGCCTCGACGGCGTCAACAAGATGTCGAAGTCCCTCGGCAATTACATCGGCATCACCGAGCCGGCCGACCAGATGTTCGGCAAGCTGATGTCCATTGCGGACGACCTGATGTGGCGGTATTTCGACCTGCTGTCGTTCCGGTCGAACGCCGACATCGAGCGGTTGAAACAGGAATGTGCCGCAGGCCGTAATCCGCGGGACGTCAAGTTCGAACTCGGCGTCGAGATCGTCGATCGATTCCACGGCGCCGGGGCCGGGAACCGGGCCCGCGACGAGTTCATCGCCCGCTTCCAGCAGGGTGCGCTGCCCGGGGATCTCGCCGAGATCACGCTGGCAGCGGAGCCGGGCGGCATGAGCCTCGCACACGTCCTCAAGGGCGCCCAGCTGGTGCCGAGCACGAGCGAAGCGATGCGGCAGGTCAAGCAGGGCGCGGTGCGCATCGACGGCGAGCGTGTTGACGACGCAACCCGGGTAATTGCAGCGGGCAGCAGCCACGTTTTCCAGGTCGGCAAGCGCCGTCTCGCCCGCATCACGCTGGCTGCCCGGCCGGCGTCCTGAGGCCGCAGGGCGAGCGATCAGCGGGGCCGTGCGACGGCGTGAAGAAAAATATTTTCCGCGGGTGTTGACGACCCTTCTTTCGGAGCTATACTGCGCGCCCTTCCGCAGTCACCCACGCCCACGGCGGCGGTGACAAGCTGAAAAACCCGGCGAAAAAATCTTTTCGGCGGAGTTGACAGCTGCGGAAACTGCCGCATAATAGGCGGCTCACCTCGGCCAGTTCCGAGGCGCTCTTTAAAAATCGAAACAGGTAATTTGTGTGGGGACTCGCGTCGATCGTTTGTGAGTGCAAACATCGGACGAGTACCAATTGATAGCCAGTTAATACTGAAAGTTAGTTGGGATTCGGCTCGAAACCAAGTCGCAAGACTTCAAGTGAAGAGTTTGATCCTGGCTCAGATTGAACGCTGGCGGCGTGCTTAACACATGCAAGTCGATCGGTAACAGGTGTAGCAATACATGCTGACGAGAGGCGGACGGGTGAGGAACGCTTGGGAATCTGCCTATCAGCGGGGGACAACCCGGGGAAACCCGGGCTAATACCGCATACGCTCTACGGAGGAAAGCCGGGGACCGCAAGGCCTGGCACTGATAGATGAGCCCAAGTCGGATTAGCTAGTTGGCGGGGTAACGGCCCACCAAGGCGACGATCCGTAGCTGGTCTGAGAGGACGATCAGCCACACTGGAACTGAG
>CAZOEC010000264.1:0-2021 GCA_964578635.1 uncultured Pseudomonas sp.
CACATGCGCCGCATGATCTGCCCGACCGGGTTGAACTGGCCAAGCTGGCGGGTGACATCGCGTTCGATATTCTGGAATTCCAGCTTCTTGGCCGATGCATCGAAGGCCAGCGGGCGGTTCAGGTAATAGGCGCGGTCAACTACCGGCAGCTGCCGGCCTTTGTGCTTGAGAAACTCGGCGCGCACGCTGTCGTCCCACTTCACCGCATCCAGCACGCGGATCGGCGTCTGCGCCTCGACAATCCGATCGGACAGTGCCCGTACGATCAATTGGTAGTCGTCCAACCCTGCCTGGCTATTCATGCTTGCCCCATATCCGTCCAGCGGGTCGCCGAAACACCACCCGTCAATCCTCTCAATCGCCTACACGCTGATAGCGCGCAACTTCGATAAACACATCGGTATTGGCCTGGTCGTCGAGGTAGGCGAACACCAGCTCCAGCGGGCTGGTCACCAGTACGCCATCGCCCTGGCCACTGTCGAACACCTCGCCCTCCAGGCTGCCGGCCTCCAGCTCCTGCATGATGCGGTCGACATCCAGGTTATAGAGCACCAGCTCGCCATCCAGGGTCAGCTCGAAACCGGCGATGGCGAAATTCGCCCCCAGGCTTTTCGGCAAACCCGCCGAGAGGTACCAGCGGCGACCATGGTGGGCCACGGTAAAGCCGTATTCTTCCAGGCTGTCGAGGTTATCCGGGCTGTCCACATAGACCTGGGCCTTGTACAGGTTGGAGCCGGCACGGCTGATCTGCAGGTACTGCTGCTCGCCCCATTCGTTCTTGCGCGACCACTCCCCCAGCAAGGGAATAGGGGCCGCTTCGTTGGCCGGGATCGGGTCTTTGAACGTGACCAGACAGCCACTCAGCAACAGGAAAGACAGGGCAAACAACGCGCGCCAAGCCTTCATCAAACTCTCCTTGTGGATGCGCATGGGCGGGGCTCAGAGCCCCAGCACCAGATGCATATAACGTTTAAGAATGGCCAACATATCCTCGCTGTCCAGATGTTCGACACCCTCGAGCAGGCCTTGATACTCCATGCGCAGAATAATCGCCGTCAATAGCTTGGCATCCTGCTCCGGCTGCTGCGAACCCAGTACCTGAAAAAAGTGCGTGACGCCCTGCAGCAGAATCTGCCGATGGGAGCGCACCAGCGCGTGCAGACGCGGATTGAGCAGGGCTTCCTGCTGAAAGGCCTGCTCGGCCAGCAGATGCTCGCGGCGATTGAGCAACTGATTGCGCACGTACTCCAGCGCCAGCCGGGCGATCTCGTTGGCCAGTCGCCGCCGCGCCTCGACGCTGCCATCGAGCTGGCTGACCTGCTGCTGCAACAGGCCCTGGGTACTGCTCCAGAAGTGCGCCATATGGGCGGCGCTGCGCTCGACGAACTGGGCGAAGGTATCGGTGATCAGGTCATCGATATCCTTGAAGTAATAGGTGGTGGCCGACAGCGGCACCGCCGCCTCGGCCGCCACCGCCCGGTGGCGCACGGCGCGCACGCCATCGCGCACGATAATGCGCATGGCCGCATCGAGAATCGCCTGGCGCCGCTGCTCGCTGCCCTGGCGACTGGCCTTGCGCCCCTGGTACTGAACACTCTCGGCGACGGCGTTGGCCACATGGGTGGCGCTTTCCTGGGCAGTCTTGGGCATCACGACAGGGCATTCCTCTCTGGCATGTGAAGGGGGTCTTCACTATTTAGTCCGTTAACAGCCAAAAACAATTCTATCCGGGCAATAAAAAGCCGCCCGGAGGCGGCTTCAAGACGATCAGGCTTGTGGGCGCATATGCGGGAACAGAATCACGTCGCGGATCGACGGCGCATTGGTCAGCAGCATCACCAGACGGTCGATGCCGATGCCCTCGCCGGCGGTCGGTGGCATGCCGTATTCCAGGGCGCGCACGAAGTCGGCGTCATAGTGCATGGCCTCGTCGTCGCCGGCGTCCTTGTCGGCCACCTGAGCCATAAAGCGCTCGGCCTGGTCTTCCGCGTCGTTCAACTCGGAGTAGGCGTTGGCGATTT
>CAZOEC010000265.1:0-2013 GCA_964578635.1 uncultured Pseudomonas sp.
TCTCAATGGTCTGCGGGGCGAGTGGCTTTGTTCAGCTCGGCGAGCGACAGGCTGCGGTCGAACAGGCGCGCCAGGCTCTGGTCATGGCTGACAAACAGCAGGCTGGAGCCAGCCTCGCGGCACTCGGCGAACAGCAATTCGAGAAAGGCTTCGCGGGCGTCGGCATCCAGGGCCGAGGTCGGCTCGTCGGCGATCACCAGCTCCGGCTGGCCGATCAACGCGCGGGCGGCGGCGACGCGCTGTTGCTGGCCGATCGACAGATCACCGGCGCGGCGCTCAAGCAGGCTTGTTTCATCCAAGCCCAGGTGGGCAAGCAGGGCAGCGGCGGCGTTATCCACGCTGCCATGGCGTTGCGCCGCGCGGCTGGCGCGCAGTTTGGAGAAATGACAGGGCAGTTCGACGTTCTCGCGTACCGAGAGAAATGGCAGCAGGTTGAACTGCTGGAAGATATAGCCGGTGTGATCGACGCGAAAACGGTCGCGGGCGCTGGCGGACAGCGTGCTGAGGTCCTGATCGAGCAGCTGGATACTGCCGCGGTCGGGCTTTTGCACGCCGCCGAGCAGGCCCAGCAGGGTGGTCTTGCCGCTGCCGCTGGGGCCTTTGAGAAACAGGCTTTCGCCGCGTTGCAGGGTGAACGCATCGATATCCAGCAACTCGGGCTGGCCGGGCCAGGCAAAGCCGAGGTTGGACAGTTGGATCAGGGCTGAACTCATAAAGTAAGCGGCCGGGTTACCCCGGCCGTTCTGCTGCAAAGTAGTGATTAGAAACTCAGGGTTGGCTGCGCGGGCGTCAGCTCCAGACCCTGCTGGCCATTCGGGCCGATCAGTTGTACCTGAATTTTCTCGGTGGCGGGGAAGCGCTTGAACAGTTCGCCCAGGTCAAGTTGTTGCAAATCTTCAGGCTTCTGGCAGTCGAGGCTGTAGTGCGCGTGGATATCGCTGTGCTCGCTGTCATGGGATTTTTCATGCTCATGTTTATGCCCGTGCGAGTCGGCATGCTTGGCGAACAGCGGGCTTTCCACTTCCTGCTTGCTGATATTGCAGTCGCCTGCGTTCAGGCCGAACAGCACCTGCGGTTGTGCCAGCTGGCTGCGCGCAGCGGCGACCTTGGCTTTGTCGGCGTCACTCTTGGCGGCATGCTCGAAGCCCACCAGGTTCATCGCCGGGCTATCCAGTTGCAGGTGCAGCATTTTGCCGTCGAGCACCACATTGAGCTGCGCCGCGCCGTGTTCATGGGCATCCAGGCTGCCGTGCTCGGCGTGATCATGCTCGTGCTGATGGTCGTCGTGTTCATGGCTGTGCTCGGCAGCCAGGGCGGCAAGGGGCAGCAGGGCGAAAGGCAGGGCAAGTAGCAGGCGGCGCATGGAGGTCTCCGGTCGAGAATATTTACTTGTTACGTTATAACAACTTTGTGGTGGTCGTGGCCAGCCTTCCTTGGCGACCCGCTGCGGACGTGGGAGCATGGCGGCTGATCAGTTGAGGGCAGAATGATGGTGCGAATTCGTGGGCAGATCGGCACCTGGCCGGTGGACCTGACAGTTGAGCTGGATGTGCAGGATTGGGCGCAGTTGGCCCAGCACGTGACCCTTGAACCGCCCGCTATGCCGGCAGCAACTGCCGCGCCAGTGGCCAACGATGCCTTGTGGCAAACCACCCTGGAGCTGTTGCGCCAGGCTGGGCAGATCGAAGGGCCGCAATTGCTTGGGCAACTCGCCGGGCTGGCGGGTGGGGAGGCGGCAGGCAAGCGCCTGCTGGTGCGCCTGCGCCATTGTGCGCAGGTGCGGATGGAAACGGGCGTTGATGCGCCGATCTATCACTGGGTGGGCTAAACCGCGTCGATGGGGGTTAGCCATCGACGGTTGTGGCGATCAGTAAATCGCCTGATACAGCTTGCGACGGTACAGCGTGACCAGCGGGTGATCGTTACCGAGCAGCTCGAACACCTGCAGCAAAGTCTTGTGCGGCGCGCCCTCGGCGTAGCCGCGGTTGCGCACGAACAGCCGCAGCAGGCCTT
>CAZOEC010000266.1:0-1964 GCA_964578635.1 uncultured Pseudomonas sp.
CAGCCGCCAGCCCTGCTCGCGGCTGGCCCCATCCAGGGCCTCGGGCTTGGCGTCCAGGGGCTCGCCGCGCACGCAGCGCACCAGGCAGGCATGACAACTGCCGGCCCGACAGCTGTAGGGCACGGCGACCCCGCCATCGAGCAAGGCATCCAGCAGGTTACGGGCTACCTCGACCTGCAGGCACCGCTCGGCGACCCGCAACTCAGGCATCGGCATCCTCCCAGGTCGCGGCGCAACGGTTACGGCCGTCGCGCTTGGCCTGGTACAGGGCCTGGTCGGCGCGCTGCAGCGCCTCTTCGAGATCATCGTGCTGGTTTAGCAAGGTCATACCTATGGAAACACTCAGGCTGGCTACCTTAACCCCTAACGGCTCGGCGCGGCTGAAGGCTTCACGCAATCGCTCGCAACAGGCGGTGAATTGATCGGCCTCGGTATTGGGCAACAGCAGCACAAATTCTTCGCCGCCGTAGCGGGCGATCACGTCACCCTCGCGCAGGCAGGCCCGCGCCACCGCGGCAAAGGTCTGCAGCACCCGGTCACCGGCGGCATGCCCATGCACATCGTTGATCCGCTTGAAGTGATCCAGATCGAGCAGGGCCAGGCCATGCTGACGGTCGCGGCTCAGCCCCTGCAGCTCGTGCCCGGCCAGGCGCAGAAAATGCCGGCGGTTGCACAGGCCGGTCAGCTCGTCGGTGGCGGCCAGCTCTTCCAGCTGGCGCATCATGCCGCGCAGGGTGTCCTGATGCGCCTGCAGGGCAAAGCGCCGCTGGCGCATACGCTGACGCATGGCCTGGGCGTAGCTGGCAAACAGGCTCAGCCAGAGCAGTACGGCGGCCAGCACGCTCACCTGGAGAATCGCCACCCGCGGGTCGGCCAATTGATAGTTGAAGGCTTCGTAGAGGTTCAGGCCGGCAAAGCCGAAGAAGGCGAACAGCGCACAGCGGGCGAACACCCTGGGCGGTAGCTGGAATACGCCGAACAGCAGAATCAGCATATAGATCACCAGCATGCTGCCGCGCCCGTCGCTGAACAGCCCCAGCAACAGGGTCAGCCAGGCCAGCGCGACAAGGACCTGGGGTTCGGTCAGGCTGGGGTCGGCAAAGCGCAGATTCTGCCGACTAAGGAACAGGCCGAGAAACACCAGCTGGCTGACCACGGCCAGCGCCAGCAGCAACAGGGTGCTGCTCAGGGACGCCTGGAACAACCCGTTGACAAAGGCCACCCCGCACAACAGCGCAGTCAGGGCGTAGCTCGCCGCTGCCATGCCGAAACGCTTCAGCAGCAGATGTTGCAACGTTCGCTGAGTGACCCTTTGGCTGATTAGGCTCACGGGCTCCGTCCCATACTGGCATCTAGCCGCCACTCTACCCCCGCGCCCTGGGAATGCCTAGGCTCTCTTGACGCAAGGTTGCAAAGGCCCGATATAGACGCTGCAGGGCCCGTGGTTTCTGGCTCGGCGCAAAGCGCCAGTGGGCGATCAGCGACCAAGGTCGGGGCCTGGCGACTGTCCGCACCGGCTGGCGCGCGTTATACTGCCGCGCCTTTTTTAAGCTCGTGGTGGTTTACCTCGAGAGCACCTTGAAAGCCTGCGCCGGACCATGACCCAGCGCCCCGCAACGTCCCTGCCCTACTCCTACCCCTACAAAAAGGAGCGCCCAGCATGACCGTGATCAAGCAAGACGACCTGATCCAGAGCGTCGCCGACGCCCTGCAGTTCATCTCCTACTACCACCCCGTCGACTTCATCCAGGCCATGCACGAGGCCTACCTGCGCGAGGAATCGCCGGCCGCGCGCGACTCCATCGCCCAGATCCTGATCAACTCGCGCATGTGCGCCACCGGCCACCGCCCGATCTGCCAGGACACCGGTATCGTCACCGTGTTCGTGCGCGTCGGCATGGACGTACGTTGGGATGGCGCCACCATGGGCCTGGACGACATGATCAACGAAGGCGTGCGTCGCG
>CAZOEC010000267.1:0-1960 GCA_964578635.1 uncultured Pseudomonas sp.
ATCTTCGCCATCCTTGGCCTGCGTGCGCTGTATTTTGCCCTGGCGGCGATGATTCACCGCTTTGCCTACCTCAAGTACGCCCTGGCGCTGGTGCTGGTGTTTATCGGAGGCAAGATCTTCCTGGTCGGCATCATTGGCAAGATTCCATCGGCAATCTCCCTGAGTGTGACCCTGGCTCTGCTACTGGGCGGTGTGCTTCTGTCGCTTTGGAAAACCCGTGACCAGCCGGCCCCGGACGGCCCGCTGGTGTAAATCAAAACAGGTGGAGGCAGCCACTCGGCTGCCTCCTGTCGAATTAGCAGCACGGAGCAAGAGAGACGGTAATGAGCAGAACGCTGAAATTGACAGCTCTGGGGCTGTTACTGGTGGGGCTGGCCGGCTGTGACGCAGCTGAGCAATCAGCGGAGAAACTGGCCGAGAAGGCTGAGCAGGCGGTGCAGGATGTAGCCCGCGAAACGATCGATGAGACCCTGCAACAACTCAATAAACAGCTGGATGAAGTACAGCAGTCAACCAATGAGTGGCTGGGTAAGCCGCCGGCCGAGAACGCGCAGCAGGACGATGCGCGGGAAGGCCTGCCTCCAGCGAACGAGCCAGCAGAGCCTCTCGATAAAACGGCTGTTGAAACCTAGTTTGCTTCTCAGAGTGCCTTGCTGAGCGCCTCACCACTGGGCGCGTAGTCCTGCTTGCCGGCCCCGCTGTAATAAGGCCCTGATCTGAAGCGGGTCGCGTAGTACGCTTTGCGAGTCATTCTGATAGATGTTGCCGATAGGCCGTAAGCGTCTGCCGAACTCACCTTGCGTAATTCAGGCGGGTGCCCATTGATGCGGCAGTAGTTGGCCAATCTCGCTGGCCCGCTGTGTCGGCAGCCGCATCAGCACATCCTTCAGGTAGGCGTACGGATCATGCCCATTCATCCGCGCCGACTGGATCAGGCTCATGATCGCCGCCGCCCGTTTGCCGCTGCGCAGCGACCCGGCAAACAGCCAGTTCGAGCGTCCAAGGGCCCATGGTCGAATCTGGTTCTCGACCTGATTGTTGTCGATAGGCACGGCGCCGTCGTCCAGATAGCGCGTCAGCGCTAACCAGCGTTTTAGGCTGTAATCCAGGGCTTTTGCCGTGGCTGATCCGTTGGGCACCCGATCACGCTGGGCCAGCATCCAGTTATGCAGCGCATCGAGGATTGGTGAAGACTTTTCCTGCCGTATTCGCCAGCGTTCTTCATCGCTCATGTGCCGTGCTTGCCGCTCGATTTCATACAGCCCGGCAATGGAGTGCAGCGCCTGTTCGGCTAACTGGCTTTTGTTCGCTGCGTGCAGATCGAAAAATTTGCGGCGGGCGTGGGCCATGCAGCCAATTTCGGTGATGCCCTGCTCGAAGCTGGCCTTGTAGCCGGCGAAGTCGTCGCAGACCAGCTTGCCACTCCACTGACCCAGAAAATTGCGCGCATGCTCACCAGCCCGGCTGGGGCTGAAGTCATACACCACGGCCTTCAGGTCGGCGAAGGGTGTAGTGCAGTATGCCCAGACGTAAGCCCGGTGGGTTTTCTTCTCGCCAGGGGCCAGCATTTGCACGGGGGTTTCGTCGGCGTGGATCACGCCTTGCGCCAGTACCGCCTCGCGCAGGGCGTCGACCAATGGTTGGAGCTGTACGCCGGTGTGTCCGACCCACTGCGCCAGCGTCGAGCGGGCGATGGCCAGGCCAGCGCGCCCAAAAATCTTTTCTTGCCTATACAGCGGCAGGTGGTCGGCAAATTTGGCCACCATCACGTGAGCCAGCAGGCCGGCAGTGGGGATGCCCTTGTCGATCACCTGGGCTGGTACCGGCGCCTGGATCAGTGTTTCGCACTGACGGCAGGCCCATTTGCCACGCACGTGCTGTTCGACGGTGAACACGCCCGGCGTGTAATCCAGCTTTTCGCTGATGTCTTCGCCGATGCGTTGCAGCTGGCAGCCGCAGG
>CAZOEC010000268.1:0-1950 GCA_964578635.1 uncultured Pseudomonas sp.
TCGTTGCTGGCGTAGCCGAACATCAGGCCCTGGTCGCCGGCGCCCTGGTCTTCCGGCTTGGCGCGGTCGACGCCCTGGTTGATGTCCGGGGACTGCTTGCCAATGATGTTCAGCACGCCGCAGGTGGCACCGTCGAAGCCGACGTCGGAGTTGGTGTAGCCGATGTTGCAGATCACGTCGCGGACGATCTGTTCCAGGTCGACCCAGGCGCTGGTGGTGACTTCACCGGCAACGATGGCCACGCCGGTCTTGACCAGGGTTTCCACGGCCACGCGGGCGTGCTTGTCCTGGGCGATGATGGCGTCTAGCACCGCATCGGAGATCTGGTCGGCAATCTTGTCCGGATGGCCTTCGGAGACGGACTCGGAGGTAAAGAGGGAGTATTCGCTCATCGATCGGTTTTCCTATTGTGTACCGCTGACGGTGGCCCTCAGGCCGCTGTTTTCATGGGGGTTGGCAAAGTGCCGTACCTGAATCTGGAAGCCGTTGCGCAGGCCGACATACAGGCTCTCGCTCGGCGTGAGGCCCGCGGCGATGGCCCAGCGGGCCAGGTCGTCCTGTTCGAAGCCCAGCCACAGATCGCCGCAGGCCTGCTTGGCCCAGCTCTGGTTGTGGCTGCATAAATCGGTGATCAGCAGGCTGCCGCCTGGTTTGACCCGGCGGGCCAGCTGCTTCAGCGCCTCGGCCGGGGCGGCGAAATGGTGCAGAACCATATTCAGCACCAGGCAGTCGGCGGCCGGATAGTCGTCATGCAGGGCGTCGGCCAGGTGTACGTCGACATTGCCCAGGCCGTCCTGCTGGCAGCGTTGGCGGGTCAGTTCGAGCATCGCCGGGCTATTGTCCAGGGCGGTGACGTGGCTGAAGCGCCTGGCCAGTTCGGGCAGAAAACCGCCGTCGCCGGGGCCGATTTCCAGAGCCGTGGCGCTGGCGGCAAAGTTCAGCGAGTCGAGCAGGCTGAGCAGGCTGTCGCGGTACTGCGGCAGGCCGGCGATCAGGTCTTGCTGGGCCTGGAAGCTGGCCGCGCTGCGGGCGAAGAAGTCCTGGCTGGCGGCGGCGCGCTGGCTGTGCACCTCGGCAATCCGTCCGCGTACTTCGGCAGGCAGAGGCAGGCGGTCGACTTCTTCGAGCAGGGCCAGGTGCAGGCTGCCGCCGAGCTGTTCGTTATGGGCCAGGGCGCGTCGGTAGAAAATCGCATTGCCTTCGCGCCGGGTGGCCACCAGGCCGGCCTGGGCCAGCACCTTGAGGTGGTGGCTGATGCCGGACTGGCCGATGGCAAAGATCTGCGCCAGTTCCAGCACGCCGAAGGAGTCGTTACTCAGGGCGCGCAGCACATTCAGGCGCAGCGGATCGCCGCCGGCCTTGCACAGGGCGGCGAGGGCATCGACGGGCTCGAAGGTCGGAAGGGTGGCGCGCATATTCATAGGCTGGGCAGTCTAGTCGGTCATTTTTCATCCAGCAATACCAATATCAAAAAGTTTTGATATTGGTATTGCTGGGCCAAAGGCCAGAAAACCTTGGCTCTGCGACTATCTGTCATTGCCCCGATGGCCCCCGCTGGGCGAAAATGGCCGCCTTTTTCGACCCCCAGTTGCCCAAGCAGCCCCGTAGGAGATTCAGTGATGCCCAGCCGTCGTGAGCGAGCCAATGCCATTCGTGCCCTGAGCATGGATGCCGTGCAGAAAGCCAACAGCGGCCACCCGGGAGCCCCGATGGGTATGGCGGATATCGCCGAAGTCCTGTGGCGCGACTACCTCAAGCACAACCCGAGCAACCCGAGTTTCGCTGACCGCGACCGCTTTGTGCTGTCCAACGGCCACGGCTCGATGCTGATCTACTCGCTGCTGCACCTCACCGGCTATGACCTGGGCATCGAAGACCTGAAAAACTTCCGCCAGCTGCACAGCCGCACCCCGGGCCACCCGGAATACGGCTACACCCCGGGCGTGGAAA
>CAZOEC010000269.1:0-1936 GCA_964578635.1 uncultured Pseudomonas sp.
CAGCCTCGCCCCGATTGAGCACCCGGCGCAACTCGTTCCTGAAAGCGTCCTTGACAAAGTAGTCAGCCAAAAACGCCGTACGCAGCAACCGCCCCAATTGCACGCCAGCCTCATAGATTGGATCGCCCTGGGCGGCAGAACCGAACCGCGCAAGAGCTGCCACCGCACTGGCATGTCCGCTCATGACCGAGGCTGCCAGGTGCACCAGACTATCCCAATGCTTTTCGATCAAAGCGACGTCGACATTGGCTTCGCACACCGCAGCGATTTCTGCGGGCACTTTGGTGCCGCGTGGCACAAAGAGGTGGCGCTGTTTGAGTTCCTTCAACCGCGGGCAAAGATCAAAACCAAGCAAACGGGCATGTGACATGGCAAAGTCGGTGTAGCCATGGGTATCCACAGCAAGCTGGCTGGTCTCCAGCTTTTCTTGGCGGATGACACCTTCAATGGCCACGCCCGCCTGGCGCTCATTGAGCACAAAGGGCTGCGCATGGAAGATGCCCCACCGGTCTTTTACATGGGAGTAGATTCCAATGGAAGGTGTGTTGCGCCGAGGATCAAGCCGGGCTTGCCACACCCGTTTGGTGGTCTCCATGCTCATCATGTCAGAAGATGCCAAATCGGACCGCCCCCAGGTGGCGGCAATCGGGTGTCGCTGCATGAATTCCAGCACAGCCTGGCAGGCCTGGCTCAGACGCCGTTCGTCCCGCGCCCAGCGCATGGCCTGGCGAATGCTGGTGGCAGACAATTGCGGAATCATGCGCGCGCATTCGACCGCAGTCAGACTGGTGCCGTGGGCCATGATGCCGGCATAGACCATCAGCAGCTCGTCGGTAGAGCGCGGCTCACGTCCGAGCATGATCCAGCTAAAGCGCACCTGGGCGTCAACGGCCAGAATCACTTCCGGCAATTGAACCTCACCGATGCGGTGATCCAAAGCCGCGCGCAGCTTGGTCACTTCTGGGTCTTCGTCCTCTGCGGGCAATGGCGACAAATGGAGTTCATCATCCACGCGCAGTACGCCACTGCGGGCTGCAGCGGCCACCGCATCGACACCGGCAGTTACTCTGGCCAGCAAAGGCTTCAAGAAAGTGGCAGCCTTGCTGGGTAACGATAGACGGGCATAGTGTTTCTTGGACTCTGCCTGCCAACGCTCGTCCGTGAAGAACAAGCGCGCACGACCCCGAAAGCTCAGGCTGTGCTCAATCCAGACCGAGCCATTGCGCACCGCGCGGCGCAGGGCAAACAGGGTGGCCACCTCCAACGCCTGAAACGCCCGTTCCCGGTCTGGGCTGGAGATCGAAACCTGCCAGATCATTCCCAGACTTGGTGCCACCACTTCAACTGGCAGCTTTCTGGATCCTTTGAGATATAAAGCTTGCAGCTTGGCAAGGTACTCGATGGCAGGATGCTCGCCGGTGGCCTGCCAGGGCAGCTTTGCAATGGCGACGAGCAACGACCGCACGGGGCGAATTCCATCAATCAATCCCTCGCGGACCAGGGAGGCCCTGCTCGGTGGTTTGCGTTTCTGGGTTTCGGTGATCAAGGCTTCAAGACGGGCACGCAACTCAGCATCTGGCACCGCACCTTGCGCGCTCAAGGCAACAAGTTCGCCGAGCAGCGTTTTGTACATTGCGGCCCAATTGACGGTAGCGGGGACATCGGCGGCAGCCTGACGCCACAGATCGGCGATCCGGCGCTGCACCATAAGGATCAACTGGTCTGTGGTGGTGAACAGGCAATACCGAAGAAAGCATGCGACCTCCACGGTGCGCGCTGGCTCTTTGATCTTGGCTCCGGCTGAGGGCGGCCTGGAGACAAGTCGGCGCGCGTAGCGGCGCAAGATGAGATCGGGGATGTCTGCCAGGTGCTTATGAACGTCCAGCGTGTAAAGCAGGTCGATGCGCTCCAGTACCTCGCTGATTTGGCGGGTTGA
>CAZOEC010000270.1:0-1856 GCA_964578635.1 uncultured Pseudomonas sp.
GGCGACAAGATCTTCTTCGTGCAAATGGCCGATGCGCCGATCCTGGCCATGGATGTGCTGGAGTGGAGCCGGCATTTCCGCTGCTTCCCGGGGCAGGGCGAGTTCGACCTGGCGGGTTTTCTCGCACCGATTCTGAAAAGCGGCTACAGCGGCCCACTGTCGCTGGAAGTCTTCAATGATGGTTTCCGCGCCGCGCCGCCACGGGCCAATGCGGCCGATGGCCTGCGTTCGCTGCTTTACCTGGAAGAGAAGACCCGCCAGCGCCTGGAGAAGGAGGCGGCTTTGCCGGCCGACCCACAGCTGTTGTTCGCGCCACCGCCGGCCTGTCGCTACGACGGTGTCGAGTTCCTCGAGTTCGCCGTGGATGAGGCGCAGGGGGCCAAGCTGGCCGGCTGGCTGGAGCGCCTGGGCTTTGCCCGCAGCGGCCAGCATCGCTCCAAGGCTGTCAGCCTGCTCAGCCAGGGCGATATCAAGATCGTACTGAATGCCGAACCCTACTCCTTTGCCCACAGCTTCTTCGAGGCCCATGGCCCGTCGCTGTGCGCCACGGCGTTACGGGTCAAGGACAGTGTCTCGGCCCTGGAGCGCGCTCGCGCCTTCAAGGGCCAGCCGTACCGTGGCCTGGTCGGCCCCAACGAGCGCGAGATTCCAGCGGTGCGGGCACCCGATGGCAGCCTGATCTATCTGGTGGAGTCTGCCGAGCCGGGCAGCACCATCTACGACAGCGATTTCCAACTCGATAGCCAGGCCGGCGCGGGTGGTGGTCTGCAGCGCATCGACCATATGGCCATGGCTCTGCCGGCGGATAGCCTGGACAGCTGGGTGCTGTTCTACAAGAGCCTGCTGGACTTCGAGGCGGATGATGAAGTGGTGCTGCCGGACCCTTATGGGCTGGTAAAGAGCCGGGCTATCCGCAGCCGCTGCAGTAGTGTGCGCCTGCCGCTGAATGTGTCGGAGAACCGCAACACGGCGATTTCCCATGCGCTATCCAGTTATCGTGGTTCGGGTGTGCACCATATCGCCTTTTCCTGCGCGGACATCTTCGCCGAGGTCAGCCGGGCCAAGGATGCCGGCGTACCACTGCTGGATATCCCGCTGAACTACTATGACGATCTCGCCGCGCGTTTCGACTTCGACGACGAGTTCCTCAGTGAACTGGCCTATTACAACGTGCTGTACGACCGCGATGCTCAGGGCGGCGAGCTGTTTCACGTGTACACCGAGGCGTTCGATGAGCGCTTCTTCTTCGAGATTATCCAGCGCAAGAACGGTTATGTCGGCTATGGCGCGGCCAACGTCGCGGTACGTCTGGCGGCCATGGCCAAGAGTCGCAGCGGCGCGGCGCGGCCTGTACGCCTCTGACTGCATGGCGGTGCAATGCCGGAGGGCCGTGCAAGCGGTTGTCCGGCGACATCTTCCTTCAGCCTGGCGTCGCGCCCATAATCTGCACCATCAGTACTTGGCCGTGAGCCCATAATAATGACCACTGAATTGCTCGAGCCCGTGCTCGAGACCCCGCGCAAGAGCCGCAAGAACAATCCGGAAAAGACCCGCGAAGACATCCTCCGCGCCGCCATTTCCGAGTTTGTCAGTCACGGTCTGTCCGGTGCCCGCGTCGATGCCATCGCCGAACGCACCAAAACCTCCAAGCGCATGATCTATTACTACTTCGGCAGCAAGGAGCAGTTGTATGTCGAGGTGCTGGAGAAGCTCTACGGTGATATCCGGCGTACCGAAGGGCTGCTGCAGCTGGCCGAGCTGGAACCGCGCGAGGCGCTGCAGCGGCTGGTCGAATTCACCTTCGATCACCATGATCGCAACGTCGATTTCGTGCGCATCGTCTGCATCGAGAACAT
>CAZOEC010000271.1:0-1823 GCA_964578635.1 uncultured Pseudomonas sp.
ACGAACTCGGCGGGGACTTGCTTGGGATGATCAGTCACTGGCACTTCCAAAATGTTGATAGCCGCTGCGTGGCAGCTGCACGGGCTGGCCTTGCGAGTTCAGCAGAGTAACGCCCTGGCCGGCCACCACACGACCAATAACTCGCACCGGCCAGCCCGCCTGCTGCAAATCGGCCAGATACGCGGCCGGCAGGGTAAAGGCCAGACGGTAATCATCGCCACCGCTTAATGCGCACTGGCGCGCCGCCGACTCCCCGGCAAATGCCAGCAAGGCGGCGGATATCGGCACCTGCGCCTGTTCAATCAGCAGCGCCACGCCGGACGCCGCGGCGATATGCCCGCAATCGGCCAGCAAGCCATCGGAGATATCCAGGGCGGCCGTGGCCTTGCCGCGTAGCGCCAGGCCCAGATCGAGCTGCGGCATAGGCGACCAGTAGCGCGCCAGCAGCGCCTCGGCCACTGCGGGCTCGGCCTGGCGCTGCCCGAGCACCAGCGGCAAGGCACCGGCGGCATCACCCAACTCACCGCCGACGCAGAGCAGATCGCCGACCTGCGCGCCCTTGCGGGTCAGCGCCCTACCCGTCGGCACGCGGCCGAAGACGGTCAGGGTCAGGCTCAGGGGACCACGGGTGGTATCGCCGCCGATCAGGCGAATCGCGCAGTGTTGCGCCATTCGATCCAGGCCACGGGCAAAGTCCCGCAACCAATCCGGCTCGGCGCTGGGCAGGGTCAAGGCCAGGGTAAAGCCGACAGGCGCTGCGCCCATGGCGGCCAGGTCACTGACCGAAACGCCGAGGGCACGCTGGCCCAGCAGAAAAGGATCGGCAGATTCGGGGAAATGCACCCCGGCGACCAGGGTGTCGGTAGAAATGGCCAGCTGCTCGCCAGGCGGCACTTGCAGCAGGGCACAATCGTCGCCGATGCCTAATGCCACGCCTTCGCCCGCCTGCGCACAGGACGCAGCGGCGAAGTAGTGACGGATCAGCTCGAACTCACCCATGAGATGGCAACGATCTGCTGCGCGCCGGCCCTGCTGCGTTAAAAGCAGGCTCGAAATGCTCATGTGCTACAGCACACTCCGCTTCCTCGCCTGCTTTTGCCTTGCAGGACTCTAGCTCGCAAGATCGTAAATCAAGCATCCCAAAAGACCTTAACGCTTGTTAGCGCGAACTTCATCCGCGCGTAGGCGCGGTGCCAGCTTGTCCAGCACGCCGTTGACGAACTTGTGCCCGTCGGTGGCACCGAACACCTTGGCCAGCTCGATGCCTTCGTTGATCACCACGCGATAAGGAATATCGATGCGGTTTTTCAGCTCGTAGGTCGACAGACGCAGGATCGACAGTTCGACCGGGTCGATCTCGGCGATCGGACGATCGAGCAGCGGTTCGAAGGCCCCGTCGATCTCGCTTTTCTGCCGCGGCACGCCGTGCAGAATCTCGTGGAAGTAGGCCCCGTCAACGGTGCTGAAGTCGTTATCGACGCGAAACTGCGCTTCGATTTCGTTCAGCTGCTGCCCGGCCATATGCCAGGAGTACAACGCCTGCATGGCCAGGGAGCGCGCCTGACGGCGCGCGAGGGTCTTGGTGCTGGGACCTTTTTTCGGCGCTTGTGGCTGCTGCCCGTTACCGTCGTTCTGGCTCACTTGGCCTCCAGCTGCGCCAGCAGGCTGACCATTTCCAGGGCGGACAATGCAGCTTCCGCGCCCTTGTTACCGGCCTTGGTGCCGGAACGCTCAATGGCTTGCTCGATGGAATCGACAGTCAGCACGCCGAAGGCCACCGGTACGCCGAACTCCATGGACACCTGGGCCAGGCCCTTGGTGCA
>CAZOEC010000272.1:0-1800 GCA_964578635.1 uncultured Pseudomonas sp.
CCATGTTCATGCCTTCACCCGGGGTGAACAGCGCGCCGAACAGCAGGCCGATGCTCACCGCAAAGGCGGTGGTGACCAGGTAGATGGCGATGGTCTTGACGCTGATCCGACCGAGCTTGGCGCTGTCGCTCATGGCGGTGATACCGGCCACCAGGGAGACGAACACCAGCGGCACGATAAGCATCTTGATCGCATTGAGGAACAGCGCGCCGATGGGGGCCAGCACCAGAGCGTCGGCCTTGAACAGCACGCCGGTGAGTACGCCAAGGACGAGGCCGATCAGAATCTGCTGCCACAGCGGCATGCGCCGCAGAAAGCCTAGGGAAGAGGTCGTGCTCTGACTCATGTGGTTCACCCGAATTGTTGTTGTAAAAACAGCTGTCTGCGCAGCCGTGAGTGGTGTCGCCTGGTCGGCGAGGGTGGAAAGCACCGCGCCGCACAAAGTGGCGGCGCGGGGTATTGCTCGGTTATCAGGCCTTGAGGGGCACCAGACGCGGCGCGATCATGTTTTCGGGCCGCAGGATGTCGGCCAGAGTGGCGTCATCCAGCAGGTTTTCCTCGCGCACCAGTTCCAGCACGCCGCGGCCGCTGTCCAGGGCCAGCTTGGCGATGCGGGTGGCGTTCTCGTAACCGATATAGGGGTTGAGGGCGGTGATCAGGCCGATGGAGTTTTCCATCAGCGCCCGGCAATGCGCCTCGTTGGCGGTGATGCCGACCACGCAATGCTCGCGCAGCATGTCCATGGCGCGCTGCAGCAGACGGATCGAGTCGAAGATCTTGTAGGCGATCAGCGGCTCCATGACGTTGAGCTGCAGCTGGCCGCCTTCGGCGGCGATGGTCAGGGCCAGGTCGTTGCCGATGATCTCGAAGGCCACCTGATTGACCGCTTCCGGGATTACCGGGTTGACCTTGCCGGGCATGATCGAGCTGCCCGGCTGGCGCGCCGGCAGGTTGATTTCATTGATGCCGGTGCGGGGGCCGCTGGAGAGCAGGCGCAGGTCGTTGCAGATTTTCGACAGCTTGACCGCGGTGCGCTTGAGCATGCCGGAGAACAGCACGAATGCACCCATGTCGCTGGTCGCTTCGATCAGGTCGGCGGCCGGTACCAGCGGCTGGCCGCTGATGGCGGCGAGACGGTCGACTGCCAGTTGCTGGTAGCCCGGATCGGCGTTGATCCCGGTGCCGATGGCGGTGCCGCCCAGGTTGACCTCGGTGAGCAGTTCCGGGGCCAGGCTGCGCAGGCGCGCCAGGTCTTCGCCGAGGGTGGTGGCGAAGGCGCGGAATTCCTGGCCGAGGGTCATGGGTACGGCGTCCTGCAGCTGGGTGCGGCCCATCTTCAGTACATGGGCGAACTCTTCGCCCTTGGCCGCGAACGCGCCGATCAGGCTGTCGAGGCTGGCCAGCAGGCTGTCGTGGCCGAGCAGCAGGCCGAGGCGGATGGCAGTGGGGTAGGCGTCGTTGGTCGACTGCGCCATGTTCACGTCGTTGTTCGGGTGCAGGTACTGATACTCGCCCTTGGCGTGACCCATGGCCTCCAGGGCGATATTGGCGATCACCTCGTTGGCGTTCATATTGGTCGAGGTGCCGGCCCCGCCCTGGATCATGTCGACCACGAATTCTTCATGGAAATCGCCGCGGATAATGCGTGCGCAGGCTTCGCTGATGGCTGCATGCTTGGCCGCGGGCAGGTGGCCCAGTTCGCGGTTGGCGTCCGCTGCCGCCTGCTTGACCATGGCCAGGGCGGTCACCAGTTTCGGGTAGTGGGCCAGGGGCACGCCGGACAGGCGGAAGTTGTGCACG
>CAZOEC010000273.1:0-1759 GCA_964578635.1 uncultured Pseudomonas sp.
GCAACCAGCCGAGGAAGGCGAACAGCAGGGCCAGGCCGCTGCCCCAGAGCAGGATGTGGTAGGTCAGCTCACGGGCCGGGGCGTAGGCTTCATCCAGCGATTGGCGCGCGATAACGGTCCAGCCCAGGCCGGGATAGTCCTTGTAGCCTTGGCTGGTGGCCAGGCCGGTGAGGTAGTGCTTGCCGTCCGGCCACTCCTGCACGGCCCAGTCGCCCTGGTCGTTGCGCAGCGTGTCGAGGGCGGGCAGGTGCAGACGCTGGCCGATCATTTCCTTGGGAGCGAGCAGCACCGTGCGGTCTGCACCTATGACGAAAAACTCGACATTACGCCGCTGCTGAATCGGCTCGAGGATCGACAGGCGCACCTCGTCGGCCCAGCCCCAGGACAGGTGGGAGGCCAGCACGCCGACCAGTTCGCCCGCCTGGTTATGCACCGGCAGGCTGATATCGACGAATTTCATCGCCTCGCCGGTTGGGTTAGGCAGCAGTTTGGCCAGCAGCACGGCCTCGTGCACATCGCCGATAAACAGACCCTGCTTGCCCTCCAGATAGACCGGGCGCTGGGCAATGCTGACGCCTTCGAGAATGCCATTGCTGGATGCCTGCACCTTGCCCGCGGCGTCGGTGAAGCCGATCCAGGCAATGCTGGGGAATTCCACCTGCAGACGGTCGAGCAGGCGACGCACTTCGCCGAGGTCGTTGGCCGCGCTGAGGGCGCGTAGCTGACCGAGTACCTGGAGCATGCCGGCGCGGCTTTGCATGTCGCGGTCCAGGCGGTCGACCATCATAAAGGACACTTCGGCCAGGTCGCGGCCGACTTCCTCGCGGATACGCTGGCTGGAGTCCTGGCCGATCAGGGTGCCGAGCAGCCAGCTCAGGAGCGAAACCAGCAGGGCGATCAGAATGGCGAAACGGCTGCGCAGGCTGTGCGATGAACGCATGGGCACCAGGCTCCTTTGAATGGGTGGGCATTGTAGCGAAACGCCCGATTATAGTGTGCCGCCGCCCCCGGGCCGTGTGACATACAGCCGATTACGGGCTGCCAGGGGCGGCTGGGTTAAGGTATACTCGCCGGCTTTTCCGAAAGTTTGACCTGCGAGTGCCGCCAGCCATGGAAATCAACCCGATCCTGAACAGCATCAAGGACCTGTCCGAGCGCACCCTGACTATTCGGGGGTATCTTTGACTACGATCACAAACATGATCGGCTGGTCGAAGTAAACCGCGAGCTGGAAGACCCGAACGTCTGGAACAACCCCGAATACGCCCAGAATCTGGGGCGCGAGCGTGCCTCCCTGGCGCTGATCGTCGACACCCTCGACGACCTCAATAGCAGCCTGGCCGACTCCCGCGACCTGCTGCAGATGGCCGCCGAAGAAGAAGACCAGGCCGCCGTCGATGACGTCGCCACCGAGGTCGAGCGCCTGCGCGATATCCTCGAGAAGATGGAATTCCGCCGCATGTTCAGCGGCGAGATGGACGCCAACAACGCCTACCTGGATATCCAGGCCGGCTCCGGCGGTACCGAAGCCCAGGACTGGGCCAACATGCTGCTACGCATGTACCTGCGCTGGGCCGACAAGCGCGGCTTCGATGCCACCATCATGGAGCTGTCCGCCGGCGAAGTCGCCGGGATCAAGGGCGCGACCCTGCATATCAAGGGCGAATACGCCTTTGGCTGGCTGCGCACCGAGATCGGCGTGCACCGCCTGGTGCGCAAGAGCCCGTTCGACTCCGGCAACCGTCGCCACACCTCGTTT
>CAZOEC010000274.1:0-1753 GCA_964578635.1 uncultured Pseudomonas sp.
GCCTTGCTGGCGGTGTAACCCCACAGCGTACGGAAAATTTCCAGCTTCATCGGTGATCCTCAAAAATCCCTTGGCCTACTGAAAAAGCATTTCGACGGCGCAAGCCGGTCGGCGATCAATGGGCAGCAACAACAGATGATTTTTGAGCCGGATCTCTGCGTATCTGGTCCCACCAAGCGGCGCCGTGGCTGGTTCGCTGTGGAGCCGATGTTAGGCACAGGCGGTGGCGCAAAAGAATCTGAAAGATCAAATGAATACTTCAGACTTTCATGAACAAATAGCTAGCTATTTATCCCGTGTTTAGCGCAGGGTTTTTAGGGCTTGGAGGCGTCTACGCTGGCTATTAGCGAGGGGGGCCAGCGTTGCGACATCATTTTGAAGAGTACCAAGCGACACCGAGCGCTCTGAGGCGGACTTTTCGGGTCAGTCGGCAAACAACATCGAGCGCGACTGCCCCATCAACAGCCCCTGATTCTGTTCGGTCACCGCGCGGATGTAGTCCCAGAGCAGGGTAATGCGCTTGAGCTTGCGCAGATCCTCCCGGCAGTACATCCAGAATTGCCGGGTGATATCGACCTCTTCAGGCAGCACTGCAATCAGATTCGGGTCTTGGGCGGCGAGAAAACACGGCAGGATCGCCAGGCCCAAACCCTGCTGGGCCGCGGTGTACTGGGCGATTACGCTGGTGCTGCGCAGGCTGGCGCTGGCATTTGGAAGCAGGTTGGCCAGGTACAGCAGCTCGGAGCTGAACGCCAGGTCATCCACGTAGCTGATGAACTGGTGCTTGGCCAGGTCCGACGCTTTTTCAATCGGTTCGTGGCGTTCCAGGTATTGGGTGGTAGCGTAGAGCTGCAAGCGGTAGTCGCACAGCTTGCAGCATACGTAGGGCCCGTGTTCCGGCCGCTCCAGGGCGATAACGATGTCGGCTTCGCGCTTGGACAGGCTGATGAAGTGCGGCAGCGGCAGGATATCCACTGAAATGGCCGGGTAGGTGTTGACGAAATGGCTGAGCTGCGGGGTGATGAAAAAACTGCCGAAGCCTTCGGTGCAACCCATGCGCACATGCCCCGACAGCGCCACGCCAGAGCCTGACACCTGCTCGCACGCCATGTGCAGGGTACTTTCGATCGACTCGGCATAGCTCAGCAAACGCTGCCCTTCGGCGGTTAGCACAAAGCCTGTGGTGCGCGACTTTTCGAACAGCAGCGTGCCGAGCGCCTGTTCCAGTGAGCTGATGCGCCGCGACACCGTGGTGTAGTCCACGCCCAGGCGTTTGGCTGCGCTGCTGGCCTTTTTAGTGCGAGCCACTTCCAGGAAAAATTTCAGGTCATCCCAGTTCAGCGAGCCCAGCGACGTGATGTTTTTTTGCATGTTGGACCGGATTTTATGTGCGTTCTTGTTAGATGTTTGCACATCTATACTCCAATTCAGACCCATGACCAAGCACCCGTGGTGCATCCACGGCAATGCCCGCCATCTCCACAACAATAAACAGGAGAGCTTTCATGAACGCATCCCTCCAGTCCGACCAGTCCCTTGCACAGGTCAAACTGCTGATCGACGGCCAATGGGTCGAGTCGCAAACCAGCGAGTGGCGCGACATCGTCAACCCGGCGACCCAACAGGTGCTGGCCAAGGTGCCTTTCGCCACGGTTGAAGAAGTCGATGCCGCGGTTGCCGCCGCCCAGCGTGCCTTCAAGACCTGGCGCGACACCCCGATCGGCGCGCGCATGCGCATCATGCTCAAGCTGCA
>CAZOEC010000275.1:0-1738 GCA_964578635.1 uncultured Pseudomonas sp.
GTGGTCTGGCAGGAAGGCATGCTGCTGCGCCCGCAGCACTTCCAGCAGAACGACCGTTATTACGACTATCAGTTGAAGACCCGTACGCAGAAGCTCGACAGCTATGCCTGGGGCTTTTTCGAGCTGGAGATCGACCGCCAGTTTCTCAATATGGGCAAGCTGGTGGTGAGCAAGGCCAGCGGCATCCTGCCCGACGGCACCCTGTTCGATATCGGTGCCGAGCGCGAACCGCTGGCCCTCGACGTGCCGCCAAACACTGGCAACACCCCGATTTACCTGGCTCTGCCGTTGGTCACCGGCAACCATATCGAGAGCCGCCGCCCCGAGCAGCAGGACGTACTGGCGCGCTTTACTGCGTTCGATGAGGAAGTCGCCGACTCCAACGCCGGTGATAGCGCCTCCAGTCAGGTCAGCTGCGGCCGCCCGGATTTCCGCCTGCTGCTCGGCGAGCAACAGAGCGACCAGGCCTACGTCAAATTGCAGCTGTGCGATGTGCTGGACACCACCCCGGATGGGGTGATCAGCCTCGACCCGGAATTTATCCCCACCTACGTCAACTTCCAGGCTTCCGGCTATCTGCTCAGCTGCCTCAAGGAAGTGATCAGCATGCTCGCCCACCGTGGCGACATTCTTGCCGAACGGATTCGCGCCACCGGCAAGGTCGGCGGTGCGGAAGTCGGCGACTTTATGATGCTGCAGCTGATCAACCGCTTCGAGCCGGTGCTGCGTCACTACCTGGGCATCGAGCAGGTGCACCCGGAGCAGATCTACCGCGAATTGCTCGGCCTGCTCGGTGAGCTGGCGACCTTCTCCAGCGAGATCAAACGCCCGCGCCTGGACGGCCGCTACCTGCACAGCGACCAGGGCGTGAGCTTCCGCAAGCTGATGGATGCGATCCGCCAGGTGCTGTCGATGGTGCTCGAACAGCACGCCATCGAGATGCTGCTGCAGCAGCGTCAGTACGGCATTCAGGTGTCGCCGCTGCACGACCACAAGCTGCTCGCCACCTCCACCTTCGTCCTCGCCGCCAGCGCCCAGTGCGACTCGGAAGAGCTGCGTAACCGCCTGCCGGCGCACCTCAAGGTCGGCCCGGTGGAGCAGATTCGCCAGCTGGTCAACCTGCACCTGCCAGGCATCAAGGTCAAACCCATGCCCGTGGCACCACGGCAGATCCCCTTCCATTCGGGCAAGACCTACTTCGCCCTGGAACTGGGCTCTGAGGAACTGGCGCAGCTGGAGCGCTCCGGCGGCTTCGCTTTCCACGTGTCCGGCGAGTTCACCGGGCTTGAGATGAAATTCTGGGCGATCAGGAACTGATTATGACGACCAAGGAAATGGAATACGGCCAGGACGACAAAACCGTCATCCTCAACCGCAAGGGCGATGCCCCGGCGCACAGCCCGCTGACCGACTTCGCCGCGCCGCCGAAATTCGAGCAGCTGGAAGAGCGGATGATCTACGCCGCCCGTCTGCGCCCGGCGGAAACCTTCAATATCAGCCTCAACCCGCTGGTCGCAGCGGCCGCCACCCTGCTCTCGGAAGTGGTGCGCCTCAAGCACAGCTTCGACAGCGAAGACATGCACGCGCTGAACCAGCGCCTGTCCAGCGCCATCAAGCTGTTCGAACACCGCGCCCTGCATGAAGGCGCCGAGAGCAGCCAGGTGATGGCCGCGCGCTACGTGCTCTGCACCGTGGTCGACGAGGCCGTGGTGACCACGCCCTGGGGCAACGAGAGCGA
>CAZOEC010000276.1:0-1737 GCA_964578635.1 uncultured Pseudomonas sp.
AGTTCTCCGGCAACCTCACCGAGGTCTGCCCGACCGGTGTGTTCACCGACAAGACGCACTCCGAGCGCTACAACCGCAAGTGGGACATGCAGTTCGCCCCGAGCATCTGCCATGGCTGCTCCAGCGGTTGCAACATCAGCCCGGGTGAGCGCTACGGCGAACTGCGCCGTATCGAAAACCGTTACAACGGTTCGGTGAACCAGTACTTCCTCTGCGACCGTGGCCGGTTTGGCTATGGCTACGTCAACCGCGAAGACCGCCCACGTCAGCCGCTGCTGGCGAACGGCCAGAAGCTGGGCCTGGATGCCGCCCTGGATAAAGCCGCCGAGATGCTGCGTGGCCGCAACATCGTCGGTATCGGCTCGCCACGCGCCAGCCTGGAAAGCAACTACGCCCTGCGCGAGCTGGTCGGTGCCGAGCATTTTTACAGCGGCATCGAGGCCGGCGAGCTGGCACGTATCCGCCTGGTTGCCCAGGTGTTGAAAGACAGCCCACTGCCGATCCCGACCCTGCGCGAAGTGGAAGACCACGACGCCGTGTTCGTTCTCGGCGAAGACCTGACCCAGACCGCCGCGCGCCTGGCCCTGTCCCTGCGCCAGTCGGTCAAGGGCAAGGCCGAGGAAATGGCCGACGCCATGCGCGTTCAGCCATGGCTCGACGCCGCCGTGAAGAACATCGGCCAGCACGAGCTGCACCCGCTGTTCATCGCCAGCGTCGCTGAAACCCGCCTGGACGATGTTGCCGAGGAATGCGTACACGCAGCCCCCGACGACCTGGCCCGCATCGGTTTTGCCGTGGCCCACGCCATCGACCCAAGCGCCCCGGCCGTCGAAGGCCTGGATGCTCAAGCCCTCGAGCTGGCCCAGCGCATCGCTGCTGCCCTGGTGGCAGCCAAGCGCCCATTGATCGTCTCCGGTACGTCCCTGGGCTCCGAAGCGTTGATCCACGCCGCAGCCAACATCGCCAAGGCCTTGAAGCTGCGTGAAAAAGCCGGCTCCCTGAGCCTGGTAGTACCTGAAGCCAACAGCCTGGGTCTGGCCATGCTTGGCGGCGAGTCCGTCGATGCTGCCCTGCAGGCGGTGATCGATGGCAAGGCCGACGCCATTGTCGTGCTGGAAAACGACCTGTACACCCGTGTCGACGCTGCCAAGGTCGATGCTGCGCTGAACGCGGCGAAAGTGGTGATCGTTGCCGACCACCAGAAAACCCGCACCCTGGACCGCGCACATCTGGTCCTGCCAGCAGCGAGCTTCGCCGAAGGCGACGGTACCCTGGTCAGCCAGGAAGGCCGCGCCCAGCGCTTCTTCCAGGTCTACGACCCCACCTACCTGAACGCCGACATCCTGGTTCATGAAGGCTGGCGTTGGTTGCACGCCCTGCGCGCGACCCTGCTGAACAAGCCGGTCGACTGGACCCAGCTGGACCACGTCACTGCCGCTTGTGCCAACAGCACGCCGCAACTGGCCGGTATCGTCAACGCTGCCCCTTCGGCCGCGTTCCGTATCAAGGGCCTGAAACTGGCGCGCGAACCGCTGCGCTACAGTGGTCGTACCGCCATGCGCGCCAACATCAGCGTGCACGAACCTCGTGCTACCCAGGACAACGACTCGGCCTTCTCCTTCTCCATGGAAGGTTACTCAGGCTCGGCCGAGCCGCGTCAGCAGGTGCCTTTCGCCTGGTCCCCGGGCTGGAACTCGCCACAAGCGTGGAACAAGTTCCAGGACGAAGTCGGTGGTC
>CAZOEC010000277.1:0-1639 GCA_964578635.1 uncultured Pseudomonas sp.
GGCGTACTTCAGCCGCACTCCTTGGCAAAGTACGCGGCGGCCTTCCTAAGAAACACCTTCGACAGCCTGTAGCGTGAAGCCAAACTCGGCTGCTCGGCGGTGTAAACCCTTCACCACTCGCTCCCGATACTTCTGCTCATAGTGATCGGCCCCAGGATCCTTGTAGGTCATGCCGAAGCGCATGGCGTTGTAAAAGAGGATTGCGATCTTGCGGGCGGTCGCTGTTACCGCTTTGGCCTTTCCGATACGTGCCGACAAGCGTCGATAAAAAGCTCCTAGCGCTGTGTTCGTTCTACCAATGGTTACTGCGGCTAACCGGAGATGAGCTGTCACTCGATTCTTGGTCTTACGCGTGTGCGCCGAGAGCACTTTTCCTCCACTAATACGGCAACCAGGAGCCAGGGTCAGCCAGGATGTAAAGTGATGGGCAGTGCGCCAGCGACTTAGATCAGTGCCGCACTCGGCTACCAGTCGCAGCGCCAAGTAGGGGCCGATGCCGTGGATTTGGGTC
Organism: uncultured Pseudomonas sp.; assembly: GCA_964578635.1. Taxonomy (GTDB): domain Bacteria; phylum Pseudomonadota; class Gammaproteobacteria; order Pseudomonadales; family Pseudomonadaceae; genus Aquipseudomonas. The sequence goes on from CAZOEC010000277.1 coordinate 512, forward strand.
AGATCGACGCCCACCAACTGATAGAGCAAAGAACGGACGTCGAAATTGAGAGCGTTCGGCTGCCGAGTACGGTGCCGTGGCTTCGGTAATGGCTCGCTGGGCGGGGACTTCTGCTGGGAGAGTCGCAGCAGGCTGTGGGCAATTTGTTGGTCGCAGATCTCAAGTTGGACTTGATAGGCGTCGTACATGGCCAGCGCCTGTTCCAAAGCAAAGACATGCTCAGGCTGGTAGTTGCCGACCAAGGCGCTCTGGATGATTTCAACGCTAGATTTGCAACGGGTATCGCGCATGGCCGCCAATCTTGTCGGGTTTCGTTCGCCAGCGACAATCGCACGGATGATCCGCATGCCTGTAGCCCCGGTAATGTCGGCGACCACATGGTGCAACTGCAGATTCATGTGGGTGAGCGCCTTCTGCATGTGCTGGATATGCGCAGCGGCGTAATCGAGGTGGCGTTCTCGCAAGCGTAGATAACTGCGTAACGCGGCGATCTCTCGATCAGGATGGAAGCTGGCACGCAGCAAGCCACAGGCATGTAGCCGCTGGATCCATTGCGCATCGTTAACGTCGGTTTTGCGCCCAGGAACTGCGCGGGCATCCCGCGCATTGGCCAGCACGACATGCAGGCCATGAGTTTCCAGAATCTCGTAGACCGGAATCCAATACACCCCGGTCGACTCCATCGCCACCGAGGTAATCCCAAGATCGACCAGCCAATCAGCCATTCTTTCTAGGTCGGTAGTAAAGGCCTGAAAGGTTCGCACTGGCACCTCAGCGATATCGGCGGGCACTGCCACCACATGGAAGCGCGAGCCAATATCGATGCCGGCTGCACGATCATGAATGACCGGTAGACCGTGACGTTCAGAGCTTAATTTCTTCATGAGCACCCTCCAACACAAGAGATGCTGGACGGGGACTCGGATCAAATCACATTCCTAAACGGGGTCACGAAACGCGCCACCACTAACGGGTCCGCAGCTTCCCCTGGGTCAGGTTTTTTGACGGGGACTGAGCCTCCAAAAAGCAGACGACCACTGTCCAGCGGGTTCAGTGTAGCGGTCGTGTTTCTAACCCAGTGGGACGCGGAGCCCCGGGGAGGCGGTTTTTTAGGATGTCTCGCTCTTC
>CAZOEC010000278.1:0-1587 GCA_964578635.1 uncultured Pseudomonas sp.
TGTTCGATTGAATGGGGCCGATGAAGTGCCAGATCAAGGGCAGGTCGGCCAGTTCAAGCTGTTTGCCCAGCGCTTCCTGCAGGTAATTCTCGCCAAAGTCGCGCAGGCCGGCGGCGTAGGCTTCACGCAGGTCCTGTGCGGGTTTGGTCTTGCTTACGGCCAGCAGATGGACGCTGTTTTCGGCGCGATTGGCGGCAAGTGTTGCGGCATGGATGCGCGAACTAACTTCGAGAATGTTGTCTGCTATGGTGGACATCAAGAGGCGCCAGCGGTCTGAAGGTTCGCGGCATTCTACTGGAATTGAGAGGCGCTATGGATATCACTGAGCTGCTGGCGTTCAGCGCCAAACAGGGGGCATCGGACCTGCATTTGTCTGCTGGCCTGCCACCGATGATTCGGGTGGATGGCGATGTGCGGCGCATCAACCTGCCGGCCCTGGACCACCAACAGGTGCAGACGCTGATCAATGCCATCATGAATGACACCCAGCGGGCGGACTTTGAGAAGCATCTGGAAATCGATTTTTCCTTTGAAGTGCCCGGTGTGGCGCGTTTTCGGGCCAATGCGTTCAATCAGAGCCGTGGCGCGGGTGCGGTGTTTCGCACCATTGCGGCGAAAGTGCAGAGCATGGACGAACTGGGCATGGGGGAAGTGTTTCGCAAAATGACCGACGCTCCCCGCGGCCTGGTGCTGGTGACCGGCCCGACCGGTTCCGGCAAATCCACCACGCTGGCGGCGATGATCGACTACCTCAATAACCATCGCCATCACCACATCCTCACCATTGAAGACCCTATCGAGTTTGTCCACGAGCCGCGCAAGTGCCTGATCAACCAGCGTGAGGTCCACCGCGATACCCGCAGCTTCGCCACGGCCTTGCGCTCGGCGTTGCGGGAGGATCCGGACGTGATTCTGGTGGGGGAGATGCGCGATCTGGAAACCATACGCCTGGCGTTGACCGCCGCCGAAACCGGCCATCTGGTGTTCGGCACGCTGCACACCACGTCGGCGGCCAAGACCATTGACCGGGTGGTGGACGTGTTTCCGGGGGACGAGAAGTCAATGGTGCGCTCGATGCTCTCCGAGTCGCTGCTGGCGGTGGTGTCCCAGACGCTGGTGAAGAAGGTCGGCGGCGGACGCATCGCGGCCCACGAAATCATGCTGGGGACGTCGGCGATCCGCAACCTGATCCGCGAGGACAAGGTGGCGCAGATGTACTCGGCGATTCAATCGGGAGGGGCGTTGGGAATGCAGACGCTGGATATGAGCTTGAAGGACCTGGTGAACAGGGGGTTGATCAGTCGTGATCATGCGCTGGAGAAAGCGCGGTCGCCGGATGGGTTTTGAGGAGGATTTGTGGTGCTTTGAAGGGCCTCTTCGCGAGCAAGTCGGATCGCCGCACCGCCACTCCCACAGAAGAATGCATTCCAAAGTGGGGGCGGGCTTGCTCGCGAAGGGGCCATCGTGTTCAACGCAATACCGGATCGCGGTGGAAATTTCACATCAGCGCTGAACAACCCGCATCTGATTCGGTTCTTTCGGCAGAACCCGCTTGGCAACCACGTAGTGGTTTTCCCAGTACGGTTT
>CAZOEC010000279.1:0-1565 GCA_964578635.1 uncultured Pseudomonas sp.
GCCGGGAAGTTGAACGGGGTGATGCCGGCGCACACGCCCAGCGGCTGCAGCAGGGTGTAGGTGTCGACGCCGTTGGCCACGTTGTTGGCCAACTCGCCCATCTGCAGGGTGCCGATGCTGGCGGCGTGCTCGACCACTTCGAGGCCGCGGAACACATCACCTTCGGCATCCGGCAAGGTTTTGCCTTGTTCGGCGGTCAGCAGGGCGGCCAGTTCCTTGATGTTCTCGCGGATCAGTTGCTGGTACTTGAGGAAGATCCGGGCACGGGCGCCGATGGGCGTCTTGCGCCACGTCTTGAAGGCTTGCTTGGCGCTGGCCACGGCGGCGTCCATTTCCTCGGCGGTGGCGAAGGGCACGCGGGCCAGGACTTCCTGGGTGGCCGGGTTGACCACATCGCGCCACTGGGTGGTGCGCGACTCGACAAATTCGCCGTTGATGAGGAGCTTGACGCTTGGAATGCTGGAAGAGGTCATTTTAAGGTCCTGCTTGCTTTCTTGGGTTCGAGTGAGGCCCCTCGGCGCGGTTGGCCGAGTGGTCGGGTTTGGATTCAGGAGAGCCGGCGTGCCGGCTCGGGGGTCAGCCCTTGAGTTGCGGGAAGTCTTCTTCGAAGTACTCCTGCGGGCCACGTGCGTCGCCCTGGCGGCGCTGCACTTCCATTTGCCGCAGTTCCACCCGGCGGATTTTTCCGGAGATGGTCTTGGGCAGCTCGCTGACAAATTCGATGCGCCGTACCCGCTTGTAGGGCGCCAGGTGCTCGCGGGCGAACGCGAGGATATTGCCGGCCAGTTCCATGCTTCCAGATGCCTCGTGGGCCAGGATCAGATAGGCCTTGGGGACGGCCAGACGCACCGGGTCGGGGCTTGGCACCACGGCCACTTCCATCACCGCCGGGTGCTCGATCAGCGCGCTTTCCAGTTCGAAGGGGCTGATGCGGTAGTCGGAGGCCTTGAACACGTCGTCGGCGCGGCCGACGAAGGTGATGTAGCCCTCTTCGTCGATCTGGGCGGTGTCACCGGTGCGGTAGTAACCATCACGCATCACCTCGGCGGTTTTTTCCGGGCTGTCCTCGTAGCACAGCATCAGGCCGAGCGGACGCACGTCCAGCGGCAGGGCCACTTCGCCTTCGTTGCCGGGTACGCCATCGGGGTCGAGCATGGTCACCCGGTAGCCCGGCAGCGGACGGCCCATGGACCCCGGCTTGAGTGGCTGGCCGGGTGTGTTGCCGACCAGGGCAGTGGTTTCCGATTGGCCGAAACCGTCGCGCAACGGCAGGCCCCAGGCGTGCTGGATCTGCTCGATGATCTCCGGGTTGAGCGGCTCACCGGCGCCCACCAATTCGCGCAGGCGCAGGCGTGTCTTGTAACTGGCCAGGTCTTCCTGGATCAGCATGCGCCACACGGTAGGCGGCGCACACAGGCTGGTGACGCCGTAATGTTCCAACACGCCCAGCAGGGCTTGCGCGCTGAAGCGTGCGGTGTTGTGGATAAAGATGCAGGCACCGGCATTCCACGGTGCGAAGAGGCAGCTCCAGGCGTGCTTGGCCCAGCCCGGGGACGAAATGTTCA
>CAZOEC010000280.1:0-1536 GCA_964578635.1 uncultured Pseudomonas sp.
GTTTGCGCGAGGCTATTCAACAGGGTACATTGGCCGCCTTTGTCGATGCCTTCTATGCCAAACGCGGGCTACCTACGCCGCCTCTGGACTGATAATTCAACTTTTAAAGACCCTTGCAACAGGAGTGTTACATGAGCTTTTTGATCCCCGCTGCTTTCGCCGATGCTGGCGCGCCGGCTGCCGGCCCTGCCGGTAGCGGTTTTGAATGGGTATTTCTGGTCGGCTTCCTGGTCATCTTCTATCTGATGATCTGGCGCCCACAGGCCAAGCGTGCAAAAGAGCACAAGAACCTGATCGGCAACCTGCAGAAGGGTGACGAAGTGGTGACCAGCGGCGGTATCGCCGGCAAAGTTAACAAGGTCAGCGATGACTTCGTGGTTATCGAAGTGTCCGATACCGTTGAGCTGAAAATCCAGAAAGTGGCCATCGCCGCCACGCTGCCCAAGGGCACACTGAAAGCGATCTAAGCAACACACCATCACCATTCGACGGGGCGCTTAATGCGCCCCGCGTCATAACGGGCGGCGTCATGCTCAACAAATTTCCCCTCTGGAAGTACCTGCTGATCCTGGCTGTACTGGCAATCGGCTTTCTCTACTCCGCACCCAATCTCTACCCGGACGATCCGGCTATCCAGATCAGCGGCAACAGTTCGGCCATGCGCGTCGAGCAGGCCGACCTGGACCGTGCCAGTCGTGCGCTGGAAACCGCGGGTATCAGCGTCAAGGCGGTCAGCCTGGCCAATCAGGGGCGTGCCGGTCTGCTGCGCCTGAATGATGCGGAAGACCAGCTGCCGGCCAAGGAGCTGGTGCGCAAGGCCCTGAGCGATGAGTTCGTGGTGGCCTTGAACCTGGCGCAAACCACGCCGGACTGGTTGCGCAACCTGGGCGGCAGCCCGATGAAGCTGGGTCTGGATCTTTCCGGTGGTGTGCACTTCCTGATGGAAGTGGATATGGACAAGGCCCTGGATGCACGGCGCAAGGTCTATGAGGGGGAGGTCAAGAGCCTGCTGCGCAAGGAGCGCGTGCGCTACCGCAGCCTGCCTGAGCTCAATGGTGCCATTCAGCTCGGCTTCGCCGATGAGGCCACTCTGGAGAAGGCTCAGCGCCTGATCCGCAAGGATTTCACCGATTTTGACCTGACCACTGTGGAGCGCAGTGGCCAGCAGGTTTTGCGTCTGGCGCTGACCCAGGCCAAGTTGGTGGAGATTCGCGAATATTCGATCAAGCAGAACCTGACCACGGTGCGTAACCGGGTCAACGAGCTGGGCGTGGCCGAGCCGCTGGTGCAGCGCCAGGGTGCCAACCGCATCGTGGTCGAGCTGCCGGGCGTGCAGGACACTGCCGAAGCCAAGCGGATTCTCGGCAAGACCGCCAACCTGGAGTTCCGTCTGGCCGCCGAGCCGGATGCAGCCAAGGCCGCCACCGAAAGCTTCGAGTTCCGTGAAGAAGGTCGTCCGCCGGCGCAGCTGGAGCGTGACCTGATCATCACCGGCGACCAGGTCACCGATGCCCAGGCCAGCTTCGACGAGAACGG
>CAZOEC010000281.1:0-1087 GCA_964578635.1 uncultured Pseudomonas sp.
GCAGCGCCGCAGTCGACAGATAGGGATTGGCGAGCGGATCGGGGAAGCGGAACTCGACGCGCTTGCCCTTTTCGCCGGCACCATAGGGAATGCGGCAAGAAGCCGAACGGTTGCGCGCCGAATAGGCGAGCAGCACGGGGGCTTCATAGCCGGGCACCAGGCGCTTGTAGCTGTTGGTGGTCGGATTGGTGAACGCATTCAGCGCCTTGGCGTGCTTGATGACGCCGCCGATGAAGTACAGGCACATATCCGAAAGACCGGCATAGCCGTTGCCGGCGAACAGGGGGTTGCCCTTTTCCCAGATCGAGATGTGCGTGTGCATCCCCGAACCGTTGTCGCCCTTGATCGGCTTCGGCATGAACGTGGCCGATTTGCCATAAGCGTGGGCAACCTGCTGCACGACGTACTTGTAGACCTGCATCCGGTCCGCCGTCTGCACCAGCGTGCCGAAGGTGAGGCCCAGTTCGTGCTGCGCGGCGGCCACTTCGTGGTGGTGCTTGTCGCAAGGCAGGCCCATGTCGATCATGGTGCGGACCATTTCGCCACGGATATCGACGCAGCTGTCGATCGGGGCGACGGGGAAATAGCCGCCCTTCACGCCGGGACGGTGACCCAGGTTGCCGCCTTCGTATTCCTTGGCAGTGTTGGTCGGCAGTTCGATGTCATCGATCTTGAAGCCGTTGCCGTCATAGCCGTCATAGAACTTCACGTCGTCGAACAGGAAGAATTCGGCTTCCGGACCGACATAGACGGTGTCGCCAGCGCCGCTAGACTTCACGAAGGCTTCGGCGCGCTTGGCGGTCGAACGCGGATCGCGAGAATAGAGTTCGCCGGTCGAAGGCTCGACAATGTCGCAGCACACGATCAGCATCGGCGTGGCCGAGAACGGATCGACATAGACCGCGTCGAGGTCGGGCTTCAGGATCATGTCGGATTCGTTGATGGCCTTCCAGCCTTCGATCGACGAACCGTCAAACATCAGACCGTCTTCAAGCTCGTCTTCGCCGATCAGGCCGGCGACCATGGTCAGGTGCTGCCATTTGCCCTTGGGATCGGTGAAACGAAGATCGACCCATTCGATTTCCTC
>CAZOEC010000281.1:1097-1533 GCA_964578635.1 uncultured Pseudomonas sp.
ACTTGCCATCACTGGTCCTTTGTAACCACCCGGCAAAACCGGGCATTAAGGGGTGGAGTCGAATGGAGGCCGCCCGTCCCAAGGCCATCCCCCGCATACATGCCGCCGCACCCGGCTTTCCCGCAAAGGAAGCTGGGCACTGCGTCAAATTCAGATTGCGTCGTCGTCGCGCTCGCCGGTGCGGATGCGCAGCGCGCGTTCCACCGGGATGACGAAGATCTTGCCGTCGCCGATGCGGCCCGTCTGCGCGGCGGAAGCGATGGCTTCGACCACACGGTCGACCAGCGCGTCGCCCACCACGACTTCCAGTTTCACCTTGGGCAGAAAATCGACGACGTATTCAGCGCCGCGATAGAGTTCGGTATGGCCCTTCTGCCGTCCAAAGCCCTTGGCTTCGGTGACGGTGATGCCGGAAACGCCGATTTCATGCAGCGCT